>CATWKM010000069.1:0-7962 GCA_958351385.1 uncultured Collinsella sp. | reverse complement strand
CCGTATCATCGAGGCTGCTCACAAGGAGGCCGAGGAGATCATCGCCAAGGCCCATACGACCGTCGAGGACGAGCGCAAGTCCATTTACGCCGGTGCCGCGAGCTCCATCGCCGACCTGTCCGTTGCCGTCGCCACCAAGATCGTGGGCGAGGCACTCGAGGACGATGCCGAGCAGAAGAAGCTCATCGAGCGCTACATCCAGGAAGCAGGTAGCCTGAATGCCGACTAGCCGCTATCAGGACAAGGTGCTCGAGACCTACGCGCGCTCCCTTCTGGAAGCCGCTAAGGCCGAGAACCATGTGTTTGAGGACCTCGAGATGATCGAGCGCTTGGCTTCTGCCAGCCCCGAGATCATCGCCGTGCTCGACACCATGTCCAAGCGCGACCAGCTCGACCTTCTTCCCAAGGTGGCAGCTGCCTTTAAGTATGTTGCCGAGGAAGACGAGGATGTAGTGGGCGTGACCGTCACCACGGCGATCCCGCTCGACGACGAGCTGCGTCAAACCATCACTAAGAAATGCGAGCAGGACTTCGGCCGCAAGGTATTCCTTATCGAGCGGGTCGACCCGTCTATCGTGGGCGGCCTGGTGCTCGAGGCCCGCGGCGAGCGTCGTGATATTTCCGTCAAGACGCAGCTGCGCATCGCGCAGGAGACCCTCGCAAACTCTGCTAATTCGTACGGAGGTGAAGCCTAATGTCCGAAACCCTCAATGCCCAGGATATCGCCAAGAAACTGCAGGAGCAGCTCACGAGCCTCTCCGCGACGGTCGATACGCATGAGGTTTCAACGGTCGACGAGGTAGGCGACGGCATCGCGCGCGTCTCCGGCCTCAAGAGCGCCATGGCAGGCGAGCTTCTGGAGTTCAAGAGCTCCGATACCGGTGAGACCGTCTTCGGCCTTGCCCAGAACCTTGACCGTGACGAGGTCGGCGCCGTTCTGTTCGGTGCCGTCGACTCCATCAAGGAAGGCGACGAGTGCCGCACCACTGGCCGCATTATGGATATCCCCGTGAGCCGTGCCATGCTCGGCCGCGTCGTCAATCCGCTCGGCCAGCCCATCGACGGCCTGGGCGACATCGTCGCCACGCACCGTCGCCCCATCGAGTTCAAGGCTCCCGGCGTCATCGATCGTACCCCGGTGTGCGAGCCGGTTCAGACCGGTCTGCTCGCTATCGACTCCATGGTGCCTATTGGCCGCGGTCAGCGTGAGCTCATTATCGGCGACCGTAAGACCGGTAAGACCGCCATCGCCATCGACGCTATCCTCAACCAGCGCGGCAAGGGCATGGTCTGCATCTATGTCGCCATCGGCCAGAAGGCCTCCACGGTTGCCAACATCCGCGAGACCCTCGCTCAGCACGGTGCGCTCGACTACACCATCATCGTTTCGGCCACCGCTGCCGATTCCGCCCCTATGCAGTACATCGCGCCTATGGCCGGTGCCGCTATCGGCGAGTTCTTCATGTACAACGGCGAGGACGGCAAGCCCGCCAGCGAGACCAACCCCGGCGGCCACGTGCTCGTCATCTACGACGACCTGTCCAAGCAGGCTGTGGCCTACCGTCAGATGTCGCTGACGCTGCATCGTCCGCCCGGACGCGAGGCCTATCCTGGCGACATCTTCTACCTGCACTCTCGTCTGCTCGAGCGTGCCGTCAAGATGTCCAAGAAGAACGGTTACGGCTCCATGACGGCACTGCCGATCATCGAGACCCAGGACGGCGACGTCTCGGCCTACATTCCGACCAACGTCATTTCCATTACCGATGGTCAGATCTACCTGCAGTCCGAGCTCTTCTTCCAGGGTCAGCGCCCGGCAGTCGATGTGGGCATCTCCGTGTCCCGCGTCGGTGGCGATGCGCAGACCAAGGCCATGAAGCAGGTCGCCGGCAACCTCCGTCTGGACCTCGCTTCCTATCAGGAGCTCGCTGGCTTTACGCAGTTCGGCTCCGACCTCGACGAGGCTACTCAGAAGCAGCTGACCCATGGTGCTCGCATGACCGAGCTCCTGAAGCAGCCGCGTTACAAGCCGTTTGAGGTTGGCGAGCAGATCGTTACGCTGTTCGCTGGCAACGAGGGCTTCCTGGATGACCTGGAGATCGCCGACGTGCTGCCCTTCCGTGCCGAGCTCATCGAGTACATGGACAATGGCTTTGGTTCGCTGCTCGACAAGGTTCGCGCCAAGAAGATCGATGATGACACCAAGGCTGAGCTCTTGCGCGTCATCGGCGACTTCAAGCAGCAGTTCATGGCCAAGCACCATTCGGATGTTTCTGGATCAGAGGAGAACTAAGCCCCATGGCCAACCTTCGCGACATTAAGAAGCGAATCTCCTCGGTTACCACGACCAAGCAGATCACGCGCACGATGGAGATGGTCTCTACGGCCAAGATCCGTCGTGCCCTCGATCGCTCCAAGCAGGCCGAGCCCTATAAGGAGGCGCTGACCGACGTCATGTTGACGGTCGCCGGCGACGCCTCCTGTTCGGGCACCGATCCCATGCTGCAGAAGCATGAGAGCGTCAAGCATGGCCTGATTGTCGTTATTGCCTCGGACCGCGGCCTTGCCGGCGGTTTCAATACGACGGTGGAGCGCACGGCCGAAAAGCTCGCCGCTTCTTGGGCGAACGACGGCATCGAGTGCGAGATCATCGCGTGCGGGCGTAAGCCGGCCACGTATTTCCGTGACCGCGCAAACGTTGTCATGCACTTTGAGGGCAACTCCTCTGAGCCCGATTTCAATCAGGCCCGCATGATCTCCTCTCATATCTGCGATGCGTATCGTGCCGGTGAGCTTGACCGTGTCGAGCTTGTCTACCACCACGCCAAGAACCGCGTGGATCAGGAGCTTCGCGTCGAGCATCTGTTGCCGCTCGACCCCGAGATGATCGCTATGGCCCACGGTCCGCGTAAGAACGAGACCGACGCCCCTAAGCGCATCTCGTCCACGTTCGAGTTCGTGCCCTCTCCCGAGCATGTTCTCGGCAAGCTTGTGCCGTCTTACATCCTGACGGTCATCTACCAGGCCCTGATCGATTCGGCGGCTGCCGAGCAGGGTGCACGCCGCAAGGCCATGCACTCCGCGACGGAAAACGCCACCGCGATCATCTCGACCCTTACCCGCACGTATAGTCGCGTGCGCCAGGCTTCGATCACGACCGAGATTAACGAGATCGTCGGCGGAGCCTCAGCATTGGAGGAACAGTAATGGCTAATAACACCGTAAAGCTTGCGGTCGAGGAAGCCACCAAGAAGACGACTGCCGGTGATGGTCGCATCGTGCGAATCATCGGCCCTGTCGTCGACGTCAAGTTTGACGGCGCGGTGCCCCCGATCTACAACGCGCTCACGGTCGAGGCCGAGACCCCGATCGGTCATCTGAGCACGATCCTCGAGGTCGAGAGCCAGCTTCCGGGCGGCGTCGTCCGCACGGTCGCCATGTCCTCGACCGACGGCCTGCAGCGCGGCCTCATCGCCACCGATACCGGTGAGCCCATGAAGATGCCCGTTGGCCCCAAGACGCTCGGCCGCATTTGGAACGTTATGGGCAAGCCCGTCGACGGCAAGCCCATGCCCGAGGTGGAGGAGTTCTACCCCATCCACCATGCAGCGCCCCGCTTTGACGAGCTCACCACCAAGACCGAGATCTTCGAGACCGGCATCAAGGCCGTCGACCTGCTCGAGCCCTACATCCGTGGCGGCAAGACCGGCCTGTTCGGCGGCGCCGGCGTCGGCAAGACCGTTCTGATTCAGGAGCTTATCAACAACCTCGCCCAGGAGCACGGCGGCACCTCGGTGTTCACCGGTGTCGGCGAGCGTACCCGCGAGGGCACCGACCTGTTCCTCGAGATGAGCGAGTCTGGCGTTATCGACAAGACCTGCTTGGTTTATGGTCAGATGAACGAGCCGCCTGGAGCGCGTCTGCGCATCGGTCTGGCCGGCCTTACCACCGCTGAGTACTTCCGCGATCGCGGCCAGGACGTCCTGCTGTTCATCGACAACATCTTCCGCTTCTCCCAAGCGGGTTCCGAGGTTTCCGCACTGCTGGGCCGTATGCCGTCCGCCGTTGGTTACCAGCCCACGCTGGCTACCGAGATGGGTGACCTCCAGGAGCGCATTACCTCGACCAAGACGGGATCCATTACCTCCGTCCAGGCTGTCTACGTCCCCGCAGACGACCTGACCGACCCGGCGCCTGCCACGACGTTTACGCACCTCGACGCCACCACGGTTCTTTCGCGTAGCATTTCGTCGCTCGGCCTGTTCCCGGCTATCGACCCGCTCGCATCTTCCTCCGACGCTCTCGATCCCTCGATCGTTGGCGAGGAGCACTACCGTGTCGCCGTCAAGGTCCAGGAGCTCCTGCAGGAGTACTCCGACCTTCAGGACATCATCGCCATTCTGGGTATGGACGAGCTGTCCGAGGAGCAGCGCCTTACGGTCAACCGTGCCCGTAAGATTCAGCAGTTCCTCTCGCAGTCCTTCCACGTCGCCGAGAAGTTCACCGGCAACCCCGGTGTCTACGTCCGCGTCGAGGATACCGTCCGCTCTTTTGCCGAGATTGTCGACGGCAAGGCCGATGACCTGCCCGAGCAGGCTTTCCGCTATGCTTCCACGATTGAGGACGTGCGCGAGCGCGCCCGCAAGATGGGGGAGAAGTAGGTTATGCGTATCCGCATCGTGTGCCCCGTGAGCTGCGCCTATGAGGGCGACGCTGCGTTTGTGTCGATTCCGTCCACGGATGGCGAGTTTGGCGTCCTGCCTGCTCACTCCAGCGAGATCTGCACGATCGACCGCGGTTACGTTCGCGTTTCCGATAAGGCCATGGGCACTGTCGACCACACGTTTGCCGTGGCCGGCGGCTATGCCCAGGTTGCGGACGATGTCGTGACCGTTCTCGCCGAGCGCGCTTGCGATTTGGCGACCGTCGATGCCGACAAGCTTAAAGCTGATATTCAAGGTTTTGAAGAGAAGCTGGGTAATTTGTCGGAGGATGATGCACGCCGCGCCTACCTCTATAATGAAATCGCATGGTGTAAGCTCAAGCTTGCCCAATAGTCAAACGATTTAGCGTTCGACCATTTGCGAACACATCATGCCCGGGATGGCTTGGCCACCCCGGGCATGCTTTTTGAAAGGGTAGACCTTGGATATTATCCGCGTTGAGGGTGGCCACGCCATCGGAGGCTCCGTGCCCGTCTCGGGTGCTAAGAACTCCGCGCTCAAACTCATGGCGGCAACGCTTCTGGCGCCGGGCAAGACGACGCTGCAGAACGTGCCCGATATTTCCGATGTCCACGTGATGGGCAAGGTGCTCAAGGGCATGGGCGCTACGATCGATGTTCTCGACGAGCACACGCTCGAGATCGATACCTCTCAGGTCGATTCCTGGGAGGCTCCCTATGAGCTCGTCGCTAAGATGCGTGCTTCCACCGCCGTCATGGGGCCCCTGCTGGGTCGCTTCCATCGCGCCAAGATCGCCATGCCGGGCGGCTGCAACCTAGGTGCCCGCAAGATCGACATGCATATTCTGGGTCTCGAGGCCCTGGGCGTCGAGTTTGATACCGCCCACGGCTACATCAACGCCAGCGCGCCTCAGGGCCTGCGCGGTACCACCGTCACGCTCGAGTTTGCCAGTGTCGGTGCGACCGAGAACCTCATTATGGCATCCGTGCGCGCGCAGGGCACCACGGTTATCGACAATGCCGCCCGCGAGCCCGAGATCGTCGATCTCGCCAACATGCTCAACGAAATGGGTGCCAAGATTGTTGGCGCCGGTACGCCTGTCGTGACCATCGAGGGCGTGGAAGAGCTGCATCCTGTTACCCATCGCGTAGTGGGCGACCGCATCGAGGCCGGTACCTTTATCGTCGCCGGTGCGTTGATGGCGGACGATCGCGGTGTCGATGTCACGGGCTTTTGCCCCATTCATTTGGGCATGGTGCTCAAGAAGATGGAGCTCATGGGTATCGACTGCGAGCGCGTCGAGGATGGCGTCCATGTGAACCGTGCCGAGCGTATCAAGCCGGTCGACATCCAGACGCTTCCGTTCCCCGGTTTCCCGACCGACATGCAGGCGCAGATTATGGTGCTCTCCGCCCTTGCCGACGGCAGTTCCGTTATTACCGAGAACATCTTCGAGAATCGCTTTATGTTTGCCTCTGAGCTGGTGCGCATGGGTGCCGACATTCGTATCGAGAGCCATCATGCCATGATTCATGGCGTCAAGGGCTTCTCGGGTGCACAGGTTACCTCGCCCGATCTGCGCGGCGGAGCGGCCCTCGTTGTAGCGGGCTTGATCGCCGACGGGACGACCGAGGTTTCAGCTATCCATCACATCAAGCGCGGCTACGAGCAGTTTGTCGAAAAGCTGCAGGCGCTTGGCGCGCATGTCGAGCATGCTACCGTCCCCGATCCCGTCATCTACTAATACAGGTTGCCTATGTTTAATAAAAAGCCCCTCGCGGATACCACCACCCGAAGACCCTCAACTGGTGCGCAGGCCAAGATCTACAGTCGCGATAACGTGGCTCGTTATTCCGAGCGAGCTCGCCAACGTCGTCGTAGCCACACGATTCGCCACGTCGCGCTCATTGTCGTGCTTGGCGTGCTACTGAGCGCCACTACCGCTGCCGGCCTGTGGTTTGCCACCATTATGGGCAAGCTCGGCGATTCTAATGTCATTACCGACAATCTGCGTCGGGTTCTGGTTGACACCGATGAAGCAAAGGATCCGTTCTACGTGCTGCTTCTTGGCACCGACGGCCGTCCGGGCGAGGATACGTATCGTGCCGACTCGATTATCCTGGCACGCATCGACCCCACGCAAAAGCAGGCGACGCTCATTTCCGTTCCGCGCGACACCAAGGTCGTGTACAAGGGCGAGACCATGAAGATCAACGCCTGCCATACCGTTGGCGGCGCCGAGGCCATGGTCGAGGCGGTCAACGAGCTGTGCGGTGTTCAGATTTCCCACTATGCCGAGGTCAGCTTCGACGGTATGCAGGCGCTGATTGATTCGGTTGGCGGTATCGACATTAACGCAACCGATGATGTTGACGACCCCGAGCACCTGGATATTAAGATTACCGCTGGCCAGCAGCATATGGACGGTGCCACCGCCCTTACCTATGCCCGCTGCCGCTACACCTATGCCGACGGCGATTACACGCGCATGCGCCACCAGCGTCAGGTGCTTGGCGCCCTTGCCAACCAGATTCTCAATAACTTCGATGCCACGAAGATCTTTGGCCTGGTTAATTCGCTGTCCGATATGCTCGTAACCGATATGAGCGTTCAGGATATCGTGGCTACGGTCAATGCCATGCGCGGTATGGATGTCGACGGTATCTACTCGGCCAACCTGCCCTCGTACGCCGACGACAGCACCATGATCGACGGCGTGAGCTATGTCTTTGTCTACGAGGACGAGCTCAAGGAAATGATGGAGCGCGTCGATGCCGGCAAGGATCCCAAGGGTCCCAACACCATGGGTCTTTCCGACGGCTCCAGCTCTACGATCGGTGACCTCAGCAACAACACGTCTGACGACTACGCAAACGGCACCGCAACCTCATCGGTCAGCTCTGACGATTCCGATGGCTCAAGCGATTCGAGCGATTCGGACTACTACGAACAGCCTACCGGCGACGGCAACGGTTACGAGGCCAACTACTAAGTTACGGCGTTTTACCAAACGCCGTAACGGCTCGACGCTGCGCGCCGCCCAAGGCGACAATTTGTCATTCAAAAGGCAGGGCATGACCAGAAGGTCAATGCCCTGCCTTTTTCATGCCAACTTGTTCGCCTTGGACGTCGCTCGCTGACGTTGGCTCAACCTGCGATGTTGACTACTCCCCTTGTATCAAAAACCGCCCCGTTCTCTGTAGAGGACGGGGCGATTCGTCTTTTGGGCTTATGCAGCCAGGCTTATGCGAAACGGGCGACGAGCTCCTGCAGGACG
>CATWKM010000068.1:0-8126 GCA_958351385.1 uncultured Collinsella sp. | reverse complement strand
CTCGCGCGCGACGTCGCTGATTTTTACCTTTGCCATAGCGGCCCCTTTGATGCGTTTCAAGTACAAGCCAGATTGTAGCATCGCCCGCCCCTGGGGTGTCAAAACCTGCCAATTAGGGACAGGTTTATTTTGGTAGGTTTTATCTGCGAAAACGCCGTTGCCAGCGCGACCACCACGAAGGGGACAGGCACCTTTGTGGTGGTTTGAGACGCCCGGGCCTTCAATTGTCTCGATCTGTAACATCTGGACGGCAAAACCGCCTCTACCTGTTACGGATCGAGACATAGTGCTGGGGCCGAACCGTAATGTCTCGATCTGTAACACAAAGCCGGCTTATTGCGGCCCAGATGTTACAGATTGAGATCTTTCGCCGGGATAGGCCGCCGCCCCGGTCCAAACCACCACAAAGGTGCCTGTCCCCTTCGTGGTGGTTTGGACCGGCTGGGCATGTGTGCATCGAGTGGTATCTAAGTTGAGATACCACTTCTGGTATATCAGCTTGCGCTTGCGTGAGTACAATACTCGAACGTTATACGTCTCAGCGCCCCCTGTGCGTGGACGTCTTGCAGTCACGCGAACGAAGGGATTTATCCTATGTGCGGAATTGTCGGCTACACCGGCTCTGATATTGCAAAGAACATCCTGGTCACGGGCCTTAAGCGCATGGAGTATCGCGGCTATGACTCCTCGGGCGTCGCGCTCGAGGTGGGCGAGGGCGCCGCGGCGCACCTCGACGTTATCCGCCGCGTGGGTAAGGTTGCGGGCCTGGAGAGCGAGCTTTCCAATATCGATAGCGACGCAACCTGCGGCATCGGTCACACCCGCTGGGCCACCCACGGCAAGCCTTCTGTCGTTAACGCTCACCCCCACACCAGCTGCGACGGTCGTATCGCCATCGTCCACAACGGCATCATCGAGAACTTCGCCGAGCTGCGCGAGGAGCTGGAGGGCCGCGGCCATCACTTTAAGAGCGAGACCGATACCGAGGTCTTCGCGCATCTGATCGAAGAGGCCTATGCCGAGACACACGACCTGATGGCCTCCGTGCGCGAGGCCTGCACCCACGTGGTGGGCGCCTATGGCTTGGCCGCCGTGTGCGCCGACGAGCCTGGCGTAATCGCCGTGGCCCGCAAGGATTCCCCGATCGTGGTCGGCATGGGCGAGACCGGCTCCTACGTTGCCTCCGACGTGATCGCGCTCATCGACGCCACCCGTGATGTCGTGGTGCTCGAGGACGGTCAGTTTGCCAAGCTCACGCCTGCGGGCGTCGAGTATACCGACGAGGCCGGCAATGTCATCGAGCCCAAGGTCACCCACATCGATTGGGATCTGGACATGGCCGAAAAGGGCGGTTATCCCGACTTTATGCTCAAAGAGATTCACGAGCAGCCGCGCGTCGTGCGCGATACGCTGGTGGGTCGCATGACCCCCACCGGTGAGCTCGATATCGACGAGCTGGGCCTGTCCCTCGAGGAGCTCAACGATATCGACCGCGTGTATGTGATTGCCTGCGGCACCAGCTACCATGCCGGACTCATCGCTAAGAACCTTATTGAGGGCTGGGCTCGTATTCCTACCGAGGTCGAGGCGGCAAGCGAGTTCCGCTACCGCAACCCCATCATCACGCCGACGACGCTCGTCGTGGCCGTGTCCCAGTCGGGCGAGACGGCCGACACCCTTGCCGCCATTCGCGATGCGCGCATCAAGGGCGCCAAGGTCTTTGGCATCACTAACGTGGTGGGCAGCCCGGTGGCGCGCGAAAGCGATGGCGTCATCTATACCAAGGCCAACAAGGAGATTGCGGTTGCCTCGACCAAGAGCTTCATCGGTCAGGTCGTTAGCCTCACGCTTTTGGCCCTGCTGCTGGCGCAGGTCAAGTACCGCCTGACCACCAAACAGGCACGCATGATGTTCCGCGAGCTTTCCGATACGGCCGAGCAGATCCAGTGGATTTTGGATACGCAGACCGAGGCCGTGCACGAGGCCGCCCTGCTGTGCAGGGACGCGCAGTCGGCACTGTTTGTGGGCCGCGGTATGGGCGCTGCCATCTCCTACGAGGGCGCGCTCAAGCTCAAGGAGGTCAGCTACCTGCACGCCGAGGCGTATGCTGCCGGCGAGATGAAGCACGGCCCCATCGCGCTGATCGATCCGGGCTTCCCCGTCATCGCCGTGGCCACCAAGAGCGCTACCTACGACAAGACCGTGTCGAACCTTATGGAGTGCAAGGCGCGTGGCGCCAAGGTCATCGTCGTTGCCACCGAGGGCGACGAGGAAATTAACAAGATTGCCGACTGCATCATTCGCGTGCCGTCCGTCCGTGACGTGTTCAGCCCCATCACGGCGAGCGTTCCGCTGCAGCTGCTCGCCCGCGAGGTGGCCATTCTGCGCGGTTGCGACGTTGACCAACCTCGAAACCTCGCTAAGAGCGTGACCGTCGAGTAATTGTTGTTCCGGCGTTTTACCAAGCGCCGGAACTGCTCGACGCTGCGCGAGCCGCATTCACGCCAATCTGACGTTCAATTTCGAGGGCGCGACCAGAAGGTCAGCGCCCTCTCATTTCACGTCACCTTGGCGCAAATGCGGCTCGCTCGCTGTTGGTGGCTGACATCAGGTGCTCCGTTGTCGAAACGCGCTAACAAGAAGGGCCCGGCTCCGCTGTGGCGGAGTCGGGCCTTGTTGCGTTTGCCCAGATAAAACCTGCCAAAATAAACCTGTCCCTTTTTGGCAGGTTAGCGGAGCTTGCTGGTCTCGAAGTACTTGGGATATTGGTCCAGGACCTCGGTCTGGTTGCGGAACATCATATGCAGGTGCTTGCTGACCAAAAAGCTCGCCTCGATGGGGTCGCGACCGGCGATAGCGCGGCGGATTTTCTTGTGCTCGTTAACAATCTCCTGATTGTCGAGCCTCTGCGTGGCGGCGCGCAGCCAGCGGAAGCGCTCCAGGTCGGCATTGGTCGCCTCGAGCCACGACCACACGGTGCTGCGGCACGCGATGTTAAAGATCATGCGGTGCATGAGGTTGTCGCTTAAAAAGAAGCCGATGCGATCCTCCTCGGCCATGGTCTTTTCCTGCAGCGCGATGGCTCGGTCGAGCTGCTCGATGCCTGCCGAGGTGGCACGGGCGCAGCACTCTACAATCACCTGCTTTTCCAGGTGCTCGCGAATGTAGCAGGCGCTCTCGGCAAGAGTGAGGTTGATGGGCGAGACATAGGTGCCGCTTTGGGGCACGGTACGCACCAGGCCCTCTTGCGCCAGACGCACCAGCGCCTCGCGCACAGGGGTGCGCCCCATATCCAGGTCGTCGCAAAGTTGCTTGACGCCCAGCTTTTCGCCCGGCTTGTAGTCCAGGTAGACGATTTTGCGTCGAATGGTGTGGTAGGACTGGTCCTGTAGGCTCGTTTCCTGCTCGCCGACGTGCATCGATTCTTCCATAGCGCCTCGCAACTGTTCTATCAAACTCATATGTCAGTTGTTAATTATGCCGCGAATCAGCTTTCCGCGGTGGGTAATTCGGCTGTTGCCCAAGAACTATTGCGGCATCTTAGTCTTTGTTTACGCAAGGCTGCGCTCAATGTTGCCGTATCATAAGCCGTCGCAAACGTGAAAGAGAAAGAAGGAATCCCATATGCAACTGGCGAATATCGTACGCGAGCGCTGGAAGGGCGTCTTGTTCTGCCTGATCATCGCTATCCCCGCAACGCTGCTCGGCAAACAGATTGAGGTGGTCGGTGGGCCGGTATTCGCCATCCTCTTCGGCATGGTTCTGGCGATCGTCTTTCCCAAGAATCATCGCGAACAGCTCGCCGCCGGTGTCACCTATACGTCTAAAAAAGTCTTGCAGTACGCGGTTATCCTGCTTGGCTTTGGCATGAACCTCTCCCAGATTCTGTCCAAGGGTGCCCAGTCGCTGCCGATTATCGTGGCGACGATCTCGACCTCGCTTGTCATTGCCTTTGTACTCTGCCGCGTTATGAACGTGCCGGGCAAGATCGCGACGCTTGTGGGTGTGGGTTCGTCGATTTGCGGCGGTTCTGCCATCGCCGCGACAGCGCCCGTCATCGATGCCGACGATCGCGAGATTGCCCAGGCTATTTCGGTCATCTTCCTGTTTAACGTTATCGCGGCGCTCGTGTTTCCGACGCTCGGTGGTATGCTCGGGCTGACCAACGAGGGCTTTGGCCTGTTTGCCGGCACCGCCATCAACGACACCTCGTCCGTAACGGCTGCGGCGAGCGCTTGGGACAGCATGCATCCCGGCGCCAATGTGCTCGAGAGCGCCACGGTGGTCAAGCTCACCAGGACACTGGCCATTATTCCCATTACGTTGGTTCTCGCATGCTGGCAGATGCATCTGGCGCGCAAGGCCGGCGGCGACGCCAAAAGCACGTTCTCGCTTAAACGCGCGTTTCCCATGTTCGTGCTGTTTTTTGTGCTGGCAAGCGTGGTCACCACGGTGTTTCAGCTTCCCACGTCCATTACGGCGCCCATCAAGGAGCTTTCGAAGTTCTTTATCGTGATGGCCATGGCAGCTATTGGCTTTAATACCGATATCGTTGAGCTGGTCAAAAAGGGCGGCAAGCCCATCGCGCTGGGCTTTTGCTGCTGGATTGGCATTGCGTGCATGAGCTTGGGAATGCAGCACGTGCTGGGAATCTGGTAGAGAAGTAGCTTATTCGCGTGCTGGTTGCTGGTTGCTGGTTGCTGGTGAGCGCAAGCCTGCGGTGGAGCGATAGGAGCTCTTGCGGGTATGGCTTGTCCGCAGGTTTATAAGTCCCGAAGAGCTCTTATCGCCCCGCCAGGATGGCGATGCGGGGCAACACCTATACTCGCAGGACGGCGCTTTCTGCCCTATAGTGTTTGGTGAGCAATATCGTTCAATTTTGAAACACTCGGTCGTGCGACCGTCGGCGGTTGCACGTCGCCGCGGACAGGGGCAAATCATGGATAGCGATGCCAAGCTGAACATCTTGACCGAGGCCCTGGCTGCTGCCGGGGCCTCGGCATTGGCAATCGATGCGCGTGGGGACGTCGCGATTTCGACCATGAATGACGCGGCGCTTGAGCGGGATGTGGCAGCTTTTGTTGCCGAACGCCTCGACCGTATAGGAGACGGCGCGCGTCTGGTTATGGGGCGTGCGGGTACGCGCCTGAGCCTGACCGTTCGCCCCGCCGACAAAGAGGGCGGGGGCCTTTGGGTCGTCGTGGTCCGCGAGGTGCGCGGCGCCGCGGCGCACGCGGGCATCGAGTGGCTCAACGCCGACGAAGTTGAGGCCCGCTACGAATCGAGCGCGTACGGCATCGTTGAGGGGGCGGCCTCGGTGGCTGCGCCGGTCGCCGAGAGCTACGCGCGCGGTGTGCCCCTTATGCTCGAGGGCGAGCTGGGAACGGGTCAGGTCGAGATTGCCATGCGCCTCTATCTGGACGGTCCTTTTGTCGATCAGCCCTTTGTTGCCGTTGCGCTCGATGAGCTAACGGATCGCGGCTGGCGCCATCTGCTCAAAAGCGCCGAATCGCCGTTGTTCCAAACGGGGCTGACACTTTGCATTGAGGGCTGGAACACGGTTGGCCCCCAGCGTCTCCGCGAGCTCGTTTCCACGATGGCCGACACCGCGTTGGCGACGCGCTGCCATGTGGTGCTGACGGCGAATGACATGCCGGGCGGCAGCGAAAGTGATCAAGCCGCCTTTGTGACCGAGCGCTTCGCCTGTGCGGTGAGCGTGGCGCCGGCAATCGTCGAGCAGGGAGCCACGTCGCAAAAGATTGCGCGCTATTTGGAATATCTCGCTGGTGCATTTGGGACGGCAGCGCCCACGCTGTCTGCCGCGGCGACGAAGGCGCTCGATGCTTACCGCTGGCCGCGCAATTATCTGCAGCTCCGCGAGGTCTCGGAACGACTGTATATATTGGTGGGGGCGGGCACGGTGGATCGCGCTGTGGCGGAGGAAGTGCTAGCCCAAGAGGACGTGATTAAGACCGCAACCTTTGGCGCCCCGACACTCGAAAGCGACCTGTATATCCTGCGACCACTGGCCGATACCGAGCGAGATATCGCGCATCTGGTTGTAGATCATCTCCACGGCAACCGAACCCGTGCGGCGGAGGTGCTGGGCATAAGCCGAACAACGCTGTGGCGCTTACTGAAGGACGATGACCGTTGAGCGAGGCGCCCGTGACCGCGCGCGACGCGTGTGCTACAGTCCAAAGCGTTATTGTTTCGATTTGGTTACGGCGTGCGGGGGCGTATGGCTGAGACTACAAAACCGAGCCGCAGAAGGCGGAGCGCCGCGCCGGTTAACCGACGCACAACATCGGTGACGTGGGGCAAACACGCCTCGGGGTTTGACGGCTCGTTCAAGCGCACTAAATACGGCTATCCTTCGACAGGTGCCCGCTTGGCAATGCAGGCAGAGTCCTCGCTGTGGGACCGCAAACGCGTGGTGGGCTCAAAGCTCAAGCACGACGGCACGCTCGGCTACATCAGCCGCGGGGCGGCTCGTCGCAGCGGACTCAATCCGGCTGGTTGGCATCGTTATGTTCCGATCGCGGTCGTCGTTGCAGTGATCGTCATCGCACTCGCTGCGCTTGGCTACGCCGGCGACGGTGCCAACTTGGACGCGATGTTTAAATCGCCCGAGCTCGCGCATGCAGGCACAGAAATTGTCGAGGGCGCTCAGACCCAGACGGGCGTCGCGCCCCAGCGCGGTATCGTTGCGGCGGCCTCCACCATCGCCGACGCTCAAAAGGACGAGGGCGAACAGGGCGACGGCGCCGAAACGACCCACACGAACGAAACGACGACAACTCCATCGGCAAGATAAGTTGCGAGCGGGTCCGCCGTTCGTTAGAACGGCGGAACTAATTACCTAACGTACACCACGTTGTCGCGGCGGGGTTTGGGCTCGGGTAGCGTGTCTTCGGCATAGCCCAGAATGCAGTGACCGACGCCGCGCAGGCTGCCGTCGGCGGGCAGGCCCCAGCTGGCCAGCAGCTCCAGGCCCTCGGGCGAGTCAAAGACCTCATGCGCGCGGTGAATCCAGCATGAGTCGACACCCAGTGCATAGGCGGCGTTGAGCAAGTTGCCCATGGCGAGCGAGCCGTCTTCCAGATGCGTGGGCACGTTGCGGTCGACCAGTACCACCACAACGGTCTTGGCGCCATAGAAGGGGTCGCTGTTGCTGCCCATGACCTGTGCGTTGAGCTGTGAGAGGCGCTCAACGGTCGTGGGGTCGGTGACGGCGACAAACGTCACCGGCTGGCGCCCCATGCCACTGGGTGCATACTGGCCGGCCTCGATAATGCGTGCGAGCTTTTCGGCCTCGACGGGACGATCACTGTATTTGCGGCAGCTGCGGCGGTGGATGAGTGCTTCGATAGTCTCCATGGTGTCTCCTTGCGGTGGCGTTGCAGATGCCCCGTTCATACCCGTCGGGCTCAAACGATAGACGGTCAATTGCCCGGCCAAAAGGGTAGATCCCAATTGGGAAAGTAGGTTTGCATAAAAGTACCTTCAGAATGTGACAAACAAATGGGATGGTTAAACGTTTTATCCCGTCTACCCTGCGGTTTTTTACCACTTGCCTAAATGACGAACGTATAACCTCTGATAAAGGTTTTACTAAAGGAGTACCAACGTTTATCAATGCGCCGTGGTGGCGCCGGGCCAGGAGGTAACTATCATGTTCCAGGCTGGAGATGTCGTCGAGACCGACTTCGAAGGATTTCTGAAGCTGCTGCGTTCCAAGACGCGCGCTTTTGTGACGATTGACGATCACGAGTACTACATCACGCACACCGATGGCTATTGGCGTGTTCAGGATTGCGAGGCCCTCAACGACAAGGGCCACTTTACTGACTGCTCCGAGCTGGTCAATACGGTCTGCGAGGTTGTTGAGCTGCCTTGGATTTGCGGCAAGAGCCTGCATGACAGCTTTGCGGGCGCTACGGTCTACGAGGCCGTCGCTGCCTAACAGGCAATAAAACCCGATTTTCACGTGACCGCTGGCGCCGCCCCCGCGCCGGCGGTCTTTTTCTGCCGATAGGCCATAAAAGTGCACGCGTTTAACCGTGGTGCCGGTAGCGCGCAGAGATGTGGTGTAAGAGGCGGGGAATGCCCCGCCTCCGCCCTTT
>CATWKM010000067.1:0-8832 GCA_958351385.1 uncultured Collinsella sp. | reverse complement strand
TTGTTGAACGCGAGCATGGCAATCCTCTCTAGCCGGGCATGGGCCCGATGATTTAAACGCCGCTATTGTACGCCGCCCGGATAGGCAATGCGCGCGGCAAGGCACTCAAGTGCCAGCACCAGGGCAAAGCCGCAGCTCACGTCAGTCAAAAAGTGCGCACCGATCACAATGCGGCCAAAGGCGACGAGCGCCGCAACCGCAGCCGCCGTCCAAAAGACCACGCGACGGCGCGACGGCTTTTCCTTAAAGGACGCCGCAGGAAGCCCGGCAAGCATAAGACCGATCGCCGCGTGCGCCGTGTGTCCGCTCGCAAACGACTTAAAGCCGTCCTTGATTACGCCGGCCGCAATATAGCTCCACTTGTCGGGGTTGCCAATCACCCACCACGGCTGAAAATTGAGCCCCGGCGTGACCTCGATCACGCGCATGCGCGGGCGCGACCACAGCGGCTTGACAACCACGTTGAGGATGATGGCCTGAGCGACCCACACGGCAAGCACCATCAGCGCCCAGCGCGTGAGCTCGTCGGAGTCGGTGTCGCGCGTGAGGCGATAGACGACAAGGTTGGCAGCGATGACCAGCACAAACGTCAGCACCAACTGGACAGCGATGAGTTTGCCGCCAACCTTCAGGGACGAGACGATCTCGTAGCCGGCCAGGCCAACGTTGACGAGGATGCCGAGCACGGCGAGCCATTTGCTCCCCCTGGAGTCGGGACGCACCGCGCGCACGAGCATAACGCCCGCGACGCTCGCCGTCAGCTCAAACGGCAGCTCGCCGGCGGCCTCGATAAAGCGGCCGTACATGCTGCCGATATTGAACAGCGCGCTCGAGATCTGATAATCGAAGAAACTGCCCACGCCCAGACAAAGGCACAGGACAACCGCGATCATGGCGACATCTTTCTTATAGATGTATCCGAACATGCTTTCCTTTCGATGGGGTCAGATTGCCCAAATGGGGCGTTTGCAGCGTCGACCCATTAGTCGTCATCGCTGACGCCCAGCTGCTGCAGCAGCATGAGCGCCGCGGCCACGGGGCCGGTGCCGTCGTTGGCGTCGAGACCGCGACCCAGGCCGCTGCCCGCACCGGCGCCCGCCTTGTAGGGCACCGACAGCTTGCGGCTCTTGGGGAAGTTCACCGCACCGTAGCGGGTCTTGAGCTCAAAGGCCACCTTCTTGGGCACGTCGACACCCAAAAAAGTGATGCGTCCGCCGCTGAGCGTGACGCTCTCGAGCCCCAGGCGCTCGCCGCGAATGCGGATGCGCGCGCGGTTGAACAGGTTGAGCCCCGCCAACGGCAGCTCACCGTGCGCGGCCTCGGTCTCTTCCTGTACCTCGTCGATGCTCTCCAGGTCCTCGGCCGCCGCGAGCTTGCGGTACACGAGCACGCGCTGGTCCACCGCCGGCAGGTACTCCTCGGACAAGAAGTAATCGGCCGGCAGGTTAATGCCCACGCTCGCCGCCTCCACGCCGGCGTCGTCATCGCCGCGCGCCTCGGCCACGGCCTGGCCCAACATCTGCGTAAACAGGTCAAAGCCCACGCTCGACAGGTTGCCGTGCTGCTCGGCGCCCATCAGCGAACCGGCGCCGCGAATCTCCAGGTCGCGCATGGCGATACGCATGCCGCTGCCCAGGTCCTGGAACTCGGAAAGTGCAGTCAGGCGCGCCGTGGCCTCCTCGGTGAGCGGCAGCTCGCCCGGGAACATAAAGTACGCGTAGGCCTGCGTGGCCGAGCGACCCACACGGCCCTTGAGCTGGTAGAGCTGTGCCAGACCCAGGCGCTGCGAGTCCTCGATGATGAGCGTGTTGGCGGTCGCGTTGTCGATGCCGCTCTCCACGATGGTCGTGGCGATGAGCACATCGATCTTTTTGGTCGCGAACTCGATCATCACGTCCTCGACCTCGCGCGGGCTCATCTTGCCGTGCGCCACGCCCACGCGCGCCTCGGGCGCGGCCTCGTGCACGCGTGCCACAGCGTCATCGATGGTCTTGACGCGGTTGGACACGTAGTACACCTGTCCGCCGCGACCCACCTCCAGGCGAATCGCCGCGCTCACCACGTCGGGGTCGTACTCCCCCACGTGCACGATCACGGGGCGGCGCCCAGTCGGCGGCGTGGTAATCAGGCTCATATCGCGCACGCCGCTCGTGGCCATCTGCATGGTACGCGGGATGGGCGTGGCCGAAAGCGTGAGCACGTCAATCTGCTCGCGCAGGTTCTTGAGCTGCTCCTTGTGCTGCACGCCAAAGCGCTGCTCCTCGTCAATGATCACCAGGCCCAGGTTCTTGGGGTTCACATCGGCCGAAAGCAGGCGATGCGTGCCGATGAGCACATCAATCGTGCCCTCGGCAAACGCCTTGAGTGCGCGCTTTTGCTGCGCCGGCGTGCGAAAGCGGCTGAGCACCTCGACCTCAAGGCCAAACGGGGCAAAGCGTTCAAAGAACGTCTCGTAGTGCTGCTGGGCTAGAATGGTCGTGGGG
Organism: uncultured Collinsella sp.; assembly: GCA_958351385.1. GTDB lineage: Bacteria > Actinomycetota > Coriobacteriia > Coriobacteriales > Coriobacteriaceae > Collinsella. The sequence goes on along the minus strand of CATWKM010000067.1, from coordinate 6,349 downwards.
CAGAGCACCATGACCTGGCGACCGGAGTCCACGCACTTAAACGCCGCGCGCAGGGCGACCTCGGTCTTGCCAAAGCCCACGTCTCCGCACAGCAGGCGGTCCATGGGCTTGGGCGCCTCCATATCGGCCTTAATATCGGCGATGGCCTCCAGCTGATCGCGCGTCTCGTCGTAGGGGAAGCTCTGCTCCATCTCGATCTGCTCGGGCGTGTCGGGCGGGCAAGCGATACCGGTAATCGAAGAGCGGCGCGTATACAGATCGACCAGGTCAAACGCCAGCTTTTTGGCGTTCTTGCGCGCCTTGTTGGTGGCACGCGTCCAGTCGGCGGTGTTGAGCCTGGTCAGGCGCGGCTTGTCGCCGTCGGGACCAACGTAGCGCGTAATGCGGTCAACCTGCTCCAGCGGCACGTAGAGCTTGTCGCCGTCGGCATATTCCAGCAAAAAGTAGTCGCGCTCCTTGCCGCCCACTTCCTGGCGCGCGATCTCGCTAAAGAGCGCGATGCCGTGAGTGGCGTGCACCACGTAGTCGCCCGGCTTAAACGGGAACGTGATCTGCGTAATGTCCACCTTGCGGCGGCTGCGCGCGCGGTTGGCGTCCATGCGGGCGTTAAGGTCGGCGATCGAGAACACGGCCAGGTTGGCATCGGGCACCACCACACCCTGCGGCAGAGCGGCATCCACAAAGGTCACGCGTCCGCGCGAGATGGTGGGCACGGCGGCACCGGCGGCAGCCTGGGCCGCGCCCGCCTCGAGCGAGCGGGCGTTGAGCGCGTCGGCCTTGCGTTCGCGAATTGCAGCATGAGCATCCTGGCGGACAGCACGATCGGCAGAATCCGCCGCCGCCACGCGCACACGGTCGCCAATAGCGCCCGCGTTTTCGGGCGCGGCCGTCAGCGACTCCTCAAAGGTAATACCCTCATCGCCAAAGGTGAGCTCCATCGACTCGCGTGCACCGCGGTCGGGGATGGCAAACACGCAGGCATAGCGCTTGCCCACGACCTCCTGGATGCGCGTCATAAAGCGATTGTCCGAGCCCGCGATGGCCGGCTGCTCAATCTTGAGCTCTGCCGTCACCGCACCACCGGCACGAATCAAGCTCACGTAGTTCAAGCGCTGCTGGGCACCAAAGTCGAGCTGCTGGGCGCGCACGTACAGACCGTCCAAGCGGTCAATCCCCGCCTCGCCGGCGCGTGCCTCGATATCCTCGTAGGCGCGCAGGCAGTCGTCGAACAGCGAGCGCGGCTCGGACAGCACCACAAGCGCCTGGCCGCTCACATGCGACAGCGGGCTCACGGTCTGGCCGTACATCACCGGCAAAAAGCGGTCGAGCTCGGGCGTGACGATGCGTGCATCCACCATCTCGAGCAGCGCCGCCAGCTTACTGTCGTCCTGGCTGGCGCGGTAGAGCGCCACGTGCATGTTGTGAACGGCCTCGTCGGTGAGCGCCAGCTCGCGGCAGGGGAAGATTTCGATGCTGTCCTCGTTGCCGATGGTCTGCCCCGTGGAACTCACCATGCGGCGGATGCGATCAATCTCGTCGCCAAAGAACTCAATGCGCACGGGTGCCTTCTCCTGCGCGGGGAACACCTCGACGGTATCACCGTGCACGCGGAACAGGCCGGGCGCGTCGGCGGCACCGGCATTGGTATAGCCCATGCCCACCAGGCGCTGCGGCACCTCGTCAAAAGGGATCTCCTCGCCCACCGCAAAGGTCGTGGACTCCCAGTAGCGGCTCTCGACTGGCGGCACGCAACGCAGCAACGCGCGGGCCGAGGCAACCATAATGCAGTTGTCACCGCGCACGATGCGTCCCAGGGCCTCGCAGCGCTGCGCCACCACGGCATCGTCGGGCGCCTGCTCGCGCCACGGGTAGTCCTTGCGCTCGGGAAAGCGGCACACGTGCGCCAGGCCCACATAGGCGGCCAGGCTGCGCGCGGCGCGATCGGCAGCGTCCTCGCCGCTCACGATATAGACCGTGGGACGCGGACGGCGCGCAAACTGGGCGGCCGCCATAAGCGTGCGACCCGACTGCGACACGGCCAACGTCACGTCCTCGCCGGCATCGAGTCCTGCCTCGACGGTCTGCAGCGCCTCGGCAGTGTAGAGCTGCGCGGCTATACGGTGAATGAGCATGCTGTTCCTCCGGCATCGCAACGCCAAAAGCCCGCCGGGGCAAGCTCGGCGGGTCGTACGTCAAATACATTGTCTGTCATGGTAGCGCATGGAGAGGACTCCGGCTCAAGGGCAAACCCAGCCCCGCAAAAAACGCCAGACGAAGATGCGTTCCGCCCTACCCCGCCACGCGCACGCTGGGGCACAAATCTGCCAGCGGACACTCGTCACACTTGGGTTTGCGGGCGTCGCAGATCTCGCGACCAAAGGTGATCCACTGATGGTTGACCGACTCCCAATACTCGTGCGGCAAAATCTTGAGCAGATCCTGCTCGGTCTTGAGCGGTTCCTTGGCATGCGTCTTGGGACTCAGCATCAGGCGGTGCGCAATGCGGTTGACGTGCGTGTCCACCGCAATACCCTCCACGATGCCATACCCCACGTTGAGCACGATGTTCGCCGTCTTGCGTCCCACGCCCGGCAGCTTCACGAGTTCCTTCATGTCGGCCGGCACCTCGCCGTCATAGTCGGCGACGATCATCTGCGCGGCCTCGACGGCATGCTTGGCTTTGCTCTTGTAGAAGCCGAGCGACTTGATGGTGTCTGCCACGTCAGCTACGCTCGCCCCGGCCATGGCCTCGGGCGTGGGCCACTGGGCAAACAGCCGCGGCGTCACTTTGTTGACCTGCGCATCGGTCGTTTGCGCCGAAAGCAGCACCGCGATCAGCAGGCGGAAGGGATTCTCGTGGTCCAAAAAGCACTCGACCGGGCCATAGCGACGGTTGAGGCGCTCACACACCTCGATGGCGCGCTCGCGCTTGGCGGCATTGGTCTCGCGTGGCATAACGACTCCTCGGCTCAACGGCACAATAAACTTATGGGCACAATTGTCCCACGTCCGAGACGTTTACGCCTCCAAGAATGCGCCGGTCTGACGGCTCCACAGGCTCGCGTACTCGCCACCCGCCTCGACGAGCTGCGCATGCGTGCCGTCCTCGACAATCTCACCATCGGCCAGCACCACAATGCGGTCGAGTGCCGCCACGGTGGACAGGCGGTGCGCCACCACAATGGAGGTGCGCCCGCGCATCAGGTTCTCGAGCGCCTCCTGCACCAGCGCCTCGGACTCGCTGTCAAGGGCAGAGGTCGCCTCGTCGAGCACTAGAATCGGCGCATCGGTTAGGATGGCGCGGGCGATAGCCACGCGCTGACGCTGGCCGCCCGAGAGCTTGACACCGCGCTCACCCACCATGGTGTCAAAGCCATGGGGCAGGCGGTCGATAAACTCCAGGGCATTGGCCAGGCGCGCCGCCTCACGAATTTGCTCGTCGGTGGCGTCGGGGCGGCCGTAGGCGATATTCTCGCGAATGGAGCGGTGGAACAGCAGCGCCTCCTGCGGCACGTAGGCAACCTGGCGGCGCAGGCTCTGCTGTGTGCAGCGCGAGACATCCTGACCGTCCACGAGTACGCGGCCGCCCTGGACATCGTCCAGGCGCAGCAGCAGCTTGGTGAGCGTCGTCTTACCCGAGCCCGATTTGCCCACCAGGCCCACGCGCTGGCCCGCCGCCACATGAAGTGTCAGGTCATCGAACACGTTCTCGCCCGCCGCAGCGTCACGGTACGCAAAGCTCAGGTGCTCAAAATCAATCGCGCCCTCGCTCACCTTGAGCTCGGGGGCATCCGGGTCGTCTGCCACCAAGCGTGGCTCGTCCAGCACGCGCGTCATCTCGGCCGCATCGCCCAAAGCGCGGTTGATACGCTGCATCATGGAACTCACGTAGTTCAGGCGCATGGTGAGGTTATAGGTGTAGGTAAAGATCATGACGAGCGAGCCCGCCGAGATGCCAAACCACGCGTTGCCGCCCGCCACGAACACACTCACCACGGCCATGGTGATGACGATAAGGCCCGAGGTCGTAAAGTTGCGCTGCATCATGGCGTGCATCGAGACCGTCTCGGCGTCGCGCGCGGCTCGATCGGCGGTGTCGAACAGATCGCGTTCAAAGTCCTCGCGCCCGCAGGTCTTGACGGCCAAGATGTTCGTGACCGCGTCGGAGAGCACGCCCGACAGCTTGTTCTGTGCGGCGGACGTCGCGGCCGAAAGCGGCATGATGCGCTTGTACATAAGCCAGACAAACGCGATGTAGACGACCATGATGCACACCAGGATCACGGTAAATGTGGGCACCACCGGAGCGAGCGCCGTCACCGTGCAGACAACCGAGGTGATGGTGGGAATGAGCGAATACACCGTCACGTCCACCAGACCCGTGTAGCCGCTCATAAAACGGCTCGTTTGGCTCACAAGCGATCCGCCAAAGCGGCTGGTATGGAATGTCATAGATTGGTTGGAGAGCGTGTCAAAGCATAGGCGCGCCAGGTGATAGTTGCCCGCAATCTCGAGCTTGTAGACGGTGTAGTCCTGCAGCTTGGAGAGGATCTGGCCTGCCAAGTTGACGAGCACGAGCGCTAGGATATAGGGGCCGAAGACCTCAAACACCTGGTCACCCGCCACGGGGCCGGCCTGGACGCGGTCGACGATGAGGGCCATCACGTAGGTGTTGGCAAACGTGAGCAAAAAGATGTAGCCCGCCGACGAGAACACCGAGAGAAAGACGATCAGCGGCTGCGTGCGCGTGACGTCCCAAAAACGCTGCAGCGTGCGGCGCACGGTGGAGCGTTTGAGCGGACTGGTGCTTCTCTGAGACATGGGCTTCCTTTCGCGTCTGATAGGGCGAAACGCCATTGTTGCACATTGAAGCGCACTTCAGGCAAGCACGATGCGAAAAGCAGCGGGGCACCCGCGTTTACACCGGCACCCCGCCGTCAGATGCAGCTAGTCCTCGTCTTTTTGGCCTGCGAGCAGCTCCGCGGATGTGAGCCCCAAAATCTCATCGGCTTGGTCGGCATCCTCCAGCGCGTCGATGTCCTTGAGCTTGCGCTCCATGACGTTGGTGCGCGTGGTAATGATGCCCTCGACCGTTTTGCCCGCGGTCTCGATCTGCTGCTGGGCGCGGCGCAGCGCCGCCTGATAGCGCGGCAGCTCGGCCTTGACGGCGGAGAGCACGCGCAGTACGTCGTCGGTACGTTTTTGCAGCCTAAACGTCTGGTAGCTCATCTGCAGACTATTGAGGATGGCCGCCATGGTGCTGGGGCCGGCAACGTTGACGTGATAGTCGCGGCCCAGGGTCTCGATAAGCCCGGGGCGACTGACGACCTCGGCGTACAGCCCCTCAAACGGCACGAACATAATGCCAAAGTTGGTCGTTGCCGGCACACTCAGGTACTTTTCGCAGATGTCTTTAGCCTCGCGCTTGACCATGGTGTCGAGCGTCTTGCGCGCAGCCGCCACGGTCTCCGCATCGCCCGACTCCTGCGCGTCGAGCAGATGCTCGTACGCATCACCCGGGAATTTGGAGTCAATCGGCAGCAGCACGGGGTCGCCCTCGTCTACCGGCAGCTTGACGGCAAACTCAACACGCTCCGAGGCGCCAGGCTTGGTGGCAACGTTTTCCAGATACTGGTCGGGCGTGAGGATGTCCGCCAGGATCGCGCCCAGCTGCACCTCGCCCAAAATGCCACGCGCTTTGACGTTGCCCAGCACGCGCTTAAGGTCGCCCACGCCGGTGGCGATAGATTGCATATCGCCCAGGCCCTTATACACGGCCTCGAGCTGGTCGCTCACCTGCTTAAACGATGCCGACAGGCGATCGTTGAGCGTACGGGAGAGCTTCTCGTCCACCGTCGCACGCATCTGATCGAGCTGCACGTTGTTGTCTTTGCGGATGGCGCCCAACTGGGCATCGACCGTCTCGCGCACCTTGTCCAGGCGGTGCTCGATGCCTTCGCGGTTGGCGCCAAGCTGTTGGGCCGTCTCGCGGCGCAGGTCATCCATACGGTCACCCGCCTGCGAGAACTCGCGCGCAATGGTCAGGTAGCGCTGCTGCTCTACGGCGGCGTCGGTGGTCTGCTGCTGCGCGATGGCATTGGCCGTGCGGCGGGTTTCGGCCAACGCGACGTTCAGGGTGTCGAGCGTGCTGTTGGCCTGCTCGAGCGCTGCCAGCGTTTCCGCGCTACTGTCGCCACGCTCCCGCAACTCGGCACGCAGGCTCTTGAGCTGGAGGGCGCAAGCCACAGCAACCCCCACCGCCACCAAGGCGATCACAACAAGCACAATATCAATAGCAGACATAAACTCCGCCCAACAAACCCAATCGAGCACCAATCAAAACCGCGAT
>CATWKM010000066.1:0-8903 GCA_958351385.1 uncultured Collinsella sp. | reverse complement strand
CTGATAAATGGCGTCGCCCGCCAGTAGATCCTCGTGCGTGCCCACGCCGTGGACACGACCGTCGTCCAACACCACAATGTGATCGGCATCCATGACGCTCGCGATGCGCTGGGCGATGATGAGCACGGTCGTATCGGGAATCCGAGCAATATGCTCGCGAATCTTAGCGTCGGTCGCCATATCGACCGCGCTGGTGGAGTCATCAAAAATGAGCACGCGCGGATGCTTGAGCAGCGTGCGCGCGATGCACAGGCGCTGCTTCTGGCCACCCGAAACACCGGCGCCGCCTTGGCCCAACTCGCCGTCCAGCCCGCCGATGCGATCAAGGAACTCGTCCACGCACGCCGCGCGGCAAGCCGCAAGGAGCCCATCGTCCGACGCCTGCGGATTGCCCCACTGCAGGTTCTCGCGCACGGTGCCCGTGAACAGCACATTCTTTTGCAGCACAATTCCCACCGCGTCGCGCAAGGTAGCCAGGTCGTAGTCGCGCACGTCGCGTCCGCCCACAAGCACGGCACCCTCGGTGGCGTCATACAGGCGCGCAATCAGCTGCACAAGCGAGCTCTTGCCCGAACCCGTGCCGCCGAGGATGCCCACCGTCGAGCCGCTCTCGATGCGAAGGTCGATATGCTCGAGCACGTCCTCGGCTGCATCCGCGCGGTATTTAAAGGAAACGTCGCGAAACTCGATACTGCCGTCCGCTGGCACCGCAGTCGCGAGGTCTCCCGCAGGGTTGGCGATAAAGGGCTCTTCATCGAGCACCTCTGCGATACGGCCCACACTCGTGAGAGCGCGCGTGAGCAGCAAAAACACGTTGGAAATCATCATGAGCGAGTTCATGATCAGCAGCACGTAGCTCATAAAGCCCGTGAGCGAGCCCACGCCCAAGCGACCTTCGATAATCATGCGGCCGCCAATCCACAGGATCGAGAGCGCAGCCACGTACATCGAGAGTTGGAACACCGGCAGGTTGAGCACGGCGGTGCCGAAGGTCTTGGTCGCCGTGCCGGCGAGCTCGGTATTGACGGTGTCGAACTTGTCGCACTCGTGCTCGGCGCGCACGTAAGCCCTCACGGCGCGCACGGCGGTAAGGTCCTCTTGCACCACGCCGTTGAGGTGGTCCATCGAGGTCTGGAGCTGGCGGTAGAGCGGGCTCACGCGCACGGTAATGATACCGAGCACGATGGCGAGCATCGGCAGAATGACGGCAAAGACCGCCGCGAGCTCGCGCGAGAGCGCAAAAGCATAGACGAGGCCCATGACCAGATTTACCGGACCGCGCACCATGGGGCGGAAGCCGTTACCTACGGCGTTTTGAATCACGGTGATGTCGGTGGTCATGCGAGTGACAAGCGAGCTCGTCTCGTATTCATCGAGATTGCCAAAAGCGAGCGTCTGGATCTTGCGATACTCGGCCTCGCGCAAGTTAGCGCCCAGCCCCGAGGCGACGCGAGCAGACGTGCGTGCATAGCCCAAGCCAAGTACCAGCGAACATGCGGCGCATACCAACATATACGTGCCCTGCAACAGCATGTAGTTGATATCGCCCGCGGGCACGCCTACATCGATGATATTTGCCATGATGACCGGGATAAACAGCTCGAGCGCCGTCTCGGCCGTCACAAAGAGCACGCCGAGCATGGCATCGCGGCGGTATGCCCCCAGATAGGAAAACAGAATCTTGAGATTGCGCACGCAGGTTCATCCCCCATCAAACGTTGTTCGCAAACCCACGTATTATGGCGCGCCGTGCGGCGGTGTCAAGTGTTCCGAAATCGATTTCTGCAAGGCTAGTGCAGGCACCAAGCTCGCAGGACGCGCCCCTGTATTCAATTGGAAATGAACGCGTGCGTGACTTTTTCGCCCCACCGCCAACACAAACCTTGACTCTACAATCGTTGTAGGGTTTTCACTACACTGGTACGTAAACGATCTAAGCCAGAAAGTGCCCCGCCCATGGAACACGACCTCACACGCGGCAATGTCCTCAAGACCATCGCGGTCTTTGCCCTGCCTTATATGCTCTCGTACTTTTTGCAGATGCTCTACGGCATGGCCGACCTGTACATGATGGGGCAGTTTAGCGGCGCCGCCGGCATCACCGCCGTGGGCAATGGCGCGCAGACGCTCTATATCATTACCGTGACGCTTGTGGGCCTGGCCATGGGAACGACGGTCATCGTCGGCCACGCCGTGGGCTCGCGCCGCTTCGACCGCGCCGAGACCGCCATCGGCAACACCATCACGCTTTTTATGGGTGTCTCGGTGGTGCTGGCCGCTGTCCTGCTCGCACTGTGTCCGCAGATTGTGGCACTCATTGGCACGCCAGCCGAAGCGGTCGAAGGAACTGCCGCCTACCTGCGTATCTGCTTTATGGGCATTCCGTTTATCGCCGCATACAACATTCTTTCGGCCATCTTTCGCGGGCTGGGCGATTCGCGCTCGCCCATGTACGTGATTGGCGTGGCATGTATCATCAACATCGCGCTTGATTTTCTGTTTATCGGCCACATGGGGCTCGGCCCCGTGGGCGCGGCGCTCGGCACGGTGACCGCGCAGACGGCGAGCGTGGCCCTCGCGCTCGTGTGGCTCAAGAGCCGTCGCACAAACATCCACGTTAAGCGCAGCGACCTGCGCCCCCAGCCCGAGGTGCTCGGCAGCATTCTTAAGATCGGCGTGCCCGTGGCCGCGCAGGACGGCTGCATCCAGGTGGCGTTTATGTTCATCACCGTCATCGCCAACCACCGCGGCCTGGTCGATGCCGCCGCCGTGGGCCTGGTCGAAAAGATGATCAGCTTTTTGTTCATTGTGCCGAGTTCCATGGGCGCTACCGTCAGCGCGCTCACGGCGCAAAATGCCGGCGCGGGCAAGGGCGATCGCGCGCGTCAGGTACTCAAGGACGCCATGACCATCTCGGTGGTGTACGGCTGCCTGATCACGGTGCTGATGTGGCTGGTGGCGCCGGCGTTTATCGGCTTTTTTGCCAAGGACGCTGCAGTAGTCGCCGCCGGTACCGGCTATATGCGCAGCTATATTTTCGACGCAATTTTTGCCGGCATCCACATTTGCTTTAGCGGCTTTTTCGCCGCATACGGCAAGAGCTACATCGGCTTTGCGCACAACGTGCTGGCCGTGGCCCTCATTCGCGTGCCCGGCGCTTGGCTGCTGTCGAACGCCTATTCCGACACGCTGTTCCCCATGGGTATCGCCTCGCCGTGCGGGTCGATTCTGTCGGCGGTCATTTGCGTTGTCGCGTTTACCGTACTCAACCGGCGCGGAGCTTTTGACAAGCTGGTAGCGTAGCGAGGAGACGCAAAATCGCCCTGATCGACGACATCATCAGCGACGACCCAGCAACCTACGTGACGCAGATCACGGTGCCGGTCTCTCTAGGCTAGACCGAGCCTCGCCTCTAACTCGGTCAACGCCTCAAAGGCATCGCGAGATGCACCCGCCGCGCGCTCGCGCTCGGCAACGCAAATTCGCATCATTAAGCGCTCTTTTGCCTGCACTTGGGAATGCCTCGCGCGCCCTTCCGCCTGCGAGCAATTGCGATTCTCGATATCCATTACGCCTCCGGCACCTCACCAGTCGCCAGGATCTGCTCGAGCGCGTCCTCGTCCAGCACGGGCACACCCAACTGCTCGGCCTTGGTGAGCTTGGAGCCCGCCTTGGGGCCGGCAATCAGATAACTCGTCTTCTTCGACACGCTGCCCGAAACCTTGGCGCCGAGCACCTTGAGCGCCGCACCCGCCTCGTCGCGTGTGCGGTTGACGAGCGTGCCGGTCAGCACAAACGTCAGGCCCGCGAGCGGCTGGGCGTCAGCGAGATCGCCTGCCACGCCAGCGTCGGCTGCGGCTTGTGCATGCGCGGCGCCCAAGTCGACCTCGAGCGACAGGCCCGCCTGGCGCAGGCGCTCCAGCACGGCAAGGTTTTCGGGCACGGCCAGGAACTGCTTGACGCTCGCCGCAATCTTGGGACCGATGCCCTCGCACTCGGCGATGTCCTCTTCGCTCGCCAAGATGAGCTTGTCGATCGACAGAAATCGCTCGGCGATGACCTCGCCCACACTCTTGCCCACGTGGCGGATACCCAGGGCAAACAGCACGCGACCGAGTGGCTGGCTCTTGGACTTGTTGAGCTCGGCGATGATTTTCTCGGCCGTCTTGAGGCCCACCGGGATGGGGTCACCCTTCTTGACGCCCTTTTTGCTGTTGGAGCTAGCATAGGTGCGCCCCGTGTCCAGGCCGGCGATATCGTCCACCGTGAGCTGGTAGAAGTCCGCAACATCGTGGATCAGTCCGGCGGCGATCATCTTGTCGACGATTTCGTCGCCCAGGCCATCGACGTCCATGCAACCGCGGCTCACCCAGTGGAGCAGGCGCTCCTTGAGCTGCGCGGGGCAGTCGATGGACACGCAGCGGTAGGCCACCTCACCGTCCTCGTGGACCACGGGGCTACCGCACACGGGGCAGACCTCGGGCATGTGCCAGTCGACCGAATCGGCCGGGCGTTTGTCGAGCACCGGACCCACGACCTCGGGAATCACGTCGCCCGCCTTGTGCACGATGATGGTATCGCCCTCGCGCACGTTTTTACGACGGATCTCGTCGATGTTGTGCAGCGTGGCGCGCGCGATGGTGGAGCCGGCAACCGTCACCGGGTCGAACTCGGCGACCGGAGTGAGCACACCGGTGCGGCCCACCTGGATGCGAATCTCGCGCAGGACGGTCTGCTTTTCCTCGGGCGGGAACTTAAAGGCAATGGCCCAGCGCGGTGCGCGAGCAGTAAAGCCCAGGTCAAGCTGCTGCTGGAAGCTATCGACCTTTACGACCACGCCGTCGATGTCGTAGTCCAAGTCGCCGCGATGCTCGAGGGCCTGGGCACAGAACTCGTGGACCTCGGCCGGCGTGGCGCAGCGGGCCACGTTGGGGTTGACGCTAAAACCGGCGCTGCGCAGCCAGTCGAGGAACTCACGCTGGCTGTGGACGTGCAGCGGATCGGTATCGGCAATGGCGTAGATAAAGGTGGCCAGGTCGCGACGCGCCGTGACCTTGGGATCCTTCTGGCGCAACGATCCGGCGGCGGCGTTGCGCGGGTTGGCGAAGGGGTCGCGGCCCTCGGCATCGGCTTCTTCATTTAGGCGCACAAAGCTGCCCTTGGGCATGTAGACCTCACCGCGCACCTCAATGGTGCGCTCGCGGTCGGCACCCATGTGGGCGAGCGCCGGCTCGGACAGGTGCATGGGCACATCCTTGATGGTGCGCACGTTGAGCGACACATCCTCACCCGTGGTGCCATCGCCACGTGTGGCCGCACGTACGAAGGTTCCGTTTTGGTAGGTAAGCGCGACGCCCAAGCCGTCAATCTTGAGCTCGCAGGTATAGGTGACGCTGCCGGCACCGAGCGCATCCTCGGTGCGCTGGAGCCATGCGTCGAGCTCGTCCAGATCCATGGCATCGTCCATGGAATACATGCGTGCCATGTGCGTGACCGGCGTAAACTGCTCGCTCACGTAGCCGCCCACGCGCTGGGTATAGCTGTCGGGCGTCACCAGGTCGGGATAGGCCGCCTCGATCTCCTGCAGCTCAACGAGCATTTTGTCAAAGGCAGCGTCCGTGATCTCGGGCGCGTCGAGCATGTAGTAGCGGTACGCGTGGTAATCGAGCTCGTGGCGCAGCTCGGCCGCGCGCGCTGCCGCCTGGGCACGGGCGTCGGTCGGTGCGGCGGCATCCGCGCTCGCGGGCGTTTCGGTATCGATGTCCACACCGTCACCAAACAGGCTCGATTGCTCCATAGCGGCACTCCTTCGCTCGATTTCAAACGGATACAAGAGTACCACCGGTCACCATGGTGCCGAATAACCCTTTCGAACCGCACCGAATCGGCAGCCGCCAGACTGGGGTGGATCGCACGATTAAACCATGCCCTTGCCGTTTCTAAATGATCCGTTTTCCTCCGTCTCCAAGGGATCATCGCGAAAAGAGGGGCTGTCCCGCGCTGGCGGAACAGCCCCTCTGGCTTCGGCATGTGCGAAACGGCTCGTTAGAAACCCTGACCGTTGCCCTGACCCTGACCTTGCTGGCCCAGCAGCTCCTCCAGGTACTGGCGCAGCTGCTCGTCGGTAATACCGCCGTTGCCGGTGTCGGTCGAACTGTCGTCCTGCTGCTGGTTCTGCAGCTCCTCGTCGGAGCCCAGCTCGACGGTGACCTTCTTCTCTTCCTTGCCGCGCATGAGCGTGATCTCGACCTTCTCGCCCACCTCGTGGCTGCGCAGCGCGATGATCAGGCCGTCGGCGCTCGAAATCTCATCGTCGCCCAGCTTGGTGATGACGTCGCCCTCCTGAATGCCGGCCTTGGCGGCAGGACCATCCTCAACGACGCTCGCCACATACGCGCCGCTATCGGTGCTCAACTTGTTGGTGCGGGCGTTAAGCGCATTGACGCTCGAAAGCGTAGCGCCCATGTACGGATGCACCGGCGTCTTACCGTCGATGATCTGGTCGGCAATGTTCTTGGCATAGTTAACGGGAATGGCAAAACCCACGCCCGAACTGGAGCCCGAGTAGCTCTCGATGAGCGAGTTGATACCCACGAGCTCGCCGTTGTCGTTGACGAGCGCGCCACCGGAGTTGCCCGGGTTGATGGCGGCATCGGTCTGGATCATGTTGGCATAGATGGTGTTACCGTTGGTAGAGCTCATGGCCGTTGAGCGATACAGCGCCGACACAATGCCCGTGGAGACAGACTGCTCGTTGCCAAACGGCGAACCGATCGCCATGACCCACTCGCCCACGTTGAGCTTGGAGGAATCGCCAATCTCGATCGGGGTGAGCTTGGAGGCATCGGCGTCCTTGAGCTTGATAACGGCGAGGTCGCTCGAGGCATCGTTGCCCACGAACTCGGCCTCGTAGGTGGTGCCGTCGTCCATGGTCACCACGTACTGGTCATAGCCATCGACCACGTGGTTGTTGGTGAGGATGTGGCCCTCGGTATCGAGCACCACGCCCGAGCCGACGCTGCCCGAGCTGTCCGACTCATCAGCAGACTGCGAAAGTGAGCCATTCTGGCTACCGCTCGAAGTGGCGGTAATGGAAACCACGGAGGGCAGGGCCTTGGCAGAAACGGCCTCGGCCAGCGTGGTGTCCTCGGAATCAATCGTAATCTTTTGCGTCGACGAACCCGAAGCGCCGGCCGTCACGGCATTCTTGCCGCCACCGATATCGAGCGTGCCACTCATAATGAGCGCGATGACCAGCAGGGCGCCGCAGGCGCAGCCGGCAAGCGCTGTAATAAAGATCGGCAGCTTTTTGGTCTTGGTCTTGACCACTGTGTGCTTGTTTACAACCTGCTGGCTGCCCAGCGGCTTGCCGGTCTGCGTGTCGTAGGCTTGCACGTAGGGAATGTTGTTGCCGTCGGCAGGCGTCGACTCCACCTGCACGCGCGGCTGCTGCTGAGTCTCGCCGGCGTTGCCCGCGTCCTGGGGACGCTGGGAATCGTTCTCGCTCATGGCTGCGATCCTTTCGTCAAATAACCAAAGGCCCGCCAAACATGTGGCGGGCCATCATTGTTCACGTTGAGTTGTACCCCAATATGCGGGCGCAAGTGTATGAGAACGCAATCTTTTAGGAAGGCTTAAGTTCTGTTGCAGATTCGAGAGGAACCCGCACCTGCGTCAAAGCCACTACAAAGGTGCCTGTCCCCTTTGTAGTGGAAATCTAGTCCTTAAACAGATAGCCCACGCCGCGGACGGTGGTGATGTGCGCCGCGATCTGCGGGCCCACCTTGGAGCGGATGCGTCGGATGTGCACGTCGACGGTACGCGTGCCGCCGCAGTACTCAAAGCCCCACACGCGGTGCAGCAGCACCTCGCGGCTGTAGGCGCGGTTGGGATGCGTCGCCAAAAAGCTCAGCAGCGAGTACTCCATCAGCGTCAGGTCGATGGGCTCGTTATCGAGTGTCACCTGGTAGGTAGCCAGGTTAATCTCGAGGTTATCGATGTTGAGCACATCGTCGGCGGTGACGGTCTCCTCCTCGCCCATCAGGCGCTGCGCGCGAGCCTTGAGCTCGTTGGGCGTCGCCGTGGGGCATACAAAGTCGGCATGCGCGTGATTGGGCAGACGCAAGGTGCCGAGCGCCTCGTCGTCAACGATCACCAACATGGGGACGCCGCCGCGGTCGTCAAGCCACTTGGCAATCTGATCGATGCGGTCGCTGCGGATGCCATCGGAATCGAGGATCAGCAGGTCAAAGTCGTGCGCCGCGGTCGGCGAATCGGGGGTAGCCAGGCTCACCTCGGCACCCAGGGTGGTCGTCAGGCTGCGGGCAAACTCGTGGAAGCGCGTCGTGCGCGCCATGAACAGGGCACTCTTTTCGGACATATCGGCCTCCAAAGAAATGAGCTCAATCGTACTGGAACAAGCCAGCGCGATTAGGAGTTCGCCAGGTAGTGCTTGATCTCCCACTCGGTGATCGTGGACTCAAACTTATGCCACTCGTCGCGCTTCTTTTTGAGGAAGAAGCTGTGGATGTGCTCGCCGAGGGCATCCTTCATAAACTGCGAGTCCTCAAAGACGTCGAGCGCCTCTTTGAGCGAGCGCGGCAGCGGCGTGTAGCCGGCCTCGACCATCTGACGGTCGGTAAGCTTGAGCGTCTCGGCCGTGGCCTCGGGCGGGAGCTCCAGCTTGCGCTCGATGCCGTCCAGACCAGCCGCCAGCGTGACGGCGTTGACCAGGTACGGGTTGGCCATGGGGTCGGGACTGCGCAGCTCGATGCGCGTGGACAGCTGCTTGCCGGGCTTGTAGACCGGAATGCGGACCATACTCGCGCGGTTGCGCAGGCCCCACGTGGCGTACTGCGGCACGGAGTCGCCACCCGTGGTGATGCGCTTGTACGAGTTGACCG
>CATWKM010000065.1:0-8959 GCA_958351385.1 uncultured Collinsella sp. | reverse complement strand
CGGCGTGGCCGCCGCGGCTGAATTAGACACTCACCATTGTCGGCCTAATCCGCGGTCTTTCATGCAGCAGGGGCTCTCAATGTTTTTATGTCCTGCTCATATCGTCTGTGTTTTGGGGCATGGTTTTGGACCCCGTGGTCAAAAAATGCCAAATATGAGTACTGTTGCAAAAGAGGTGTCATATTTTTCGGCCTGTTCTGAGCAAAAACGGGCTCAAAATCAATTTATCTAACCCCCTTTAAAGGGCGTTTGACGGCTTTCAACCTCTTCGAATCGCTCAAAGCAGGCACTTTGCTCGCGATTTTGCTGCTACTAAATCGGTGACAGTACTCATATTTGCCACTTTTTGCCCACGAGGTGTTCAGAGGAGCTCTCGACAAGCATCTAACGCTACAATAACTACCACGTGGTTGGGTTTGCCGGCCGAATGTGCGATGCCGCGGGAGGGGACATGGTCGAGTTTACAAAGACGATTAAAGATCCGTTGGGACTGCATGCCCGCCCGGTTGCGCTGCTTTACGACATCATTGCCAAGCATCGTAGCAACGTATCGGTCAGTATCGGCGATCGCCATACCGACGGCCGCGATGTAATGGGGCTCATGGCTCTCTACGGCGAGTGCGGCGAGGACATCATCTTCCGCGTTTCGGGCGTAGACGAGGCTTCCTGCGTCACATCGATCAGAAACCTCTCGCTCTAAGCATGACAGGGCGCGGCAAAGGACAGCTCTTTGCCGCGCCTTTTTGTTTCGTATAGGAAACTTTTTCGAAATCTAAATGGGGACCCTTTCCAAAAAGTTAACCACGTGCTAGTTTACTATAGCGAACATAGACGTGGTTAACTTTTGCTGCGTCGATGTTGAGGACGAACTGACGTTAGGAGCTCACTCATGTCTTGCGGACCGCAGATGCCGGCTATGCCGCTTTCGATGGTAAAAGCGGGCGAAACCGTGCGCGTGTCTCGCGTAAAGGGCAATGAGGATATGAAGCACCATCTCAAGGACCTCGGCTTTGTCGAGGGCAACGAGATCCACGTGGTGAGCTCGAGTGGCGCCAATATCATCGTCACGGTGCTGGGTGCACGCTTTGGTATCGATTCCAAGGTTGCCATGCACATCATGACCGTCGGTTAGTTCGCAGCATTTCGCAAAAAGCTGAAAGGGGGACAAGTACATGAAGACGTTGGGTGACGTCAAGGTGGGCGAGAGCTCTACCATCGTCAAGCTTCACGGTGAGGGTGCACTGCGCCGTCACCTTATGGACCTGGGGCTCATCAAGGGCACGTCGTTTAAGGTCGTAAAGGTCGCACCGCTCGGAGATCCGGTCGAGATCAACGTGCGCGGCTACGAGCTTTCCATCCGCAAGGAGGAGGCTGCCGTCGTCGAGGTCCAGTAAGGGCCAGCGGCGAGTATTTCTGCAGATAAAGTTAGGTTTTTCTAACTTAATGCAGCAACTTTGAAGCACATTATCCAGCTCGCGCGGAGAAAGCAGCGCGGGCACACAAGGAAGAAGGATTGAATGGCGGATTCTCAGATCCATGTCGCGCTGGCGGGTAACCCCAACTGCGGCAAGACCACGCTTTTCAACCTGATCACCGGCGCCAACGGCTACGTTGGCAACTGGCCCGGCGTCACGGTTGAGAAAAAGGAAGCCAAGCTCCTAAGCGACAAGAACGTTACCATCACGGACCTCCCTGGCATCTACTCGCTTTCCCCCTATAGCCCCGAGGAGCAGTGCTCGCGCGATTACCTCATGAGCGGCGAGCCCGATGTCGTCGTCCAGGTGGTCGACGCCACCAACTTGGAGCGCAACCTGTACCTGGCGCTTCAGGTTATCGAGACCGGCCTGCCCGTGGTCGTCGCCCTCAACATGGCCGACTTGGTCGAGAAGAACGGCGACAAGATCGACACGGACAAGCTCTCCAAGAAGCTCGGCTGCCCGGTCATGATGATCTCGGCCCTTAAGAACAAGGGCATCAACGAGCTGTTCGAGCAGGTCAAGAAGTCCGCTGCTTCCAAGGGCCAGGTGCCGGAGCACAAGTTCGATTCCTCCATCGAGGACGTTCTGGACCACATCGAGAACAACCTGCCGGCGAGCGTTCCCGCCAACAAGCGTCGCTACTACGCTGTCAAGCTGTTTGAGCGCGACGCGGACGCCTGCAAGCTCATCAACCTCACCAAGGAGAAGGCCGCTCGCGTCGAGCAGCTGGTCGCCCAGTGCGAGCAGGATTGCGACGACGACGCCGAGTCCATCATCACCGGCGAGCGCTATGGCGTGATTGCCCACATTATCGACGAGTGCATGACCAAGGCTCCTGCCAAGATGAGCACCTCCGAGAAGATCGACCGCGTGGTTACCAACCGTATCCTGGGCCTGCCGATCTTTGTGGTCATCATGTTCTGCGTGTACTACATCGCCGTTTCCACCCTGGGCGGCACGGTGACCGACTTCACCAACGACCAGCTCTTCGGCACCGACGGCTGGTACGTGCTCGGTCAGGGTCGTGACGCCTATGACGCAGCTGTTGAGGCTGCGGGCGACAACGCCGACTCGGTCGACCCGGCGCAGTACGGCCCCTATGTCCCGGGTATTACCACCGTGGTGCACGACGCCCTTGTGGCGGGTGGTACCGAGGACGGCGGCCTGGTTGATTCGCTGGTCTGCGACGGTATCGTCGGCGGCTTAGGCGCCATCTTCGGCTTCGTTCCGCAGATGTTCCTGCTCTTTGTGATGCTGTCCTTCTTGGAGGACTGCGGCTACATGGCCCGTGTCGCCTTCATCATGGACCGCGTGTTCCGCCGGTTTGGCCTGTCCGGTAAGTCCTTTATCCCCATGCTCGTGTCCTCGGGCTGCGGCGTCCCCGGCGTCATGGCCACCAAGACCATCGAGAACGAGAAGGACCGCCGCATGACGGTCATGACCACCACGTTCATTCCCTGTGGCGCTAAGCTGCCGATCATCGCCCTGCTCATGGGCTCCATCATCGGCGATTCTTCCACCACCGCCGCATGGATCAGCCCGCTCTTCTACTTCTTGGGCGTCTTTGCCGTCATCGCCTCGGGCCTCATGCTCAAGAAGACCAAGCTCTTCGCCGGTCGCCCGACGCCGTTCGTTATGGAGCTTCCCGCCTACCACTTCCCGGCGATCCGCTCTTGGGCGCTGCACGTGTGGGAGCGCTGCTGGGCCTTTATCAAGAAGGCCGGCACGGTCATCTTCGCGTCCACCGTCGTCGTTTGGTTCCTCTCCAACTTTGGTAGCTACAACGGTTCCTTTGGCTTCCTGCCCGCGATGGACGGCATCCCCGAGGAGTTCATGGACTACTCTGTGCTTGCCATGCTCGGCAACCTGGTCGCTTGGATCTTCGCCCCGCTCGGCTTTAGCACCTGGCAGGCAACTGCGCTGACTGTCTCTGGCCTTGTCGCTAAGGAGAACGTCGTCGCCACCGCCGGCTCGCTGCTGTCCGTGGCCGACGCCGCCGAGACCGACCCGAGCCTGTGGACCGCGTTCGCCGGCATGTTCCCGACCATGGGTGCTTGCGTTGCCTTTGGTGCATTCAACCTGCTGTGCGCTCCGTGCTTTGCCGCCATGGGCACCATTCGCAATCAGATGGACTCCGGCAAGTGGACCGCGATTGCCATCGGCTACGAGTGCGCCTTCGCATGGGTGATCGGCCTGTTCATCAACCAGTTCTACAACCTGCTTGTCCTTGGCCAGTTTGGTATTTGGACGGTTGTAGCCATTGTGCTGCTGGTTGCGATGCTCTTCCAGATCTTCCGTCCCATGCCTAAGCACGCTTGGACCGACGAGGACGAGACCAACACCGCTTCCGCCGCAGTTTCCGCTTAAGTCCGAATAAGGATCAGCCCCTTTCCGCGAGCCCGGGTGTCCCAGCGACACTCGGGCTTTTTGGTGGGGGAGATGTGGCGTTTCCGCAGATAAAACCGACCAAAATAAACCTGTCCCTTTTTGGTAGGTGGAGAATGGGGTAAAGTAAGTGGTGGCTAACTAGAGGAGGCTTGCTATGGCACCTATCGATATTGTTGTACTGGCTGTTATCGGTATTGCGTTTGTCGCCGTGTGCGTACGCATCTACCGCAAGGGAACCTGCGCCGACTGCGCTCAGGGCGGCGTTTGCACGGGACATTGCTCCAACAAAAAGACTTGCGCCGCACTTAAGGGCGTGGACAAAATTGCCGAAGACTTGGGCCGCGGTATCAAGTAAGGTCCGTCATCCAAGCGCCTCGCGAGCATCCGTTCGCGGGGCGCTTTGCACATTTGGGGGAGAGCGCGGCGAGTTGAAGAGTGATTTTGGGGTATCGTTACCTGTACTGTTAATTGGCAACTTATCTATAACGGAGTAACCCCATGAGCGCTCGCGTAACCATGAAGGACATAGCCGCCGAGCTTGGCGTTTCCATCAATACCGTGCACAAGGCCCTGACGGGTAAGGCCGGCGTGAGCGAATCCGTGCGCTCCAAGGTGAATGCTAAGGCTGAGGCCATGGGTTACCATCGCAATACGAGTGCCTCGAGCCTGCGCCGCAAGGATATCAACTTGGTGTTTTGCCTGCCCCGCGCATCGCGCGAGGGGGCGTACTTTTTCCGTTACCTTTGGGAAGGCTGCAACCGCTTTGAGCAGGAGGTCATCGATCAGGGCATTACGGTTGAGCGCGTAGAATTTGGCGTGGGCGGCTACGCCGATGCGCTCGAGCAGATTGATGAGCGTCTGCAGGTAGGCGAGAAGATCGATGGTCTGCTTGCCTATGTTCCGGGCGATGACCGCGCGACCGAGCTTTTGAGGCAGATTGCCGAGGCGGGCGTGGCGATTGAGCTCGTCGACGGCGACCGACCGCACCTCGATCGCCTGGGTGCCAGTCTGGCGGACTATTCCGCGGCGGGCAGCCTTATGGCAGAGCAGGCGGCTAACCTGGTCCACGCTTCTGGGGCTGACGCCCGCGTGCTTCTGTTGGCGGGCGATCCCTATACCGACTCACACTACCTGACCGCCCGCGCCTTTCATAATTACCTGCGCGAGCACGATATTCCATGGCGGGTTGAGGACCTTGCCGGCGCCCATGCGCAAGTCAAACAGCTCGAGCGCGAGCTTGAGCAGCGCTTGAGTGCGCCGGATGCTCCCGAGCTCATCTGTAGCGTTTTTGCCGTTGGTTCCGAGGTAGTCGCCGACGCGCTTGTTTCAAGCAGCAAGGCCGGCAAGGTCATGGTAATCGGAAACGACCTGTTCCCCGAGAGCGCCTTGGCCTTGCGCCGTGGCATCTTTACCAATATTGTCTATAAGGACCCGGTGAGCCTGGCCTACCGTGGCGCCAAGACCTTGGGCGAGTATCTGCTGTGGGGTAAAACTCCGGAGGAGCCCGTGCAGAAGGGTGCTGTGGAGATGGTGTTTGCCAGCAACGTCGACCGGTATTGCAAGCTGGCGGGAATCTAGACAACCCGGGTTATCGATGTAAGAGATCCGTTGGGGGGCTGTCCCCAGCGGATCTTTTTTATCGCCCGGCATGGATAAGGCACCTGCTCGACCGTTGAGGGCCAAAAACCAACCGCTCACCCCGTGATGGTTAGGTGAACGTTCACCTGTCAAGTCGAAATGGACTACTATAGTGAACGTTCACCTAGAGGATAACGAGCGCATCGTGCGCTCGCTCCGCCAACAAAGGGGTTGTTTGATGAAAAACTTCATGGACGATCAGGATTTCCTGCTGAGCACCAAAACCGGTGAGGAGCTGTTCCACAACTTTGCCGAGGGCATGCCCATCGTTGACTACCACTGCCACATTTCTCCCAAGGAGATCTGGGACGACAAGCGTTTTGAGAACATCACCGAGGTTTGGCTGGGCGGTGACCACTACAAGTGGCGCCTGATGCGTGCCAACGGCGTCGACGAGCGCTTCATTACCGGCGATGCCCCTGCTCGCGAGAAGTTCCAGAAGTGGGCCGAGACCCTGGGCCGTTGCGTGGGCAACCCCGTCTTTGAGTGGAGCCACCTGGAGCTTAAGCGTTACTTTGGCTACGAGGGTGTCCTGAACGGCAAAACCGCTCAGGAGGTCTGGGACCTTGCCAACGCCAAGCTCGCTGAGGCTAGCTTTACCTGCCGCAACCTGATCAAGCAGTCCAACGTCCGCATGATCTGCACTACCGACGACCCCGCCGACAGCTTTGAGTGGCACAAGAAGATTGCCGCCGACGACAGTTTTGACGTTCAGGTCGTTCCCGCCATGCGCCCCGATGCCGCCCTGCGCATCGAGCGTGGCCAGGAGTTCGCCGACTACTGCAAGCATCTCTCCGAGGTTGCCGGCATTGAGATCAGCGACTTCGAGGGCATGAAGGCCGCCATCTCCAAGCGCTACGACGTTGCCCACGAGCTGGGCTGCCGCGCTTCCGACCACGCGCTCGACTACGTTATGTACGCTCCGGCTACCGCCGACGAGATCGAGGCCATCTTTGCCAAGGGCCTTGCCGCCGAGCCGCTTACCGAGGACGAGGTCCTCAAGTACAAGACGGCCTTTATGCAGTTCGTCGCCGGCGAGTATGTCCGCCTTGGCTGGGCCATGCAGCTGCACTTTGGCTGCAAGCGTGACAACAACCGCGCTATGTTCGCCAAGCTCGGTCCCGATACCGGCTACGACTGCATCTCCAACTACACGCCGTCCGACCAGCTGGCCGATTTCCTCAACTCCATCCAGGAGTCCACGGGTCTGCCCAAGACCATCCTGTACAGCCTGAACCCCATCGACAACACCATGATCGATACCGTGATGGGCTGCTTCCAGGAGGCTCCGACCGCCGGCAAGATCCAGAACGGCTCTGCCTGGTGGTTCAACGACAACGAGATCGGTATGCGCGAGCAGCTTACGGCTCTGGCTAACGAGGGCGTGCTGGGCAACTTTGTGGGCATGCTTACCGATTCCCGCTCCTTCCTGTCCTACCCGCGTCATGAGTACTTCCGTCGCGTGCTGTGCGGCGTGATCGGCGAGTGGGTCGAGCAGGGCAAGTATCCGGCCGACATGGAGCTGCTGGGAGCCATCGTGCGCGACATTAGCTACAACAACGCGGTCCGCTACTTTGGCTTTGACCTGGATACCGTCGAGGCCTAAACCCGCATCGAATCACACCGAACTCGGGAGCGCCGTTGCCACACGCGGCGCCCCCGTTTTGCCTGCACGCTAACAGCAATCTAAGGAGAGACATCGATGGAGAACATCAGCTACGAGACGCTCGAGAAGATCGGCTACAAGGGCTACCTGCTGCCCAAGGACGCGCCCGAGAAGGTTCTGCAGTTTGGCGAGGGCAATTTCCTGCGCGCCTTCGTCGACCGCTTCTTTGACATGGGCAACGAGGCAACCGGCTGGAACGGCAAGGTTGTCATGGTCCAGCCCATCAGCGGTGCCTTTGGCTTTGCCGACGGCATTAACGCTCAGGATGACCTGTACACCGTGCTGGTGCGCGGCAAGGAGAGCGGCAACACGGTCGACGAGTCCCGTGTGATCAGCGCCTGCAGCCGCTGCCTCAATCCGTATCGCGAGGACGACTACCGCGCCATGATGGAGGTCGCCGTCTCCGACGATTTGGAGATTATCGTCTCCAACACCACCGAGGCCGGTATCGCCTACGATCCGTCCTGCAAGGCCGACGACATGCCGCCCGCGAGCTTCCCCGCCAAGCTTGCCCAGGTGCTCCACACCCGCTGGGCCGCCGGCAAGCCGGGCGTCATCGTGCTCGCCTGTGAGCTCATCGATCACAACGGCGAGGAGCTGCTGCGCATCATGAACCAGTACGTGAGCGACTGGGGCTGGGAGGACGAGTTTGCGCAGTGGATGGCCAACGACTGCACCGTCTGCACCACGCTCGTAGACACTATCGTCCCCGGCCGTATCCGCGACCCCAAGGAGGCCGCTGCCGTGGCCGAGCGCCTGGGCTACGAGGATCCCTTCCTGGCCGTGCGCGAGCCCTTCCAGATGTGGGGTATCCAGGGCGATGAGTCGCTCAAGGAGCGTCTGCCCTTCGTGAAGGCCGGCCTGCCGGGCGTCTTTGTGACCCCCGATGTCACCCCGTACAAGAAGCGCAAGGTCCGCATCCTCAACGGCGCCCACACTGCCTTTGTTCCGGGTTCCTGGGTTGCCGGCTTTGAAATCGTGCGCGATTGCATGCATGACGAGACCGTTCGCGGCTTCATGAACACCATGCTCTACGACGAGGTCATCCCGACGCTTGCCGCCGATCTTGATGTCGAGGACTGCAAGGCCTTTGCCGCCGCCGTCGAGAACCGCTTCGACAACCCGTTTATCGACCACGCGCTGCTCTCCATTTGCCTCAACTCAACCGCCAAATGGCGTGCTCGCGACCTGCCCACGCTCAAGGACTATGTTGCCGAGACCGGCAACCTGCCCAAGTGCCTGGCGACGAGCCTCGCTACGCTCATTGCCTTCTATACGCAGGAGCTCGTTGCTCGCGAGGGCGATGGCCTGCACCTGCGCCGCGCCGACGGCACCGAGTACACCGCTCAGGACGATGCCTTCGTGCTCGATTTCTACGCCGCCCACGCCGGTGCAGACGATGCCGAGCTGGTGCACGACGTGCTCAGCAACGAGCAGATGTGGGGCGAGGACCTTACGCAGATCGCCGGCCTTGAGGAGTTTGTCGTCAACGCGCTTGCCGTTGTGCGCGCCGAGGGCGCCAAGCAGGCATTTGCCAACGCCCAGGCCTAAATCCTTCTGTGCGCCCGCCGGACAACTGGCGGGCGCCCGCTGACTTCTGCTCAACCTGTAGGGTTAGGACCATTTGTAATGAACACTATCCAGATCAATCCGGCCGATAACGTGATCGTCGCGCTGTCGCCGCTTGCCAAGGGCACCGCCGTCGCGGTTCCCGGGGTGGGCGAGGTCGTTGCCGCGGAGGATATTCCGCAGGGCCACAAGATGGCCGTGCGTGCCATTGCGGCGGGGG
>CATWKM010000064.1:0-8982 GCA_958351385.1 uncultured Collinsella sp. | reverse complement strand
CGAGCTGCACATGAAGGCCGCGCCGCGACAGGTCGTCGTTGCTGCGAAAGCTAAAGACCTGCGTTTTGCCTGCATAACGCGTGTACGCAGGAAGATGAAGAATCTTTTCGGTATCGCGCATAAACGCCGGACGCATAAGCGTGCCTTTGTCGGCAGCGCGATCTATACGACGAATGACCTGGTCGTCGCAGCATCGATAAGGATTAACGACACCCGAGGCGCGGTCGGCGGCGATACGCTCGACCAGCTCGGGCGACAACGCCGCGGGAATGCGGTCCATGCGCGCCTTAATGACGGCCGTTTCTTGATTAGTTGCCATGGCATGCTCCTTAAAAAGGATGCGCAATCGGTTACAATGTCCAGCCCACGACCTCGATTATGGCAAATATCGGCACCAAAAACGGGAGCAATGGCAGGGAGCGCGATTTTGTAAAGAGGCAGGAGAGGGCCAGGACCAGGAGCGCGACGGCAAATGCCACGATGCCGCCCAGAGGGTCGAGCGTGCAAAGCGCGAAAAGCGCCTTGGCATCCCCCATGCCGATGCCGGGGGCCTGGCGGAAACGCCGCCAAAGCGACTCGGTCAGCACAAGGGAAAGGTACACGATAACGGCAGGACCGGCGTGGTCAAGCGCCGTGTTCAAGCCCCTGTCCAGCCAAACGCCTGCAAACGCCGCCACGGCGCATGTGGCGGCAAGCGCGTTGGGAAACCGCCGTTCACGGACATCAATCACCGCACCGGCAAAGGCGCAGATCCAAAAGGGAATATAGACCATTGAACACCTCCCGGGGCAGTCACTCAAAAGCAAAAACCACCACAGAGGTGCCTGTCCCCTTCGTGGTGGTTTTGGTGGTGGTTATTTAGCGCCCTGCATGACCTCGTCGAGGGTAACGCTGACGGCATGCTGCGTCGGGACCCAGTCGACCTTCAGGAACAACGCAGCCACCGTAATGGGGATATAGCTGAACATAAAGATCGGGAAGGTAAACAGGTTGGTCACCAGGCGCCACTTTTGCGCGCAATGGATGTGCTTGTACTCGAAGATAGTCGTGAGCAGCGCCAGGATAAAGAAGGTCTGATACATCATGACGAAGGTCATGATGAGCGAAGCGGCACACGCCTGCATCTCGACCTCGGTAGCTAAGAAGCCGTGGGAAAGACCGCCAACAATGAGGAACGTCGCATTGGCAAGCATCGAAATCAGCGATAGCAGCATACCCGGTGCGATTGTCATGAACATGTCGTAGGCAGCGAAGCGATGATAGCGGAAGGTTGACTTGACCAGATGCTTACCGTAGGTAAAGAAGACCTGGTAGAAGCCCTTGGTCCAACGCATACGCTGTTTCCAAGAAGCCTTAAACGTCACAGGCTGCTCGTCAAAGAACTCAGCCGGCGCATAGCCAATACGAATGCCGTGAATGGCACAGAACGTCGTGAACTGAATATCCTCGGTCAGCGTGTGGAACTGCCAGCCGTGCATGCCCTCGATAACACTGGCTGAGATGAGGTAGCCCGAACCCGAGACAGCACAGGACGTCTTGCAGATGTTGCGCGCGTTGTTGAGGAAACGCGCCTCGCGCAGATACCAAGTGGCATTCGCTGCCGAGATCCACGAGCTTCCGAAGTTCTTGGAGTTACGATAGCTCGTGACCACATGGAAGCCCTGGTCAAAGGCATCATTCATCTTGGACACATAATCGCGGGCGATAACATTATCGGCATCGAAGATAAAGTAACCTTCAAAGGTGTCGGGATACTCGTTAAGGATACGGTCGAAACCAAAGTCCATGACCCAACTCTTGCCTTTACGGGCCAGGTCATTGCGCTCGTACACAATGGCGCCCGCCTCGCGCGCGAGCTGCGCCGTGTTGTCGGTGCAAGCATCGGCGACGACAAAGACCTCGATAAGCTCTGAAGGATAATCCTGGTCCTTGATGGAGCGAACGAGGTTGGCAATCACGGCCTCCTCGTTATGCGCCGCGATAAAGAAGGCATAGCGGTGCAGCTTTTTGGCCTTGGGAGGCGCGACCTCGCCGCGGAGAGCACCGATGACAAAGAAGACCACCTGGTACAAGAAGCAGACCGTGAGCAGCGTGACGACAATCTGGTTGAAGATCACGATGGGCGTGTTGGTTTGTAAAAAGGCGAGCATGCAGGCTCCCAGGAACGTGTTACGTAAACAATCGTATATCTTACCGCAGGCTTACCGAGTTCAAGAAACCACCTAATACTGGCTAGGCTTCGAGCAGGCCGAGCTGCGGTACGATTTCGTCGCCGGCAGCAGTGCGACCAAGCGAACGCGGGGCTAAGTCGTCGAGGACGGCGGCGAGATCCCACGGCAGCTCGTCGCGGCACTCAATGCGCTCTCCCGTCACGGGATGATCGAACGCCACGCGCCAGGAATGGAGGAATTGCCTGGTCAGACCCTGATCGGCACGCGCATCGCACTTACCGTAGAGCGGATCGCCCACGCAGGCGTGGTTGATATGGCGCATGTGCACGCGAATCTGATGCGTGCGACCGGTAAACAGGTGACACTCAACGAGTGTGTAGCCGTCATCAAAGCGCGTGGAATCAAAGCGCTCAAGGACCTTAAAGGTCGTGATGGCCTGGCGCGCAAAAGGATCATCGGAAACCGCCATCTTGACACGGTCACGTGTAGAACGGGCAATGCCGGTGTTAACGGTGCCCTCATCCATGGCGATATGACCGTGAACGAGCGTAATGTAGCGGCGGTCGAGCGTGCGCGTACGGATAAGATTTTGGAGCGCGCGCTGGGTGTCGTCGTCCTTTGCCGCAAGCATAAGACCCGAGGTATCGCGATCCAAACGATGTACGATACCGGGGCGGTCCTCGCCCTGCACGGTGCCCAGATGGTCGATGCCGCAGTGGTAGACCAGGGCGTTCGCAAGGGTGCCGCTCTCGTGGCCATGGGCGGGATGGCACACCAGACCGCGCTGCTTGGAGAGCACGATGAGGTAGTCGTCCTCATAGCGAATGTCGAGCGGGATGGCCTCGGGAATCACGTCGGTGGGATCGTGCGGCTCGGGCAAATCAACCGAAATACGGTCACCGGCTCGCACGGCGTACTTTTTGGACAGGCAGGTCTCGCCATTGACCACTACGGCCCCACCCTCAATCAGATGTGCGCAGGCAGAGCGCGTAGGGCAGCCGTCATTGGCGCCCAGATAGGCGTCAAGACGCTGACCAGCGGCATCGTCGGCAACAAGGATATGGATGTCGGCCATTAGCGCTCAGTCCTTTCGCGAATCTTGCGGGCACGCTCCCCACGTTGTTTAGCCTTGCGCTTGGCGCGGGCCTCGTCACGGGCGTTAAGCTCGGCGGTCGCATCGACCTCACGAGCCGCGGGGCTCAAGAACATGTAACCGAAGAGCGCCAGCACCACACCGACCGTAATGCCGATATCGGCCACATTGAAGACGGGAAAGTCGATGAAGGTGGTGGCAATAAAATCGGTCACGAAGTCAAAGGCCAAACGATCGATAGCGTTGCCGATAGCACCGCCCGCAACCATCGCCATGCCCACAACCTCAAGATGGGCGAGCTGGGGTGCACGAACGAGGTACACGGCAATAGCGATAATGACCGCCAACGCCAGCACGGCAAACGCGATGCCATGCCCCTCGCCCATGCTAAAGGCAGCACCGATATTGCGGACAAACATAAAGTCGATAACACCGGGGATGACGGTCACATGCAAGGCGTCGCCCACGGCACGAACCGCGAGCTTAGTAAGCTGGTCAACAAGCAGCACAACCAGCGCCACCCCACCAGCAACACCCAACCGCCAACGCAAAGGCGGCGTCATATCCGCACCACGACCCAAAGAAATCCCCTACCCTCAGATAATCAAATTCCATTTAACGCAGATAACCATCTTATATTGCCACACGCAGAGCGCACGACACATTCGCTAACGTCAGATAAATAACCAGCATAAAAGAAAGCGGCATTCCGGATAACGGAATGTCGCTTTTCTTCAGCGGAGCAAATGGGCCGAAGGCGCCTAAATTCTCCCTATAACTAAAATGCCGAGTTACCGTGCCTTAAAGGGCTTCCGCACACCTCTTGCAAATATGCGCGTGGCCGTTGTACTCGCCGACGGTGGTGCGGTAGTTCCAGCAACGGTCGCAGCACTCGCCCTCGGCAGCCTCGATGGCAACGGAGAGCTCCTCGCCCTGGGTCAGTTCAACAGCGGAGACGATGTAGAACTCGGCCAGGTCGACGGCCTTGTCGCCGGTCAGCAGCGCATACATCTCGGCGGGAACGACCGCCTTGACGCGGACCTGTTGGCTCTTAGTGAAGGTGCCGGCGGAGCGGGCGTCCTCAAGGGCCTTGGTCACGGCGCTACGGAGCTCGAGCGAAGCCTCGAGCACGCCCTCAAACTCGTTGGCCTCGTCGACCGTGATGGGCGACTTGTACCAATCGAGCAGCGCGGCGTACTTCTGGTGATCGACGCAGCCGGCAGGCGCATAGGCCATGGCCTCGTCGACGGTGTAGGACAGAATCGGCTGCAGATCGCGCATGAGCATCGAGAAGAGCTCAGCGAGCACGGTCTGGGCGCTGCGGCGCTCGAGCGAACCGGGCTTGTCGCAGTACAGACGATCCTTCAGGGCGTCGAGGTACACGTTGGAAAGCTCGGTAACCACGAAGTCGTAAAGCGCACGGTAGGCGCGCGGGAACTCGTAGCAAGAGTAAGCGTCGTCGACCTCGGCCTGGACCTGGGTCAGACGGGCAACCATGAGCTTGTCGAGCGGCAGCAGGTCGGCAAAAGCGACGCCATCGGTCTCGGGCTCAAACTGGCCCTCGAGCTCAGAAAGCAGGAAGCGCAGCGTGTTGCGGAAGCGACGGTAGGCATCGGACGTACGGGCAAGGATCTCGTGGTCGATGGACACGTCGGAGCTGGTATCGACGGAGGCAACCCACAGGCGGATGATGTCGGCGCCCATCTCGTCGCAGACCTTGTTGGGGTCGATGACGTTGCCGAGCGACTTGGACATCTTACGGCCCTGGCCGTCGAGGGTGAAGCCCTGCGAGACGACCGCCTTGTACGGAGCGTGGCCGTTGGCGCCCACCGAGGTGAGCAGCGAGCTCTGGAACCAACCGCGGTGCTGGTCGGAGCCCTCGAGGTACACATCCGCCGGATACTCCAGCTCGGGACGGTACTCGCAGACGGCCTTCCAGGAGACGCCGGAATCCCACCACACGTCGAGGATGTCCTTATCGGCCTTGAGGTGATGGCCGCCGCACTTGGGGCAGACGCAGGCCTCGCCAAGATAGCTCTCGGGAGCGTCGGTGAACCAGGCGTCGGAGCCCTTCTCGTGGAAGAGCTTGATGACGGCGTCGAGCGTGGCGTCGTTCATGACCTTCTCGCCGCAGTCGGCGCAGGTGTAGCTGGGGATAGGCACGCCCCAGTTGCGCTGGCGGCTGATGCACCAGTCGGGACGCTGCTCGACCATGGCACCGATGCGGTTGGCCGCGTGGGCCGGATACCACTTGACGTTCTCACGGACCTCCTTGCCGGCCTGCTCGCGCAAACCGGTCTTGTCCATCGAGACAAACCACTGGTCGGTAGCACGGAAGAGCACCGGGTGCTTGCAGCGCCAGCAGTGCGGATAGCTGTGCGTGATCTTCTTCTCGAGGACCAGGGTGCCGCGCTCGCGCAGGAACTCGATGATGTGCGGGTTGGCCTCGTCGGTATCCATGCCACTGAAGGGGCCACCGGTACCAAACTCCTCGCCGGTGTAGAACTTGCCGTCGTCATCGACCGGCATGCAGATGTCGGTGATGCCCTCCTTGAGGCAGGCAAAGTAGTCATCGACGCCGTGACCGGGCGAGTTGTGGACGATACCGGTACCGTCATCGACACCGACGTAATCGGCCAGCAGCGCCACGCCCTCAACGCCGTCAAAGATCGGCTGCTTGTAGTGGATGTGGTGGAAGGTCTCGGCGGGAACCACGTAGGGCTTGCCGTCGACCATGACCGGGGTGTACTCCCAGCCAAACTCCTCGCAGCACTTGGGAGCAAGGTCCTCGAGCATGACCTCGGCGCGGCCGTCGTGCTCAACGGCGACATAGGCGGCGCCGGGCTTGAGGGAAACGGCCTGATCGGAGGGGATGGTCCACGGGGTAGTCGTCCAGATGATGAAGTCGACCGGGCCGTCGAAGTTCTCGAGGCCGGCGGGCTTGGAGGTCATCTCAAAGCGAACAAAGATGGAGGGACTCGTCTCGTCGGAATACTCGATCTCGGCCTCGGCGAGTGCGGTGTGGCAATGCTTGCACCAGTGAACCGGCTTGTGGCCGCGATAGATCATGCCCTTATCGAACATGGCCTTGAAGACCTCGATGTCGGCGGCATCATGCTGGTGATAGAGCGTCAGATAGGGGTTGTCCCAGTCGCCGAGCACGCCCAGGCGACGGAAGCCGGCCTTCTGCAGCTCGATGTTCTCGACAGCGAACTTGTTGCAGAGCTCGCGGATCTTAGCCGTGGAGGTCTGGTTGAACTTCTCGGTGCCGAGCTTCTCCTCGACCTTGTGCTCGATCGGCTGACCATGGCAGTCCCAACCGGGGACGTAGGGAACCTCATAGCCCTGCATCATCCAGTAGCGGTTGATCACGTCCTTGGAGATCTTATTCATGGCGTGGCCGATGTGGATCGGACCGTTGGCGTACGGAGGGCCGTCGTGCAGCACGAACTTCTTGTGACCCTCGTTCTTCTTCAGAACCTGCTCGTAGACCTTGTTGTCCTGCCAGTCCTTGAGTCGCTTGGGCTCGGACTTGGAAAGACCGGCACGCATGGGAAAACCGGTCTTGGGCAGATTCATCGTCTGCTTGTACTCGTTTGCCACGGTACCCCTTTCATGTCGTGGGCGCGCACGCCCTCTGGGCACCAAAAAAGCGCCCGTCCCTACAAGCTGGGACGAAGCGCCACAAACGGGCTGCACGCCCGCAAAAGCTCTTCGCTTAACCACCCAGCTTAGATGCCCTCGCCCGCGTATTCGCGCGCTCGCATCCGTTACTCGGCTGGTCTGTATCGACGACCATCTCGGCGATGTCTACTAAGACGTGCCTGTACGGCGCGTCCGTTGGGACCGCAGCTCCGGGGTGATTTTCATCGGTCGCATGCACGGGTTCTCAGCGCTCCCCGCTCTCTGTAGCATGCGGACGGCCGACTACTCGTCCCCATCAACGCTTATGCGGAGTATGCTAGCACGTTCCGCACCGGCGAAAAACCCTCAACACTGGTTTTATACGTTCGAAATTTCTTGCGGCCGTGGACCTTCTCTTGGAGCAAAATACCTGTAAGCACTTTATCGAACGAAAGAAGATTGCTATGCGCACGATCGGAATGAGCGACTATACCGTTGGCGAAGACTGCTTTGACGAGCTGCACGGCGCGTTGGCCGAGTACGGAGCAACCAAGGTCGCCATCATTGGTGGTAAACGAGCACTGGCCGCAGCACTTCCCGGTATCGAAGCTGCGCTGGCAGGTACCGACGTCGAGATTCTGGAGACGCGCGTCTACGGCACCAACAGTACGCGCGCAAATATCGCCAAGGTCGTAAACTCCCCTGCCTGCCAGGAAGCTGACGTGCTTATCGCATGCGGCGGCGGCAAGGCGCTCGACACCGTGAAGACCGCAGCTATCGAGCTCAAGAAGATTGTCTTTACGGTACCGACGATCTGTTCCAACTGCTCCGCCGCGACCGCCATTGCCGTTGTCTACAACGACGACGGCTCGCTCGAGGGCTATTCGTACCCTAACCGACCTGCGCACATCTTCATCAACCCCAAGATCATCGCCGAGGCTCCGGCGGAGTACTTCTGGGCCGGCGTGGGTGATGCCCTGTCCAAGCAGCCCGAGGTCGAGTACGCCACGAGCGCCGGCAACCTGGAGCACACGGCAGGCCTTGGCCTAGCACTCGCCCACACCTGCTCCGAGCCGCTGTTTACCTTTGGCGTCCAGGGTCTTGAGGACGTGCGCCAGGACCAGTCGACCGATGCCGTCAAGCAGATCGCGCTCGACATCGTGGTCAACACGGGCTACGTCTCCAACCTGACCAACCAAAACGATTACTACTACAACTCGAGCGTGGCGCACGCGTTCTACAACGCTTCCTGCAGCATTCCGCGCGAGGGCTCCTACCTGCACGGCGATGTCGTAAGCCTGGGTGTGCTGGTACTGTTCGCCTATACGGGCGATACCGAGAACCTTGAGCGCTACGCCGCCTTTAACAATCAGATGGGCCTGCCCGTGACGCTTGAGCAGGTCGGGCTTTCCGAGGCTGATATCCCTGCCCTGTGCGAGTACGCGCACGCCACCAACGAGTGGAAGCAGGGAAACCCCGAGCCCTTCACGGACGAAAAATTCGCCGCCGCCATCAAGGCCACCGACGCTTACGGCCACACGCTCTAGCTCTAGGCCAAAACCGCCACAAAGGGGACAGGCACCTTTGTGGTGGTTTTATATTGCTCCAGTATTCAGTTCGTACTCGAACCCGATTCTTTACGAGAAAGGGTTCGGGTACGTTTTTTGTTTATCGGAAATTCTGCGGAAGGACTACTCGGAACGGTAAACAGGAACGAACAAAAGGCAGGATATCATCGTGGTGATGGTATCCTACCTTTTGTTTTTCGGGATCAAGGTCGGTTTGTGCGAACTTGATCGCCACCCATATGACGCATTGATGGCAATTGCTGCGTACGTGCGTACCGGGAGCCAGTACACCTCTGGCAAGGCGTAGCACACTAGACTTTGTTCCAAAGTCCGCGTGCTAAGGGGGCAGGCCCCTTAGAATTCCTGTGGAGTGCGTACGCACGTATGCAGGAAAACGGCAATATTTCGCTATATCAGGGCGTTCTTTCATTGGAGAGTATGGTATACACGGCTTAGTTCAACAAATTAGATTTTATATATAAAGGAGAATATTGATGAAACTGTTTTTATGTTCGCACTTTTCAAG
>CATWKM010000063.1:0-9234 GCA_958351385.1 uncultured Collinsella sp. | reverse complement strand
TGCTCATATTCCCGCCAGATCGAGTAGAGGTTCCGGACGATGCCGGTTACATACATCGAGAGGCGCAGGATTTCAAGAAACAAGTTCATAGGCTTCACCCCAATCGGAGATCGGAGCGTTGCCCGCAGGCGGATTCCGCGGCAGTCGTAATTCTACCTCACAGGCCGCGGCGGGAGACATCCTACCCGCCCCATGGCTTGGAGCAGTGTCGATCTAACGGGCAATCAAGCCTCTAGTTCTCTTTGAATTGAGCAAGCATCTGCCCGAAGAAGCTTAGTTCGGATGGCTCATAAATGATCGAACCGCCGTCCGCGGTCCTGTAGACCCCGCAGGGGAGGTAACGCCCGTCGGGGAGGATATAGAGGCTGGCTTCTTCCTTCAGTCCTACTGGAAATAGCGGAATCCCGTTTTCGTCCACTTGGAACTCGTCTATATTTGCGATCTTCCTCTCCATGATGCCTCCTGCCTTATTTCTTGAATGGCGCCTTAAAACAGGCAGCTCTCAATCAGCTCTTTGCCGCGCAGAGTGTCGATCCACTCCTGTGGGATGGCTTTGAGACCGTATGCCGTGCCGGCGAGGGCGCCGGCGACGGCTGCGGTGGTGTCGGTGTCGTCGCCTAGGTTGACGGCGGCAAGCACGCAATCTTCGTAGCTGTTAGTGTTGACGAAACACCAGGTGGCTGCCTTAAGCGTGTCGCGCACGAAGCCACCCGACCTGATCTCCTGCTCAGGCACGCCTTTCAGATGGAGCGCCCACGAGGGGAGCACGTCGTTCATCACATCCCTCATCAGCTCGACAAATATGATGCATGCGTCGGTCGACGTTCTGTGGGCGTGCGTAATCGCGGAGACCTTGCTGACCTCTTCGTCTGTCGCATCGGTGAACGCCAGGGGAGCGATGCGCATGAGCGATCCGTTGCCGTTGTCGCGCTCGCCGGAGCCTCCTTTGCCGGTGCGCAGGGCGCGGGCGGTCGTACCGCCGTAATCGAAAACGCCGTCGATCGTATACTCGCCACGGGCAATCCAGCTTACGAACTTGTCGCGCATGTCCGCGGTGTCGATGTGCCCGAGCTCCCTAATCGAGTCGCAGGTAGCAAGCGTCATAGATGCGTCGTCGCTCCAGGTGCCGGCGGGTTGCCCATGCGTGCCGTAGCCGATCATGTCCGTGCATTCGAACGTACCGCGGGGCCTGAACTCGTAGGGAACGCCCAGCGCGTCACCGACGGCAAGCCCATAGATGCAGTCGCGCAGTGTTGTTTTCGGTCTGTCTGTCATGGAAAGCTCCTCTTATCCCGGGTGATGTGGAGCGCCGTCGGGGGTATCGGTCGCAACGTGCCGCTACCCTTGCGCTTCGCCATTAGTCGCTTCGTTGATGGCGCGGTACTCGGCACTCAGCTCGCGCGCCAGCTCTTCCTTGCTTGGAAGATACGGCAGGTATTTGGCGGCAAACACTTGGTCGTTGTCTTCGGGCAGCGTGTACTCGACGATCGAATCGCTTTTGTCCGCGCAGAGCACGATGCCTATGGGCGGATTGTCGCCTTCGTTCATGAGCTCGCGCGTGTAGTAGTTCACATACATTTGCATCTGGCCCAGGTCCTGGTGCGTAAGATCGTCCGTCTTAAGGTCGATGAGCACGAAGCAGCGCATCAGATAGTTGTAAAACACAAGGTCAATATAGAAATGGCGCCCATCAAAGGTGATGCGCCTTTGGCGCGCCTCGAAAGCGAAACCACGGCCAAGCTCCAGCAGGAACTTCTGAAGATGCGTGATGAGCGCCTGCTCTAGATCGCTCTCGCGAAACGCAGTATCGTCCGAGAAACCTAAAAACTCCAGTACATATGGGTCGCGGATGATATCCTCGGGGCGACGAGCCGGGGCGCTCTTTTGGATTTCCTGGGTGACGGCCTCCTTGTCCTTGCTGGCAAGCAGGCGCTCGCGGAACATGGTGTTGATCTGGCGCTCGAGCTGACGCGTGCTCCAGCGAGAATCGGCACATTCGTTCATGTACCATGTTCGAGCATCAGGGTCGGTTATACGCGATAACCTGCGGTAATGTGTCCAATTCAATTCGGAACGCAGCGCGTTCCGAATTGGGAACGCAAGATAAAACTGACGCATGTATCTTAAGCTTCTGGCGTTGAAGCCTCTGCCAAAATCCTTAGTCAATCTAACGGCAAGTTCGTCGATCAGTGCATCGCCATACTTGGCGCGCTCCTCTCCGCCCTGTTCATCAACAATACTCTTGCCGATCTCCCAATATGCCTCAACCATCGCAAAGTTAACGGCGGTATAGGCCTTGTCGCGAGCGGCGTTGAGAATCGAGGAAACCTGCTTGTAAAAAACTTCTGGCACGATTGCCGATTCCCCGCGGTTTGCCAGTTCACTCATCAATATCGCCCGACTTTCCTCTTGAGGACGCATCTTTATTGCATTTAGTTTAAAGACTCGTACGGACACGAATCGCTGCGCTGTCTGGCAACTTCGCATGGAGGCCTTGCGGTGACTAAAATTTGGCAATAGAGACAGTTTTCACGAACCCCATGGGAGTGACATGCATGGACAACAACACCTTGCTGTTTCAGGACAAGGGCTCGGGTAGGTTTAAAGACGTCAAGATCTACCCCAACCGTATCGAGGTGCTCAGGAAGGGCACTTTCGGCGGCAAGCACACCGAGATTGTCTATCTTAAGGACATCACGGGCGTCAATAGAATCAAAGGCCGTGATGTTTTTCTGCGTAACAGGCTGTTGACCGCTTGCGTCTTTAGCCTGAGTAGCCGTGCGAAGGCCCAGGAATTTGTGAACGCGCTGAACATGGTGATGTAGCCGATAACGGCGTTCGGTCCAAGGTAAAAATCGGGGCGCAGAACGGTATTCTGC
The DNA here is from genome assembly GCA_958351385.1 of uncultured Collinsella sp. Lineage (GTDB taxonomy): Bacteria > Actinomycetota > Coriobacteriia > Coriobacteriales > Coriobacteriaceae > Collinsella. The sequence continues at coordinate 6,355 of CATWKM010000063.1, read as the reverse complement.
GCCCCGATTGAGTTGATGCGCCCAAAAACTGGCTTGCCTATTCGCTAGCGCCTTCGCTGTCTTCGCGGTCACTGGCAAGCATTGCTGCACCTGCGACCGTCGTCGCCACGGCGGCGGCAGCGAGCCCGGCGGCAACGCCAGAGCCGTCGCCCGTGTCGGCGAGTTTTCCGGCCGAGCTTTTGCCCTTGCCGTTCTTGTCGGCGCTACCTGCGTTGGAGCCCGTGCCACCGTCGGTGCCGGCGCCGTTGCCGCCCGCGTTGCCCGAGGCTGCAACGGTAAAGCTTGCGGCTCCGTCGCTGGCGAGCGTGTAGTTCTGCGCCGCGTCGCCCAAGAGACCGTTCACGCGCACCCAGTACGTTCCTGCGGCAAATGTTTCGCCCTCGGCCATTGCCGTGCCCGGAGCGCCGTCCGCGTCGTGCACAAACTCGAGCTGGGCCGTGCAGGCATCGGTTTCGAGCTTGCCCTCGAGTGGTGCCGCAATCTTGGCGCGCACGTCTTCGCCGGCCTTAAGGCCTTCGAGTCCCTCAAAATGGGGCGTCAGCGCGCGTGGATCGATATCAATGGGCACAGAGCCCTGCAGCCCCGTAACGGTCTCGTTGCCAGGGCGTCGACATCCACATATTCGATGGCAAACGCATGGCCCGAAGCCGCCACGTTGAGTACGTTGCTGCTGTCGACGAGGCGGAAATGACCCTCGCCAACGGTCTTGCCATCCTGGAGCGAGGCATCGCTCAGCGAGTCGCCGTATGTCATGCGCATGCGGGTCGGGAGGCAGCGCGAAGCCGACTGCGTGTGCTTCGTATCGTAATTGTAATTGCGCTGGTAGATGCTCCGGGCCAGCGCCGCATCAACAAAGTCGGATGCGATGATGCCAATGTGCTTGAGGTAATCTGACTTTGTATCCTCGGTGCCGCTGGGATTGATGTACGGGCTCTTGTACAGATGCTCGTTGACTACTCGTGCCGAGGTAAAAGGATTGCCTCCGTGCGACAAGCCCGTGCAGCTGGTGTAGTTGATAGACCAGCAACGCTCCTGGACTTGCACCTTGGCCCTGTCATCGTCCACGACGTCCACCTTGTTGCGCGTGCGCCCGGTCGTTTCCTTCAGCGCATTATCGACCCAGCTGAGCTTGTCGGTTCCCGTGAGTTTGTACTTGTCCTGGGCGTATACCTTGGTGCAATAGGGCTCTTTGTCGCCTGTTTCCCCCGCGGCTTCAAAGCCCCGCGCGTCTTGGACGAGACACATAGTGGTGCTGTCGGAGTGAGCCTTGATCTTGTCATCCCATTCGGTAAGGTCGAGGCCCCACGTATGGCCGCTTGCACTGTTGCCGGCGAGCCCAAATCGACGCAGCAGAACGATCTTTCCGCGAACCTCGCCCAGCGTGGGGACATGGCTCGACGTGTAGAACAGATCGGGATTATCGTCCATAACCTTGGCGAAAGCCGTCGTTATGCTTTCGTCGGTAGCCTCATCGTTGCCGCGCGATACGAGCATGATGAGCGCTTCTGACAGGTTTTCGTTCAAAAACGTTTTGAAGTACCCGATGACATCGGAGAGATGCAGATAGTTCCCGTCTTTTTTGAGTAGGTAGAAAATCCCGTGGTCGATACCGGGGTCGTCGCCCTTTCCGAGTCGGATATCAAAATAGCGGATTCCCTCGAGCAACTGCGTGGGAATGTAATCCTGCTGGCATTTTACTTGCGAGGATTGGGGCTCAGTGTCGTTGTCCACGCTGCAGGTGCCCGAATCGTGCGTACCCGGGATGCTCAGCTCGTCGAGGAACTTGTTGTCGTCGACGTATTTCATCCAACATGGCCCATCGACGTAGCTGCTGTACGTGATCCAGTCGAGGCTGCTAACCGTGGCATCGTTCTTTTTCATGTCGTAACCGATAAGTTCGAGCTCCCACGGAATGCTCTTACTCTTATGGCAGATCTTATTGTTGTCCTGGTCTTTGCCGTTCGATTCTATTGCCAAGTACTTAATGTCTTTTTTCTCGGTTTCTTTCTCGACCGTGCGGTCTCGGATGATATAGGTTCCGTTTGATTGGCGCTCGAACGCAAAAGCGCGGCTGGGCTTGTTGTCATACTCGCCGCCCCATACGTGGATGACCTTTCCATCTTTGTCCGAGTCGTCGTCGACCGACCAAATGCTGTAGCCCGTCTTTTTATGCTCTTCGAAATTGAGCAAGGTGCGGATAGCATACCAGTTTGTATCGTCATTCTTGGTCGTTACGTTCTCAAGGATGAGCTTGTTGGACGTACCGTCATTAAACAGGTGGCAGACGTTGCCGCGAACGTTGCCGTCTTGGTTGACGCTTGCAGTACGAAAATAGTCCGCGGGGCGAAGGCGAATGACGAAATTACCGAGGTGCTCCGCCGGTTTGGGCGTGTCGTCTGCAAATGCCGCTCGCAGGGGAATGCCCGGTGCCGCGGTTTCTGGCAGGCTTGCAAGTGGCGACAGCGCCGCAAGACCTAAGCCCAGCGTAAATGCTCGGCGGCTGATGGCATGGTGTTCGGTCATAACTCCTCCATTCGCAGCGTGCGGCTGTACGCTCGTTTTGGACACTATACTGCCCAGATGTTTAAAGATGCTGGTTTAATTGTCTGCGCGGCGCAATAAATCGGTGGGCGGACGTGTTGGGGTGTTTATCGTTTTCGTACTGTTGCCACATTTGGGGCGGTTCCGGCGTCCGGCATCCTCGCGTTCGTCGGCTACCGGCATAAGAAAGGGAGGGTCGGTTTACCGGCCCTCCCTGGGTACGAAGCGCTGGGGTACCGTCGCTTGTTTGCACTGCGACCGTGTTTCCCGTTGCGCTCGCCAGTCGCTTAGCGCTTGATCTCGATATCGTCGAGCTTGACGTCCATGGCCTCGGTCTTGGCTTCGGCGATGTCGTCGGCAAACTCCAGAGACTTCATCATGGTCTCGACGGCGTCCTTGTGCTCCTCGACATTGTCGATACGCACATACACACTGCCGCCGTCAACGTCGGTGAAGTATTCGGTCGTTACGCCGCCCGAGTGTGTATAGGAAGCGTTGCGCCAAGTCTTGCCGTTGTACTTGACGGGGTCATTCTCGGTCCACTCAAAGCTGGCATTCCACTTTGCCTCGTAGTCGAACAGCTCGTCGGCGTTCTTGTCAGGATCGAAGACGGGGATGAAGCGATCGCTGGCGTGCTCGCTCTCGGTGAACTTAAACTGGGCCCTGTCGGCAGTGTCGCCTGCGACGTCGGTGATCTCGACGCCCTCGGGGACCTCGACCTTAAACCAAATGAAGTCGGTCCTCATATCCACGGCTGGCTTTTCTGCGCCGCCGCCACCGCCGCTGCCGGTAGCGCCGCCGCTTCCGCCGCAACCAACCAGGGCAACCGCGGCAAAAAGACTCATGCAGAGGGTGAGAATCGCAAAGCCCTTCTTTTTCATGGTCGTGTCCTCCTCGATCTGTAACCGCCCATGGATTACCTGCCTTTACTGTACGCGCGAGCGGCTCGTTCGGGTGGGCCATGTGTCCCATTCTGAGGGCCGGATTTGCGCCGACAAGTGGCAATATGCGCGGGTCCAAAAGAGGGGAGGGCCGATGCTGTCGGCCCTCCCCGGGGTTGGGTGCCCGTTGCTTTAATGGGGCGCATGTGCGCAGGTGCGCGTAGGCGCGTGCGGGTGTCCCGTTACTTGAGCTCGATGCTCGAAATCTCGACTTCGCGCGCCTCGGAAACTGCCTCTGCCATGTCATCGGGGAACTCGATGGAGTTGAGGAGCGCCTCGGCTTCTTTCTTGTGCTGGTCGAAGTTCGAGATGAGGACGTAGACGCTTCCTGGTTCAACGTCGGTAAAAAGGATGGTTGAGATACCGCTGTTGTCTTCGTACGTTCCGACGAGCCACGTCCTGCCGTTATATTCGACGGACCCGCCATCCTTCCACTGGAACGTATCCCCCTTCTTTTCTGCCTGGTCGGCGTGGGACTCCTCGGCCGTCAGCGCTTTTTTCCAAACGGGGATAAAGCGATCGGCCGAGGCGTTCTCGTCTTCGGGGAAGGTGAGCTGAACCCTGTCGGCATTCTTGCCGGCGGAGTCGCTTACGCCGACACCCTCGGGCATCTCGACCTTAAACCAGATAAAGTCGGTCTTCTTGGCGACGGGGGGCCTTTTCCTTGCTCTCGCTCTTGGCGGTGCTGCCGCCTCCGCCCGATGCGCTCCCGCCGCAGCCGACAAGGGCAAATGCGGCAAAGAGGGCGATGCAAAGGGAAAGGATCGATAGGGTCTTTTTCTTCATGGTGGCGTCCTCCTTGTCTGCCAGGGACATCGTGTGCCGCGGATCGCTGGGGCGGCGGTTACGCATGCACATGATGTCTTTGTTTACTGTGCGGTTATTCCTCCATTCGTCGTCCGGTGCCGTGATGAGCTTGCCCCAACATAGGGCTTCTTACCTATATGTATGCCCCAGTTGCCGCTGCCCGGAAGTCTCGAAAGGTGGGTCATGTGTCCCATGTTTGTGTCGCTGCCGCCTATCGTGTGCCATAGAAATCCGCGATGGCCAGGTGCGCTGACGCCCATGTGCTTATGGGCTAGACTTAGCACCATTATGTGATCGATGCGGTCGGTCGGCGGTTGCCACCCGACCGATGTATATGACTTGAAGGTGCATGCGTATGAGCCAAGAGATGATGGACAAGACCTGCCGCGGGTTTGCCGAGGCGCTTGCCGCGCGCGAGCCGGTGCCCGGCGGCGGCAGCGCGAGCGCCTTTGTGGGTGCGCTGGGCGCCTCGCTGTGCGGGATGGTCGCGCGCTACGGCGCGACCAACCCCGCGCTTGCCGATCGCGCGGATGACCTGACGCGCGCGTTTGCCCAGGCTGATGAGCTGGCCCAGGAGCTTGTCGAGTTGGTTGCCGAGGACGTTCGTGCCTATGGGCAGGTGTCCGCGGCGTACGGTATTCCGCGTGACGATCCGGCTCGAGCGACCGCGATTCAGGATGCGCTGCATGTGGCCGCTATGCCGCCGTATCGCATTATGGATGCCTGCGGGCGTGCACTGGCGCTGCTCGAGGACATGGCCGACAAGGGTTCGCGTCAGCTGCTGTCCGATGTGGCGTGCGGCGCCGTGTTCTGCCGTTCTGCTATGCAGGGCGCGAGCTTGACGCTCTTTGCGAACACCACGTCTATGAAGGATCGCGCTCGTGCTGAGGAGCTCGAGACGGCGTGTGATGAGTTGCTCGACATGTGGTTGCCGCGCGCCGATGCGCTGGCGCGCCGCGCCGCCGACGCCGCAAGGAAGAGGGGATAGCCATGGCTGAGCTACTGAAGGGTGCTCCCGTCGCCCGCGCGTTGACTGAGGAACTTGCTGCTCGCTGCGCAGCCCTGCGCGAGCGGGGCGTTGTTCCGACGTCGGCTATCGTGCGTGTGGGTGAACGCGAGGACGACCTATCCTACGAGCGCGGTGCGCTCAAGCGCTGCGAGAAGGTTGGCATTGAAGCTCGCCGCGTTTTGCTTCCCGCCGATGTTTCGCAGGACGAGCTGTTGGCGGCCATCGAGGACATCAATACCGATTCGTCTGTTCATGGCTGCCTGATGTTCCGCCCGCTGCCCGCCGGCCTTGACGAGGACGCGGTTGCCGCGGCACTCGATTCTGCCAAAGACGTTGACTCCATGACGCCGGCTTCGCTGCTCACCACGCTTTCGGGGCGCGGCGAGGGTTTTGCCCCCTGCACAGCCGAAGCCGTGCTTGCTTTGCTGGATCATTACGGCGTTGAGCTGGATGGAGCTAAGGTTGCTGTGGTCGGGCGCTCGCTGGTGATCGGGCGTCCTGTTGCCGCCATGCTTACGGCGCGCAATGCGACCGTGACGACGTGCCATACGCATACGCGCGACCTTGCTGCCGAGTGCCGTGCTGCCGACATTGTGGTTGCCGCCGTTGGACGCGCGCGTACGATTGGCGTGGATGCGGTTCGCGAGGGCCAGACGATCATCGATGTTGGCATTAATTGGGACGAGGCCGCTGGCAAGCTGGTGGGTGACGTCGATTCTGATGCTGCGGAGTCGGTCGTTAACGCCATCACGCCCGTGCCGGGCGGCGTGGGCGCTGTGACGACGGCGATCCTCGCTAAACACGTGATCGAAGCGGCCGAGCGCGCATCGAAATAGGCGTTTTGGGCTGTTTGAGGGGTTAGCTCTATACCCCGTGGACAGAAAATGCCAAATATGAGTACTGTTGCCAAGATAGTCACATATATTTTAGGCCAAATAGGCTCTCTAACGATATTTATTATCGATAGAGAGCCTATTTTATTGGACCTATGAGGAATTACATGGTGGCGCGCGCAGACGTGGTGTAAGAGCGTCCCGAGGTCCGTCGCTGCAAGTCC
>CATWKM010000062.1:0-9281 GCA_958351385.1 uncultured Collinsella sp. | reverse complement strand
CGTAGAAGATAAAAAAGCTGGATTTATATTATTAATAACACAAGTGGTTTTATGTTGTTTTGAGGAGTACGGGAACCGCCGCGTCCACGACTGGAACTGCTGCGGCCGCCTCCCTGAGGCATACGCCCACGATTGCTGTCGGAACGGCCGCGATAGCCACCCTGGCCCTGAAGGCTGCACTGACCCGAGCGGGGCGCAAGTTCACCGCGGCCTTGATAGCCACGCTGGCCCGCACGCGGAGCCGAAGAGCGCTGGCCATACGGCTGTGGTTGAGAGCGAAGACGCGGCGTCACCTGCGTGGTATCGGCGTCCGCATAGCCACTGCGAGAGCGTCCGGTGGAGATACCACGGTGACCGCGATCAGAATAGCCGCCGTCGCCGTAGCCGGCACGAGGGTCACGCGCCACGCCGCGGGCAGCGGGAAGCGCACGGTCCTCGGGCATCGGCGTACTGCGGAACCGGTCACGCTGCGAGCGAATCTCCTCGCCCGAACCCGTCTCGGTAATATAACCGGCCTGCTGAGGACGCTGTCCATAGCGGGTCGAACGACCGCCCTGAACCATCAGGAAGCGCCCGTTATCGACAGAGGAACGCGAATTGACATAGCCGGCGGCGTCCTGAAAACGACCGCCCCGCTGCGACGTCTCGCGCTCGTATGCCATCAGGTCGTCAAAGTAGGCATTGACGACCTCGCGCGGATTGAGGCCCAAAAAACGAGCATAGCTCGAAATCATGCCCTGCGCATAGCCGCGCGGCGGCATCGAAGCAAAGTTACCGGTCTCGAAAAACTCGATGATCTGCGGCCTGATTTTGATGGTGTTGGCGACCTGCTGAATGGAAAGGCCCATTCGGCGACGCTGCTCGAGCAGCATGTCACCAAAGCGTGCAGCCATCAGAATCCTCCAAACTCACGATCTTCACGTGCCATCTCGGCGTCGACAGATTCCAGCGCGGCAAGCCCCTCCTCGTCCAAAAGGACCTCGCGCGGCTTGGAACCGTCGGGCGGGCCGACGACACCCTTTTCTTCCAGCATGTCCATAATACGCCCGGCACGCGCATAGCCAACCTTCAGACGACGTTGCAGGCCAGATGTGGAGCCAAGCTGCGATTCCACCACAATATGGGCGGCTTCCCAAATGAGTGGATCATCGTCTTGCGGCTCGGCTACTCCGGTGCGGACAATGCCTCCGCCACCCGCCATGGACATGGAAGCGGGCGCCACGGCAGACAGGATCTCCTCGTGGTAGTCTGGCTCACTCTGCGACTTGACGAACTCGACAATCTCGTTGATCTCATCATCCGAGACAAAGCAGCCCTGGATACGGCGGGGCTTGCCCCAGTCGACCTTGGAGAACAACATGTCGCCCAAACCGGTGAGCTTCTCGGCGCCCATCTGGTCGATGATGACGCGCGAGTCGATGCCCGTGGCGACGTTAAAGGCGATGCGGTTGGTGATGTTGGCCTTGATGAGGCCCGTCACCACGTTGGAGCTGGGGCGCTGCGTGGCAACGATAAGATGAATACCGGCGGCACGGCCCAGCTGTGCAATACGCACGATCGAGGCCTCGACATCCTTACCAGCGACCATCATCAGGTCAGAGAGCTCGTCAATGATAATGACAAGGTAGGGCATCTTTTGCGGCGGATTGTCGTAATGCTCAAACTCGCCAGCAGCCTGCTTTTCGTTGTAGGTCGAGATCTTACGCACGTTGAGACGCTCGAAGACCTTCAGGCGACGCTCCATCTCGGACACAGCCCATTGCAGAGCGCTCGCGGCCTGCTTGGGCTCGGTCACCACGGGCACATAGAGATGCGGCAGACCGTTATAGCCCGCAAGCTCGACACGCTTGGGGTCGACCATGATCAGGCGAACGTCCTCGGGAAGGGCGCGCATGAGCAAGGTCGTGATGATGGAATTGATCATCACCGACTTACCAGAACCGGTCGTACCGGCGATCAACAGGTGAGGCATCTTGGCGAGGTCGGCGACAACCGGCGTGCCCTCGGCGTCGCGGCCGATGGCGAGCTCGAGCGGACCGCCCTTCACATAGGGCAGCACGTCGCCCAGATTGACGTTCTGGCGCTTGCGGTTGGGAATCTCGATGCCCACGAGCGAGGTGCCGGGGATCGGGGCAAAGATACGCACCGACTGGGCAGCGAGCGAAAGCGCGATATCGTCCTCGAGGCTCGAGATTTTGCTCACACGCTCGCCCTCACCGGGCTGCAGCTTAAAGGTCGTCACCGTGGGGCCGGCGATCCAGCCGACCACGCGGGCACTGCGGCCAAACTCAAGCAAGGTGGATTGCAGTGACTCAGCGGTCTGCTCCAGCTCCTTGTCCGAAGACGCAGCGGAAGCCGACTGCGGGTTGGCATGCAGGATTTCGAGCGGCGGAAGCTTGAGGCCGTCCTCTTCTTCGCCCTCGTTATCTGCGGCGCCGTCGTCCACTCCCCCATCACGAGGCGCAGCCGATTCGATAGCACTCGTGGCAGGCGCATCGGCAACCTTGGGATGCTTCAGGAAGTCGGGAATCTGAGGTGCGGCCGAGACGGGATTCACGGCAAACGGCGGCTCGGACTCGTCAATCTTATCGGGGTCGTCTTCCATCGAAAGCTGGCCGGTTACCTGGCCGCGCTTTGCATGGCGACGCGGCAGCAAAGTTGTCTTTGCGGTCTCAATCGGAGCCTCGTCGTCCTCGTCATCGCCCTCGGTAAGCTCAATCTCGCTATCGGACCAAGATGGGTCGGGCTCACTCGTATTGAGCTTAGGCGCAGCCTTGCCCTTCTTGACATGGCGACGCGGCAGCAGCGTGGTCTTGGCCCGCTCGGCATCCACGGCATCGGACACGTCAACAAACGGATCCTCGTCCTCGTCGTCATCCAAAACCGGGTCGACATCGCCACCCATGACCGTGGTCACCGCGGCGTCAGTCCCCTTCTGGCGCAGAATGCTAAGGTGCGGACGGGCGACGCCGGGAACCGACAGGGCCTCTTCATCGCCCCACGGGCTCGCATTGACATCGGCACGTCGACGCTCGGCAAAATCGGCAGCGCGATCGCGTGCGGAGCGCAAAACGCCACCCACCGAAAAGCCGATAATGACCAAACCAACGACGACAAGCCCCAGCAAGACAACCATGGCGATAGGTTTACCCAGGGCGTTTTGCAAGGCACTTGCGATAAAGGCGCCAATGTAGCCGCCCGACACGGAAAGGTTCTGCGGCGTAAACATAAGGTCGCACGAATCGCTCGTGCCCGGCACCATCAGCGAAAGAATGGAGACGACGGCGATAAAGACCAAGGCGCCGCCCGCAACAGAGCGCACGTTGAGCGGAGAGTCCTCACCCAAAAAGAGCGTGGCGGCAAACAGCAAGATGACGATCGGCAGCACGTAGGCGCCCAGACCAAAGCCCAGGTGGTAGAAACCGGCAACCGCAGCCGTCACGGGCGCTGTTGCCGGAGAGATCACGGCAATGAAGGACGCGATCGCCAAAACGGCGATGACCACACCGGCGATATCGCGATTGGCCGAAGGCTCGACCAAGGGCTCAAACTCATCAAACTCGGACTCGTGGCCCTTATTGGCACGCAGATGGGAACCGGCACCCTTAGCAGATGCCGGTTGGTTGTTGGCCTTATTGCCTTTGGCGTTTTGTGCAGATCCGCGCGCCAAACTAAACCTCCATGACGACCGGGATGATCATCGGACGGGTGCGCGTACGGCTCCAGATAAAGTTAGAGAGCGAATCGCGCACGGCCTTGCGAATGGCATCGGAACCGCTGCTGGTAAAGCTAAACTTACCCTTCTCGATCGTCTTCATAATGGACGCGGAAGCATCCTCGGAGAACTGGTCGTCGATGGCAAACGAGACGCCGCGGCCCGAGAACTCGATGGCCTCGATCTTCTTGTGTTTGAGGGAGACGATGGCAACGGCCGTGACCATACCGTCGTTGGCGAGCTTCTGGCGATCGCGCAGGACGATGGGGTCGGTATCGCCGATACGCAGGCCGTCGACGTAAACGACACCGGACTCGACGGGCGTACCGCGCTTGACGATACCACCGCGCATCTCGAGCGTGTCGCCGTTATCGAGGATAAAGATATGATCGTCCTTGATGCCCATCTTGCGGGCCAGCTGGGCATGGGCGCGCAGATGCACGGCCTCACCGTGAACCGGCATAAAGTACGTGGGCTTGGCCATGGCCATCAGGAGCTTGAGCTCCTCCTGGCTACCGTGACCCGAGACGTGGACGAGAGCGCGGTTCTTATCCCACACGTCGCAGCCGAGCTTGGCCAGGCTGTTGACGACCTGCTGGACGGCCTTCTCGTTGCCAGGAACGGGAGTTGCCGAAAGGATAACGGTATCGCCCTCGTGGATGGAGAGCGTCTTGTGCTCGCCATTGGCCATGCGGGACAGGGCCGACAGCGGCTCGCCCTGCGAACCAGTGCACATGACGACGATCTTGTCGTCAGGCAGGTTATCAATATCGAAGGCATCGATGATATCGGCATCATCGATGTTGAGATAACCGAGCTCGCGCGCCACGCGGGTGTTCGTGAGCATGGAGCGACCGGTCACAACGACCTTACGGCCGCACTTGCGGGCGGCATCGCAGATCTGCTGCAAACGATGGATGTGGCTCGAGAACGATGCGACGAACACGCGACCCGGGGCGTTCTTGATGGCGTGCAGCAGGTTGGGACCAACCTCGGCCTCGGACTTGGTAAAGCCGGGAACCGTGGCATTGGTGGAGTCGGAAAGCAGCAGGTCGATGCCCTGCTTGGCAAAGCGGCTGATAGCGGCATAGTCGGGCGTGACGCCATCGATGGGCGTCTGGTCGAGCTTAAAGTCGCCGGTGTGCATAACGGTGCCCTGATTGGTGCGGATGAACACGCCCAGAGCGCCGGGGATGGAGTGCGTCATCGAGAAGAAGTCGAGCGAGATGCCGCCGAGGTTGACATGGCTGCCGCCCTTGACCTCGCGGAACTTAGGCGCGCGGATGCGGAACTCGGAGAGCTTGCCCTCGATAAAACCGAGCGTCAGCTTGCTCGAGAAGATGGGCACCTTGTTGTTGAGGTCCTGCAGCAGGTACGGAAGCGAACCGGTGTGGTCCTCGTGGCCGTGAGTGACGATGATACCGCGGAGCTTCTCCTCGTTCTCCAGAACATAGGTGTAGTCGGGAAGCACCAGGTCGATACCGGGCTGGGAGTCATCCGGGAACATAAGACCGGCGTCGACGAGCACCATGTCGTCGCCGCACTCGAAGACCGTCATGTTCTTGCCGATGCCGTCAAGGCCGCCGAGCGGAATGATCTTCAAGGGAGATGATTTTTTAGCTGCCATAGGTTAGTGTGGTTTCCTTTCTTCGAAACGGGTCTGGAACAACCGACGGGGCGCTTCTGGCAAACCGACCGCCGGGAACGTACAAACATGCATCACAGAGTCGATGCAATAACCACAGTATGATACCCATTTGCACAACAACAGACCACCCATGCATCAAAGCCCCATCTGAACCGGTCTATCCCGCCGGTTTCCCGTGGGGCGGGCACTGATGAAGTTTCCTGCTCTACAGTCCTGCTCACGACGGAGGCCACATTAAGTGGCCTCCTGTTCGTGCGGAACTCGCGATAAACTTCATCAGTGCCCGCCCCACGGGAAACCTGCCAAAAAGGGACAGGTTTATTTTGGTCGGTTTTATCTGGGAAGATGCTGCTGCGGCTATCTACAGATCTGAAATCTGACTACTGAATAGACTGTCTAACTAAATAGCGAGCGGCACTAACCAGTCCTTTTGCTTGCGCCCGGGAGGGCCGCATATGAAGTTTATCGCGAGTTCCGCACGCAAAGGAAAGCACTTAATGTGCTTTCCGTCTTGCGCAGGACTGTAGAGCAGGAAACTTCATATGCGGCCCTCCCGGGCGCAAGCAAAAGGGCGACCCCTGTCCGGAGTCGCCCTTGCGGTGCTGGTTATGTACGGCTGTTACTCGGCGTCGTGGTGACGGCGGGGCTTGCGGCCTCCGTTGTCGCCGGGACGGCGCGGGCGGTCGCTGCGCTCGGAGCGCTCACGACGCGGGCGTTCACGACGCTGGAAGTGCTCGCCGTCGCCCTCGGAGGCACCCTCGGCGCGAGCCGGGGCCTCGGGCTTATCGAGACGATCGAGCGAGATCTTACCACGATCGTCGACCTCGATGACGACGACCTTGACCTCGTCGCCCACGTTGAGGACGTCCTCGACCTTCTCCACACGACCCTTGGCGACGCGGGAGATGTGCAGCAGGCCGTCCTTACCGGGCAGCAGATTCACGAAGGCACCGAAGGGCTGAATGGAGACCACGCGACCGGTGTACTCCTCGCCCGGCTCGGGAACCTTGATGATGAGCTTGATGCGCTCGACGGCCTGGTCGACGGACTCGCCGGTGCCGCCGACAAAGACGGTGCCGTCCTCCTGGATGTCGACCGAAGCGCCGGTCTCGTCCTGGATGCCGCGGATGACCTTACCGCCGGAACCGATGACGTCGCGGATCTTATCGGTCGGAACCTGGATGGAGACGATGCGCGGAGCGGTGCTGCGCGTGGTGTGGCGCGGCTCAGGGATCACATCGAGCATCTTCTGCAGGATGTACGCACGACCCTCCTTGGCCTGCTGCAGGGCGCGGGCCAGAATGTCGAAGGTGAGGCCGGTGGCCTTGTTGTCCATCTGCAGGGCGGTAATGCCCTCGGTGGTGCCGGTGACCTTAAAGTCCATGTCGCCCAGGAAGTCCTCGAGACCCTGGATGTCGGACAGGACCACGGTCTTGCCCTCCTCCTGGATCAGGCCCATGGCGATACCGGAGACCGGGCGCTTAATGGGCACGCCGCCGTCCATAAGGGCGAGCGTGGAGCCGCAGGTCGAAGCCATCGAAGAGGAGCCGTTGGACTCCATGACCTCGGAGACGACGCGGATGGCGTAGGGGAACTCGTTCTCGTCGGGGAGCACCGGAAGCAGAGCGCGCTCGGCCAGGTTGCCGTGGCCGATCTCGCGGCGCTTGGGGCTGCCCATGCGGCCGGTCTCGCCGGTGCAGAACGGCGGGAAGTTGTAGTGGTGCATGTAGCGCTTGCCCTCGGTGGGCTCGATGGTATCCAGACGCTGGCCCTCGTTGAGCATACCGAGCGACAGGACGGAAAGCACCTGAGTCTGGCCACGCTGGAACAGACCGGAGCCGTGAACGAGCGGCAGGTAGTTATCCTTCACCATGATGGGGCGAATCTCATCGGCGGCACGGCCGTCGACGCGCTCACCGGTCTCGACGACCATGGTGCGCATAGCCTTCTTCTCGAGCTTCTTGAGCGCCACGGGAATCTCGCGCTCCCAAGCGGCCTGCTCCTCCTCGGTGAACTCGGCACGGATGGACTCCTTCAGAGCCTCGACCTTACCGATACGGGAGAGCTTGTCGGCGTCGCGAAGGGCGGCTGCCATCTCGTCGTAGTGGGCGAAGATGCGCTCCTGGACCTCCCCGACGGGCTGGTCGAGCGGGTACTCCTTCTTGACGATGGCGCCGTTGACCTGCTCCCACTCGGCGACAAACTCGTCCTGAGCCTGGCAGAAGGCAGCAAGGGCCTCCTGGCCAAACTTCATGGCGGCGAGCATGTCGTCCTCGGAGATCTCCTCGGCGCCGGCCTCGACCATCGAGATGAAGTCGGCGGAGCCACCCAGCTCCAGATCCAGATCGGAGTTCTCGCGCTCCTCATAGGTGGGGTTGACGATAAACTCGCCGGTCTCCACGTTACGGCCGATGCGCACGCAGGCAAGCGGGCCCTCGAAGGGCACGCCGCCGAGCGTCATTGCCAGGGAAGCACCCATGACGTTGATGACGTCAAAGGGGTTGACCTGGTCGGCGACGAGCGAGGTGGCGACGATGTGCACCTCGTTGCGGAAGCCGTCCGGGAAGCTCGGACGAATCGGGCGGTCGATCATACGGGCCGTGAGCGTGGCCTTCTCGCTGGGACGGCCCTCACGCTTGAGGTAGCCACCCGGGATGCGGCCGGCGGCGTACATCTTCTCGTTGAAGTCGACGGTCAGCGGGAAGAAGTCGTAGTTCTTACGCTCCTTGGAGACGACCACGGTGTCGAGCATCGTGGTGTCGCCCTGCTTGACCAGACAGGCGCCGGTGGCCTGCTTGGCAAGCTCGCCGGACTCAAAGGTGTAGGTCTTGCCGTACAGCTCAAAGGTCTTGGATACGAGTGTCATTGTTCTCCTTTACCCCACAGGCCCCTTGCCTGCGGGCTTCTCATGTGACGCGGGCCCCCTGCCCCCGCCACGCTTCAGAGCGTGATTGTTCACGCCCTTACACAAAAAGAGCGCCCCGCTGCGCAGGACGCTCTTAGCATGTACAAATCCTACTGGATGTTGTCGCGGATGCCCAGAGCCTTGATGAGCTCACGGTACTCGACGATGTCGTTCTTCTTGATGTAGGAGAGAAGACGACGACGACGGCCGACGAGCATGAGCAGGCCACGACGGGTGTGGAAGTCCTTCTGGTGGGACTTCATGTGCTCGGTCAGCTCCTTGATGCGCTCGGTCAGGATGGCGACCTGAACCTTGGGGTTGCCGGTATCGACCGGGGTGTTACCGAACTGGGCAGTCAGCTCCGCCTTGCGCTCTTTGGAAACAGTCATTGTTTCACCTTTCGTTTTGCGTCGCCCACGGGCGACTCGATTCGCCTCGGACTGGGAAGCCGCCGGTGGAGCGAGCAACCAAGGTCGAGGTACCAACAGGTCGGTATGTTACCACAAGCAGCCCGTGCCTGCGCATCATCACCGACCCAACATGAATTCCATCGCACGGAGGCGCTGATCGGTGTGCGTCGCAGCCCACACATGCGAAAGCCCGAGCAAGAACGCCGCCGTATGCGTGTCGATCCTCTCGACCATAAGCGCATCGAAGGTCATGGACATGAGGGCGCGCAGCCACGCGACCTCACCGGTCGACACCAGCTCGGCACCCGGAACGCTCGACGCGCACGACCCGCACATGAGACCGCCCGCCTGGGGCGAAAAATACGACAGCATGGGGTCTCCGCACAGCACGCAGGCCGAAAAATCGGGTCGATAGCCAACGTGCGACAGCAGCTTAAAGACATATGCCGCCACAAGTAGATCCATATGCGCCGCGTCGAGCCCGCTGCCCACCAGGGCAAGCGCTCGCTGCGTTATGGCAAAGGTAAACGGGTCCTCGGCGTCCTCGAACGAGCACACGCGCGCGACCTCGGCGATCGCGCTTGCGGCGCATGTCATCTCGTA
>CATWKM010000061.1:0-9300 GCA_958351385.1 uncultured Collinsella sp. | reverse complement strand
ACCAAACTCGCGCAGCGCCTTCACGGCGGCGGCGCAGTACTCCTGCGGGTCGCGGTTGGTGTGATACGCCAAAGACACACGGGCAACGCCGGGAACGGTGCGAATGACACGCGCCGCCTCGTCGGCCTGATGTTCGTTAAAGGTCACGAGGATATAACCGGAAATTCGAGACACGGCGTTCACGGAAAAGGCGGCCAAGGCCGCCTTGATGTTATCCATGAGGATATGCTCAAAATGTGCGCGGTTCTTGCCCTTCAGCCCAACCTCGTGATAGTGGACTAGGCAGACGCGAGCCGCCATTTAGGCTTCAGCAACCTTGTGGCCGAGCGCCTTCTCGTAACGGGCCTCGTCGTAAGAGATGTCGCCGTCGACAATCTCGTCCATAGCCATCGAGATGGTATCGGCACCGGAAAGTCCGATGGTGATGTCATCGACATCCTGGACGGCAAGCACGCGGTTGTGCTGGCCACGCAGCATGCTATTGATGTCGCAGGCGCGCTTGGAGGCAAGCGAAGCGAGCAGGAAGCGGTTGTGATCGGTCTTCTCCAGAAGATCGTCAATGCAAGGCTTTACAACGGACACGGACCTCAGATCCTTTCATGCATATCGAGAACGCGAACGAGCTCATCGGTCGCGCGGTCGAGATCGTCATTCACCACGACGTCGTCGTAGCGGTCGGCAAGGGCAAGCTCATCGGCGGCGTTTGCCATACGCAGCTCAATCGTCTCGGGCGTCTCGGTACCGCGACCGACTAGACGCTCGCGGAGCACCTCAAGCGAAGGCGGCTTGATAAAGATCAGCACGGCCTCGGGGAAACGCTCCTTCACCTGCAGGGCGCCCTGGACATCGATCTCCAAAATCAGAGACGCGCCCGAGGCGAGCTTGGATGTGACCTCGCTCACCAACGTGCCGTAGCAGTTACCGTGGACCTCAGCCCACTCAACAAACTCACCGTTTGCCACGCGGCGGTCGAACTCCTCGCGCGTCAGAAAAAAGTAGTTGACGCCGTCGACCTCACCTTTGCGTGGTGCTCGCGTGGTAGCCGAAACCGTCAGACCCAGGTTCGAGCGGCGCTCGCGCACACGAGTGACGAGCGTACCCTTGCCTGCGCCTGACGGTCCAGAAATCACAAAGAGCTTGGAATCCTGAGCGCTCACTTATTTGGTCAGCTGCTCGAGGAGCTGCTCGCGCTGACGGACGCCGAGGCCCTGGACGCGACGAGTAGCGGAGATACCGAGCTCCTCCATGATCTTGGCGGCCTTGGCCTTGCCATAACCGGGGAGAGACTCGATGAGGGTGGAAACCTTCATGCGGGAAGCGATGGGGTCATCGGAGTTGAGCACGGACTCGAGGGACTTCTCGCCCTTCTTGATCTGCTCGCGAAGCTCAGCGCGGGCGTGACGTGCGGCAGCAGCCTTCTCAAGAGCCTGCTTGCGCTGCTCGTCGGTAAGCTGAGGGAGTGCCATTCGTACCTCCAAATAGTTGGGTTATATCTGATTCAATAATTGGCATTTTAGCACGTAGAACGCACAAAAAGCCTAATCGCGGCTCCATAGGTTAGACGATACCCGCAAAAAGTGCAATATACTGCGCCCAAAGTTAAGCCCCTGACCTGCGATTCCACACAAAGGATGGGAAAGTTTACGCAGGCACAGGGGCTATTTTGTGCTAATGAGACCCAAAAGTGGTGACTTAGGGGAATCTTTTACGCGACGTTTTCGACCAGCTCGGCGACGATGGCGTCAAAGGCGGCAACCGGATCGTCGGCACCGGTGATGGGACGGCCCACCACAATGTGGCTTGCGCCACGCTCGATAGCCTGGGAAGGCGTCGCCACGCGGGACTGGTCACCAAGGGCGGCACCCACCGGACGCACACCCGGAGTCACGATCAGGGCATCAGGACCCAGCAGCTCACGCATGTCGTGAGCCTCCATCGGTGAGCACACGATGCCATCGATGCCATTGGCCTGAGCAAGCTTTGCCAAGCGGGCGGCCTCCTCGGCCACGGGAGACTCGACGCCGATCTCGCTCAAGGCATCCTGATTCATGCTCGTGAGCACGGTGATGGCGACGAGCTTGGCGCGGTCCTCACGCGCCTCCTCGGCACCCTCACGGCAGGCAGCGAGCATAGTACCCGAGCCCAGGCCGTGGACCGAAAGCAGGTCGGCACCGGCAAGCGAGGCCGAGCGGGCAGCGCCGCGCACCTGATGCGGAATGTCATGGAACTTAAGGTCGAGGAAGACCTTAAAGCCAAGGTCCTTAAAGGTCTTGACGATCTGGGGACCCTCAGCGTAATAGAGCGTCATGCCGACCTTGAGCCAGGTGGCATGGCCCGAAAGCTCGTGGGCGAGCTCGAGCGCGCGCTCACGGTCGCAGTCGAGGGCGACGATAACACGGTCGCGGGCATCATTCTCTAGCATTCGAAAGCACCCACCAGCTCGTTGATGTCCTTTACGCCCTGGGACTCGGCCCAGGCCTCGAGCTCATGCGCGATCTTAAGCGAAGCACACGGATCGACGAAGTTGGCCATGCCGACCGACACGCAGGTGGCGCCGGCCAGGATAAACTCAGCCGCATCCTCGCCAGTCATGACACCGCCGACACCGTTGATGGGGATATCGACGGCCTGGGCAACCTCCCAGACCATGCGCACGGCGATGTGGTGGCACAGCGGGCCCGAAAGGCCGCCCTTGGGCTTGGCCACGCGGGACTTGCGGGTATGGACGTCGATGGCCATGCCCTGGATGGAGTTGATGACCGAAAGGCCGTCGGCGCCGGCAGCCTCGAGGGCCTTGGCGATCTCAGCGACGTTGACCGGCGCCATCTTCACGAACAGCGGCTTATCAGTCACCTTGCGGCAGGCGGCCATGACGGAAGAGGCGCCCTCGGGCGTGGAGCCCATGGCGGCACCGCCGGCGGCGATGTTGGGGCAGCTCACGTTGATCTCGTAGCCGGCAGCCCAGGGGCATAGCTCGACATACATCTCGAGTGCGCGGACAAACTCGTCAACGGAGTGACCGGCAACCTGACAGATGACCTGGCAGCCGTCCTTGGACAGCTGTTCGAGCCACGGACCGGACTCGCGGGCAAAGGCGGCCACGCCGGGGTTCTGAAGACCCACGGAGTTGATCATACCGCCGGGAATTTCGGCCATGCGGGGCGCGGGATTGCCGGGCCAGGGCTCGGCAGCGCAACCCTTGGTGGTGATGGCGCCCAGCTGGGAAACATCAAAGAAGTTCTGGAACTGCCAACCGTAGCCAAAGGTACCGGCTGCGGTGTTAATGGGGTTCTGCATCTTGACGCCGCCGAAATCGACGGCCATGTTCACGGTACCCACTAGAAGACCACCACCTTGGAAGCATCGAACACGGGGCCGCACATACAAGCACCCTTCATACCGTCAACCGTCTCGACATTGCAGGTGTTGCAGGCGCCAAAGCCACAGCTCATCATGCGCTCGAGCGACACCTCGCAGTACACACCGGCCTCGGCGGCAGTGGCGGCGACCTTCTTCATCATGACGGCGGGGCCGCAGCTGGCGACGTAGTCGTAGCCGCCCTCTCCAAGCAGCTCGGCTGCCGGATCGGTGCAAAAACCGTGCGTGCCGAGCGAACCGTCGTCGGTGCACACGTTAACCGTGGCGCCCAGCGCACGGAACTCATCGACACCCACGACTTTGGAAGCGGTGCCAAAGCCCAGGCACACGTCCACATCAACACCCTGCTCGGCAAGCATGCCGGCAAGACACAGCACAGGCGGAACGCCGATGCCACCGGCGACGAGCAGTGCCTTCCTGGTGCCCTCGGGTACCATCCAGCCACGGCCACCGGGGCCCAACAGGTTAGAGGTGGAGCCAGGGCCCATCTGAGACAAACGGCGGGTATCGTCGCCCACGACGGCGTACCACAGCTCGACGGTGCCGGCCTCGGCGTCGGCGCGATAGAAGCTCAGGGGCACGCGAAGCAGCGAGGAGGCATCGCCGGGCACGGCAATGTTCACAAACTGACCGGGCTTGAGCGCACTTGCAAGCTTGGGGGCCGAGATTACGAGCGAGAAGATGCCGTCGGCGATCTCCCGGTTCGAGACGACCTCGAAGTCGTGCATGCGTGCAGTGGAAGGTGTGGGCATAGACGCTCCAATCCCCCATGCGGTTGCATGGTCTAAACGAACAGAAAGCGCGGCACCGCAAGGGCGCCGCGCACAAAAGCGATAAGGCTATGCTAGCAGATGCAGCCGTCGGCGAGCGTCTGCTTGCCACCGACAAATACATCGGTGGCACGACCGGTGAGCGTGCGGCCGGCAAAACCGGAGTTCTCGGCGCGCGACTCGTAACCGTCCTCGCCAACCGTCCAGGTTGCGGAGGGGTCGAACACGGTCAGGTCGGCAACGGAGCCCGCCTTGACCTGAACCTGGTCGAGGCCCAGGATCTCACGCGGTTTGATGGCCATGAGCTCGACCATGCGGCCCATGCTCATCTTGCCCGTGTTGACCAGCTCGGTGAGTACGAGCGACAGCGAGGTCTCGAGGCCGATCATACCGAAGGGCGCAAGCTCGAACTCGCGGGCCTTCTCCCACGGGGTGTGGGGAGCGTGATCGGTGACGATAGCGTCGACGGTACCGTCGATGACGCCCTGGCGAATGGCCTCGGCGTCCGCCTCGGTACGCAGCGGCGGGTTGACCTTGAACGAGGTGTTGTAGGTCTCGTCCAGGTCGTTCTCGGTCAGGAACATGTGGTGCGGGGTGGCCTCGCAGGTCACCTGGACACCGGCAGCCTTACCGGCACGCACGAGCTCCAGGCCATGAGCGGTGGAGATGTGCTGGATGTGCAGCTTGGCACCGGTCAGCTTGGCGATCTCGATGTCGCGGGCAATCTGAAGCTCCTCGCCGGCGGCCGGCCAACCCTCGAGGGCCAGACGGGTCGAGACCTTGCCCTCGTTGATCTGGCCGTGGCCGACCAGATCCTCGTCCTGGCAGTGGCTCATAAAGACCTTGCCGAACATCTTGCCGTAGTCCATGCAGCGACGGAGCATGCCCGCACCCTGCACGCCGCGACCGTCATCGGTGAAGGCGACGGCGCCGTGGGCGACCATATCGCCCATCTCGGACATAGCCTCGCCCTTAAGGCCGCGAGTCATAGCACCAGAAGGATAGACGCGGCAGTGGCCGACCTCGGCAGCGCGGGACTTGACGAACTCAACGACGGTTCCGTTATCGGTAACGGGGTCGGTGTTGGGCATGGCGCACACGCCGGTGAAGCCGCCCTTGGCAGCAGCGCGGGTGCCGCTCTCGATGTCCTCTTTGACCTCGTAGCCAGGCTCGCGAAGGTGAACGTGCATATCCACCAGGCCGGGGACGAGGTACTTGCCGGAAAGGTCGCGGACCTCGGCTCCCTCGACGGCGAGATTCTCGCCGACCTCGGCGATCTTATCGCCGTCAATCAGGACGTCAACGACACCGTCAAGCTCGACGGACGGGTCGACGACGTGGGCATTCTTAAGAAGCAAGGCCATTATCGGCACCTCCAAGCAGCAGATACAGGATAGCCATACGCACGCAGATACCGGCGTAGACCTGCTCCAGGATGACGGAGCGTTGCGGGTGGTCGGCCATATAGGAGTCGAACTCGACGCCGCGGTTGATGGGGCCCGGGTGACAGATGATCGCGTCGGGCTTCATGAGCTTCTCGCGGTCCTTGGTCAGACCGAAGAGCTTGTGGTACTCGCGAATGGTCGGGAACGGGGCACCCTCGAGGCGCTCCTGCTGCACGCGCAGCATATAGACGACGTCCAGCTCGGGCAGGACGGAATCGAGGTCGCTCGTCACGTGGTCGCAGCCCAGAACCTCGGGCGCCGGCGGCAGCAGCGTGCCGGGGGCGACGGCGTAGGTCTCGCAGCCCATAATCTTAAGGGCAGGGATCAGCGAGCCGCAGACGCGGGAGTGCGCGATATCGCCGACGACGGCGACCTTCAGACCGTGGAAGTCACCCTTGTGCTCCCAGATGGTGTACAGGTCGAGCAGGGCCTGCGTGGGATGGTTGTGCTTGCCGTCGCCGGCGCAGATAACGCTCGCGGGCGAGTTCTGCGTGACGATGTAGGGAGCACCGGCGTGCTTATCGCGCACGACGATGCAGTCGATCTTGTAGGCGTTGAGGGTCTCGACGGTGTCGACGAGGCTCTCACCCTTGACCGTGGAGGTCGAGGAGCCGCCAAAGTTGAGGCTGTCGGCCGAAAGACGCTTCTCGGCGAGTTCGAAGGAGCTGCGGGTGCGCGTCGAGGGCTCGTTGAACATGTTGACGATGGTCTTGCCCTTGAGCGTGGGGACCTTCTTGATCGCACGCTCGTTGACCTCGGAGAACGCCTTGGCGGTCTCGAGGATGAGCTTGATGTCCTCTTCGGAGTACTCGGTAATGTCGATCAGGTGCTTATGGTTGAACGCCACGGTACTACTCACCTCCCAGCGGCGCGGAGCCCACGTGGGAACCCGGCGCGACGTCGTTAATCTCGACAGCGGTGCGGCCGTCTACTTCCTTCATATATAGGTGCACGTTCTCCTCATGCGACGAGGGAACGTTCTTGCCGACAAAGTCCGGCGAGATGGGGAGCTCACGGTGACCGCGGTCAACGAGAACTGCCAGCTCGATGCGGCTCGGACGGCCCAGGTCCATAACGGCGTCCAGAGCGGCGCGGATAGTACGGCCCGTATACAGGATGTCGTCCACCAGCACGACGCGCTTGCCGTCGACGCTGAAGGGAATGTTGGTAGCGTGGATCGCGGGAGCGAAATTGGTCGCATAGTCATCGCGGTAGAAGCTGATGTCCAGGCTGCCGAGCGGAACGTCGACGCCCTCGATCTCCTTGATCTCCTCGGCGAGCTTCTTTGCCAGAAGGTCGCCGCGCGTGACGATGCCGACCAGAGCGAGGTCTTCACAGCCCTCGTTGCGCTCGAGAATCTCGTGCGCGATGCGGGTCATCGCTCGATTGACGGCGGTCTCGTCCATGATGACCGCCTTGGGGGAAGTCGTGCCCATCGATCTCCTTCCTCACATGTCTTGACTGCTGACACAGTCAAAAAAATAGATGCCCGACCGCTTAAAGCGGACCAGACACCCACAGGAAGGGCTGCTCTTTGGCAGCTATGTAATTCCATGTGGGTATCTCGTACCCCTTTAATGGTCAAGGTATAGTGTAGCCAACCTCGAGCTTAATTGCGAGCATTAATACAGAACAATCCGTAAACGGGCGCAGGCACTCCATAAACCTATATATATTTGTGGGACGAGCTTGAAAACGCACGCACGAGCTGGCATAATCCCCTCTGCTGCACGCAAATCGGATCTACGTCCAGGGCCGTGGCGTGAGCACTATCGCCAAAAGAGGAATATCTCTGTGTAGATTACGCACAGGGAGCTGCTTCTGTGCTATAGTTCAGGCTTGTTTGTTAACGCGACATGTTCGTTTGTCGCCCAAGGAGGGTCAGTTATGTCCAAAGTTTGCGAAGTTTGCGGTAAGCACCCCGTTGCCGGTCGCTCCATCAGCCACTCTCACCGCGTCACCAACCGTAAGTTCCGCCCCAACATCCAGCGCGTTTACGTCGTCGTCGATGGTCACCGTCGCAAGATGAACGTTTGCTCCACCTGCCTCAAGTCCGGCAAGGTTGCGCGCTCCTAAATAAGGTCTTACCAACAAGTACCTCGGACTCTCCGGGTCAAAGACCTCGCGTTCATATAGAACTATAAGAAACCGCTTTCTTTTGAGAAGGCGGTTTCTTTTCTATCTATCCAGGTTCTATCTATCCAGGAATGCAAAACCAGAGTGAAAATGAACTGCGTCCCAAATCTTGGACGCCCTAAATAGCGACTAGGCCGCGAGGGCCTGATTCCGGAACTCCTCCGGGGTCAGGCCCTTCAATCTTACCTGCCTCCGGCTCGTGTTCCAGTGGACTATGTATTCCTCCGGGTCGCGTTTGAAATCCTCGAACGTCTTCCACTCGCGGCCCCGGTAGAACTCGTCCTTGACGTGGCCGAAGAGCTGCTCGGTGGCGGCGTTGTCGATGCAGTTCGCCTTCCTGGACATGCTCTGGACGATGCCGGCGGCCTCGAGCCTGGATGTGTACGAGGCGTGCTGGTACTGCCAGCCCCGGTCCGAGTGCATGGTCGGGGCGGCGCCCTCGGGGATCTTGGGCAGCAGCTCGTCGAGCATCCTCACCTGCTGGGCCATGTCGGTCGTGGTCGATATGTCGCTCACCACGATCTCCTTGGTGCAGAAGTCCAGCGTCGGGGCCCAGTAGGCCTTGCCGCCCGCCACCTTGAACTCGGTGACGTCCGTTCCCAGCTTCCGCCACGGGGCCCCGGCGTCGAAATCCCTCGCGATCACGTTCTCGAACGTCCTGCCGACGACGCCCCTGTACGAGTTGTACCCGTGGTAGGCCGTCTCGCGTCTGATGCCGCAGCGGATCCCCATCTCGCGCATCATCTTGAGCACGGTCTTGTCGGCTATCACGGCACCCTCTTCCGCCCTGAGGCACATCGCTATCTGCCGGTGCCCGCAGCCGTTGGCGGTGCGCGAGAAGATCTCGGCGGCCACCGGCGGCCTTCTGCTCGTATGTGTACCTGCCCCGCTTTCCGTCCATGCGCAGCAGCACCTCGCTCCCGAACGCGCGGTATATCTCCTGCCAACTTCTCACGGCTTCCACGGGAAGCGAAAGGGCAATCGCGGCAGATTTATACCCGTGCCCGAGCTCGAAGAGCCCTATGGCCGCCTTCCTGGCCTCGACATCATACTTCACTCTCAAATCAACGCGCATAAAGAAAGCCTCCCATTTCTCATGTCCAAGAAATGGGAGGCAGTTCATTTAAAGCCATGGCTGGCCATTATTTATTTATCGTTCCGCCTCTTCTTGCGGTTGTATTCGAGCAGCAAGCCCAAAGAAGTCAAAGCAGATCCGACAACTGCCAGCGGAAGAACCGGCAGCAGTCTCTCCCCTGTCGAAGCCAGAGCACCCGGCTCGGTGGTCTTGGTCTGGGAGGCGGGGTCGGCCTTGGTCTCGCCGCCGTTCTCGTCGAAGGTCACGGTGACGTCGCGGGGCACCCACTTCCACTGGGCGTAGACGGTCGTGGACTTGGAGACCTCGGTCTTGTCGGTGAACTGATCGCCCGACCCGTCCCTCTCGGTGTTCCAGCCGTCGAACGCCCAGCCCTTGCGGGTCGGGGCGGTCTTGGGCAGCGCGAAGGTGAACGAGGTCTTGCCCGGCTCGGTGGTCTTGGTCTGGGAGGCGGGGTCGGCCTTGGTCTCGCCGCCGT
>CATWKM010000060.1:0-9619 GCA_958351385.1 uncultured Collinsella sp. | reverse complement strand
AGAATGCCCTTACTGCCAATAGAGGTGGTTCCCTTAACGAAAATATCGTTATAGTTTTTCGCAGTATTGTATTGTTGCTCCCAAGTACCATTGATATCGACATAACCATATACGTAGGCTTGAGAGCCAGCTGTCGTCAAAACGCTGCCCTCATCTACCCGAAGGCCATTGTCTTCAATTAATTCATTGCTAGAAGCATTGTTGCAACCAAATTTGGTCGTTACATTTGTATTCGATTGACCAGTAATAGCGATCTTATTTACAGAAGAAATCGTACCGGCCGTAATTTCGGAGTTATCAGTAACATTCAATGCAGATGCGTACTTAATATAAGGAATCTCAGCCACAGTCCCTGCAATATTGATTGTGGGAGAAGAAGACCCCTTGGGAAGCCCATAGTACACACCCGTAACGCCCGTAGCTATTTCCGGTCGTCCAGCAATATTAATGAAGGAACCGTCAGAAATCGATACATTCTTGTTCGAAGTCAACGAAACGTAGCCAACACTGCCGCTATTCAGACTGATAGATAGCTTTCCTCTAGCCTTTACGCTCGATCCCTCATCCGACGAATTGGTCAGGTCGTTCTCGCAGAAAACATACCCATGAGAATCGCCCGCTTCATCCCTCAGCTCAACACCAGAAGCGTTCACGGCGATATCACCGTTTACAGCACTCCACTCTGCTCCATAAATAGAGCCAACATGGGAGCCGTGGACATTAACGGTAATAGATCCGCCAACGTTCGCTTTCTTCGAACCTTCAATAAAAGGGACATCATTGGGTATCGATCCACCTTTATCCCAGCCCCAAACATTCTCGTAAGCATCGATAACGACATCGCCATCGACCTCATAAACTCCATCTGGGATCATTTGTCCTGCGCCAATTATTGGCCAATTGCTATTAAGACGAAGCGTTTTGTCGGTGTTTTCATAAGTACTGCTGCCCGCAATAATATGAATGTTGCCTTTAATAGGCGCAGGGTCACCAAAATGACCGCAAATTTCATTTACCCGACCCGAGCGAACATCAAGCGTCACGTTGCCGCGCATCTCGCAACCGTAAGTGCCTTCGATAGCAGGAGAAACTTCGGAGTTGGCATTGTCGTAAACAAGCGTGGCGTTACCACCTACATAAACAGCAGGAAAGCCGTTTCCATCGCCGCTCGACCCATCGCCGCGCATGCAACCGGGATTAACGTGATTACCGCTAGCCATGCGAAGGTTACCGCTGATCTCAAGATAGGTGTCATGCTCGACGGACCCTTGATATGAACCACCGATGACGTCATGAAGGCCAGCGCCACTACCAGGATTGATATATCCAGACGCGGCTATCACCACATGTGTGTGATCGACAGTCGACCTATAGCCACCGCCATAAAGTGTTTCAGAGAGGTTGAGCTCGCAGTTACGAGTGAAAACGGTATCGAAACCATTGCAATAGAATTTTCCTGAACCAACCACTTCGACGTTGTCAAAAGTACAAGATCCGGAAAGCATGGCACGGTTGGAGAAGTGCAAGGTTGCGCGATTATCACCGTCACTCGTCACGGTAATCTTCTTGTTAGCAACGCCGAAAGTCGAAACGTAATCTTGGGTCGGTACCACAAAAGACGAGCCGCCTTTTAGGACAAGTCTGATCTCCGATAAATTATCGGAGGCGATTTTATTCAGCGCATCCTCAAATGTTAATTGATCATTAACTTGATAAACACCAGATTCTGCTGCATCAGAATTCGATTCATCAGATGTTTCATTCACATTCACATCGTTTGACTGCTTATCCGAGACATCAGATTCAGGTTTTTGATCATCACTTGAAACCGTATTGTCGTTAGACGAAGCTTCGACCGCCCCCCCCTTGACCCAGAATCACTATCAGCAGATTCATTAGACAGATTCTCCGAAGTCGTGTTTTGCTGAGGGTCATTATTCACTATTACGTCAGCAAATACGCTCGTAGGAATCGTATTAAACACGAACAAAAAAGAGACGAGCCAAACGAGAGCTCGCCTGCAACGTGGCAATCTCACAAACCGCCCTTTCTACTCAACTGACATGAACCGGTAAAGGGCGACAAAATACCCAGAGGCAAAGGCATATATTTCACTCTTACTGAATGTACTGTCTGGCACATTGGTTTTAGATTAATACCAGTGTTTTGTCTGACAAGAGAACGCGTTTATTGCCATGAAATAGAAACGACCAAAAATTAGTGTCACGACCAGCCAGAATTGATCGATGTGCATTAATTTCCTAAGACCTAATGAACAAACAATGAACAAACTCCACACCATAGCCATGGGGAAACTAGGAATTCGCCCGGAGAAGACGTTGAGCTTTTAGTTAAATAGTTAAAACGCTTCAGTTTATTGAAGCGTTTTAGTGTGCCTTTTAGAGGAATCTGACCGTTCGCCGAATAATTTCTTGCTATCATGCAAGGCGTAGGGTAAATCTCCGATCGCAAGGAGACACAAATGGTGAAAAAGTCACCGGAAAACACTACTCCCGCAATCGTGGACAACGTAGAGGCGCTTGAGGCTAAGCTCGCTCAGATGCGAGAGGCCCAGGCGCTTTTTGCTACGTACACGCAGGAGCAGGTCGACAAGATCTTCTATGAGGCCGCCATGGCCGCCAACAAGGCTCGTATCCCGTTGGCGAAGATGGCCATCGAGGAGACCGGCCGCGGCGTTCTTGAGGACAAGGTCATCAAGAACCACTACGCCGCAGAGTACATCTACAACGCTTACAAGAACACCAAGACCTGTGGTGTCCTGGAGCGCGACGAGGCTTATGGCATCACCAAGATCGCCGAGCCCATCGGTATCGTGGGCGCCGTCATCCCGACGACCAACCCCACCTCCACTGCGATCTTCAAGACGCTGATCAGCCTGAAGACCCGCAACGCCATCATCATCTCCCCGCACCCGGCTGCCGCCAAGTGCACCATCGCCGCCGCTAAGCTCGTGCTTGACGCCGCCGTCAAGGCCGGCGCCCCCGAGGGCATCATCGGCTGGGTCGATGTCCCCTCCATCGAGCTGACCAACATGGTCATGCGCGACGTCGACATCATCCTCGCCACCGGTGGCCCGGGCATGGTCAAGGCCGCCTACTCCTCGGGCAAGCCCGCCCTGGGCGTTGGCGCCGGTAACACCCCGGTCGTCATCGACGACACCGCCGACGTGCTGCTCGCCGTCAACTCCATCATCCACTCCAAGACCTTCGACAACGGCATGATCTGCGCTTCCGAGCAGTCCGTGACCGTCATCGACACCATCTATGACCAGGTTAAGGCCGAGTTCCAGAAGCGCGGCTGCTACTTCGTCAAGCAGGGTGCCGAGATGGAGGCACTGCGTGCCGCCATGTTCAAGAATGGCGCCCTCGATCACCGCATCCCCGGCATGGCTGCTGCCAAGATCGCTGAGCTCGCCGGCATCGAGGTTCCCGCCAAGACCAAGATCCTGATCGCCGAGGTCACCTCCACCGACCCCGCCAAGGAGGAGTTCTCCCACGAGAAGCTCTCCCCGGTCCTGGCCATGTATCACGCCAAGGACTTCCAGGAGGCCGTCGACAAGGCCGAGCACCTGGTGCTCGCCGGTGGCCCGGGCCACACCGCCTCTCTGTACGTGCACCCCGCCCAGGCCGAGAAGATCAGCCTGTTCGAGCACGTCATGAAGGCCTGCCGTATCGTCATCAACACCCCGTCCTCGCACGGCGGCATCGGTGACCTGTACAACTTTGGCATGAAGCCGTCTCTGACCCTGGGCTGCGGCTCCTGGGGCGGCAACTCCGTCTCCGAGAACGTTGGGGTGAAGCACTTGATCAACGTTAAGACTGTGGCCGAGCGCCGTGAGAACATGCTGTGGTTCCGCGCTCCCGAGAAGGTCTACTTCAAGAAGGGTTCCACGCCCGTCGCCCTCGACGAGCTCGGTACCGTCATGGGCAAGAAGCG
Source organism: uncultured Collinsella sp. (assembly GCA_958351385.1). Classification (GTDB taxonomy): domain Bacteria; phylum Actinomycetota; class Coriobacteriia; order Coriobacteriales; family Coriobacteriaceae; genus Collinsella. The sequence goes on along the minus strand of CATWKM010000060.1, from coordinate 5,662 downwards.
CGCCTTCATCGTCACCGACCAGTTCCTCTTCAAGAATGGCAACACCCGCGCCATCGAGGCCAAGCTCGACGAGATGGGCATCGCCCACGACTGCTTCTACGACGTCGAGCCCGATCCGTCGCTGCAGTGCGCACGTCGCGGCGCCAAGCAGATGGCTCTCTTTGAGCCTGACGTGATCATCGCCGTCGGCGGTGGCTCCGCTATGGACGCCGGCAAGATCATGTGGATGATGTACGAGCACCCCGAGTGCAAGTTTGAGGACATGGCCATGGACTTCATGGACATCCGCAAGCGTATCTTCACTTTCCCCGAGATGGGCAAGAAGGCCTACTTCGTCGCCGTCCCGACCTCTTCGGGTACCGGCTCCGAGTGCACGCCGTTCGCCATCATCACCGACAAGGAGACCGGCATCAAGTGGCCGCTCGCCGACTACGCGCTGCTCCCCAACATGGCTATCGTTGACGCCGACAACTGCATGACCGCCCCGCGCGGCCTGACCGCTGCCTCCGGCATCGACGTCATGACCCACGCCATCGAGTCCTACGTCTCCATCATGGCTTCCGATTACACCAAGGGCCTCTCCGAGCGCGCTGCTAAGCTCGTCTTCGAGAACCTGCCCTCCAGCTTCACGAACGGCGCCAAGGACCCGCATGCCCGCGAGGAGATGCACAACGCCTCTTGCATGGCCGGTATGGCCTTCGCCAACGCCTTCCTGGGCCTCAACCACTCCATGGCTCACAAGCTCGGCGCCTTCCATCACCTGCCTCACGGCCTCGCCAACGCCGTCATCCTGACCCGCGTTATGCGCTACAACGCCGCCGAGGCTCCCGTCAAGATGGGTACCTTCTCCCAGTATCCTTACCCCAACGCGCTGCACAACTACGCCGAGATGGCCAAGTACTGCGGCATCGAGGGCAAGGACGACAAGGAGGTCTTCGAGAACTTCATCACGAAGCTCGAGGAACTCAAGGACTTCATCGGCGTCAAGAAGACCATCGCCGACTACGGTGTTGACGAGCAGTACTTCCTCGACACCCTCGACGAGATGACCGAGCAGGCATTCAACGACCAGTGCACCGGCGCAAACCCGCGCTACCCGCTCATGAGCGAGATCAAGGAGCTCTACCTGGACGCCTACTACGGCCGCGAGCCTCAGGACTACGCCGTCTGCTAGTTTTAGCACGGTTTTTAACGGCGGGGGTGCACGGGTGTTTCACACACCCCCGCCGTCGCTTCTATCGCATCGTTGAAAGGATGCAACCATGCTGCTACCCGATTCCAAGACCGAGCTCGTCCGCCGTGGCAACAAGGTCGTTTACGACCTGGGCGACAAGATCGTCAAGGTCTTTAACGAGACCAAGCCTGTCTCCGACGTGTTCAACGAGGCTTTGAATCTTGCCCGCATCAATGAGTGCGGCATCCGCAGCCCCAAGGCTCTCGAGGTTTCCCAGCTCGAGAACGCCAACGGCTGGGCGCTCGTGACCGAGAAGGTTCCGGGCACCACCCTTGCCGAGAAGATGACTGCTGAGCCCCAGCGCTTTGGTGAGTATCTCGAGATGTTCGTCGACCTCCAGATCGAGATCCACGGCTATACCTCCCCGCTGCTCAACCGTCAGCGCGACAAGTTCGCCCGCATGATCGACAGCCTTGATCAGCTCAATGCCACCACGCGCTACAACCTTCAGGAGCGTCTGGACGGCATGACCAAGGAGTTCAAGGTCTGCCACGGCGACTTCAACCCCTCCAACGTCATCGTCGGCGACGACGGCCAGCTCTATGTGTGCGACTGGGCACACGCCACCCAGGGCTCCCCTGCTGCCGACGTTGCCACCACCTACCTGCTCTTCGCCCTCAACAGCAAGGACCAGGCTGAGGCCTACCTGGAGCTCTACTGCGACCGCGCCGACATGCCCATGCAGGTCGTGCGTCAGTGGACGAGCATCGTCGCCGCTTCCGAGCTCGCTCGTAAGCGCAACGTGAACGATGAGTTCCTGAAGAACTGGATCGACGTCGTCGATTATCAGTAATATCTGAGCGATTTATTTCGCATCGGAGGCACAAGAAAACCCCGCAGCTCATATGGGCTGTGGGGTTTTCCTTTACCCATCGAGTTTATTCACGCAACAAAATAGACTGCTCCGCATCTCTTCCTAAGAGAGATACGGAGCAGTCCCGCAATTACATCTAATAGCAGAAACGTCGATTAACGGCGGGCCGCCTTAACAAGCTCGGCAACCTTGGCGACGACCTCGTCAATCGCCACGTCCTCGCGCTCGCCCGTGGCACGGTCCTTGAGCTCAACGGTGCCATTCTTAAGGCCACGCTTGCCAAGCACCACCTGATACGGGAATCCCATAAGGTCGTTATCGGCAAACTTAAAGCCGGGACGCTCGTCACGGTCGTCGACGACGACCTCGATACCCTCGGCGCACAAGCCCTCGACGATTTGGTCGCAGACGGTTGCGCACTCCTCCTTCTTGGGATCGAGCGGAATCACCGCGACCTCGTACGGGGCAACGGAAACCGGCCAGACGATACCGTGCTCGTCGTTGTGCTGCTCCACGACGGCAGCAAGCGAGCGGGACACGCCCACGCCGTAGCAACCCATGATAAGCGGCTTCTCCTTGCCGTCCTCGTCCATAAAGGTGGCGCCCATGGCCTCGGAATACTTGGTACCCAGCTGGAAGACCTGCGAGACCTCGATGCCGCGAGCAGCAGAGAGCGGCTTGCCGCAGTGCGGGCAGGGATCGCCGGCAACGACGGTGACCAGATCTGCCCACTCATCGACGGTAAAGTCGCGCTCGGGGCAGGCACCGGTAAAGTGATAATCGACCTCGTTGGCACCGCAGGCCCACTGCTTGGACTCGCGCAGGCTCTCGTCGCACACCAGACGGATGCCCTCGGGCAAGTTAACCGGTCCGATAAAGCCCTTGTGCAGACCGTAGGTCTGGAGCTCCTCGTCCGTCATCATGCGATAACCCTTGCCAAAGACATGCTCGGCCTTGCAGTCGTTGAGCTCATGGTCGCCCGGGACGATGGCCACGACGGGCTTGCCCTCGGCATCGATGAGCGCCAGGGACTTGCGCGTACCGTTCTCGGGGAATCCAAAGAACTTAGCAACGGCCTCAATGGTGCCCATGCCCGGAGTCTCGACCTTGGTAAGCGTACCGTCACCGGGACCCTCAGTCACGACGACCTTGGTGCTTGCAGCCTCATCATCGGCGGCAAAACCGCAGTCATCGCAATAGACGAGAGAAGCCTCGCCGGCGTCGGCCAAAGCCATGTACTCGACGGAGGTATCGCCACCGATCTCGCCGGAGTCGGCAACGACGGGCAAGGCCTTGATGTAGCAGCGCTCGCAAATGTTAGCGTAGGCCTGCTTCATCTTGTCATACTCCTCCTGCAAGCTCTCCTGCGTGGCGGAGAAGCTGTAGGCATCCTTCATGATGAACTCGCGACCGCGCATCAGGCCAAAACGGGGACGGAACTCGTCGCGGAACTTATCCTGGATGTGATAGAGGTTCACTGGCAGCTGCTTATAGGAGCGCAGCTCGTTGCGCACCAGGGCCGTGACGGTCTCCTCGTGCGTGGGGCCCAGCACGAACTCGCGACCATGACGGTCGTCAAAGCGCACAAGCTCCTTGCCATAGGCATCGATACGGCCGGACTCACGCCACAACTCGGCATCGACCATGATAGGCATCATAAGCTCCTGGGCGCCGGCGGCGTCCATCTCGTCGCGCACGATGTTCTCAATCTTGCGAATCGAGCGCCATGCGAGCGGCAGGTAGGAATACAGACCGGCGGCCTCCTTGCGGATCATGCCGGCACGGAGCAGCAGGCGGTGGCTGGCGAGCTCAGCGTCCGCCGGATCCTCTTTAAGCGTCGGCGCATAGAGCTTAGACATATACATTGCTCGGGTCATTTATTTCTCCTCAATAAGCTTGTCGACCTCTGCCATAAGCGCGTCGACAATTTGGTCCTCAGCTACTTTACCAATGATCTGGCCATGCGAAAAGAGCAAGGCCTGACCACGTCCGCAAGCAACGCCCAGGTCGGCATCAGAAGCCTCACCGGGGCCATTAACGGCACATCCCATGACGGCAATCGAAAGCGGCGCGGAATAGTTCTTAAGCCGCTCGGTGACCTCCTCGGCGATGGGAATGAGGTTAACCTGGCAGCGGGCGCACGTGGGGCACGAGACAATCTCGGGACCACGGCGACGCAGGCCCAGCGACTGTAGAATTCCCCAGGCGACCGGCGGCTCCTCAACCGGATCGGCCGTGAGCGACACACGCATGGTGTCGCCGATGCCTTCGGAAAGCAAGATACCCAAGCCTACAGAGCTCTTGATGGTGCCCTGAAGCTTGGTCCCCGCCTCCGTCACGCCCAGGTGAAGCGGAACGTGGGGAATCTCACGTGACAGGGCTCGATAGGTATCGAGCGTCGTTTGCACGCTATGGGCCTTGGCCGAAAGCACAATGCTCGTAAAGCCGCGATCCTCAAAGTGCTTGACGAAGCGCTCGCTCGACATCACGAGCTTTTCGGGCTGCGTGAGGTCGTCGCGCTCGGCAATATCTTGCTCAAGCGAGCCCGCGTTCACGCCAATGCGAATCGCACAGCCCGCGGCACCCGCAGCATCGATCACCGCGTCAACCTTGGCCCAATCGCCGATATTGCCGGGATTGATGCGCAGCTTGGCGGCACCGGCCTCAACGGCACCAATGGCGAGCTTATGGTTAAAGTGGATATCGGCGACAATCGGCACCGGAGACTCGGCACAGATGGTGCGGAAGCCCTCAAGCGCGGCCTCGGAGGGCACGCTCACGCGCACGATATCGCAGCCAGCCTGCGCCAACGCGCACACTTGCGCAAGCGTTGCCTGGGCATCAGCGGTATCGGTGCAGGTCATAGATTGGACCACCACCGGCGCGCCGCCACCGATCTGCACGCCGCCCACATGCACGGAGCGCGTCAGCTCGCGAGGCAAAGGATGGGATAAAGACAATCCAAACACTCCCCTACAGAATAAATCGAAGGATGTCGGAACGAAGCATATAGACAAACAGCAGCGCAAAGAGCGCGATGCCCACATAGCTCACAATCGTCTGGACCTTGAGCGGAAGCTCGCGGCCCGCAATCTTCTGAATGATCTCGATGACTAGCTTGCCGCCATCGAGTGGCGGGATGGGCAGCAGGTTCATAAAGCCAAGCGAGAACGAAATGAGGGCGGCAAACGAAAGGAACGTGGCAGGGCCGGCAGCAGCAGCCTGTGAGGACATAACGCTAATACCCACGATCGAAGAGGACTGATCGAGAATCTCCATCGTATGCTGCGGCTGGAGCAGGCGCATCACGCCCTCCGCTGTCCGCACAACATAGGAGAACGACAGGCGAGCCGACGTGATGGGGTCTAAACGGACCACCTGCGTAGAGGCATACACACCTAGGCGATCGTCCTCTTTGAGCGCAACCGTGGTCGAATGCTGCTTGCCGTCACGCTCGTACTCAATGGCGATATCGTCCTTACCGGCAGCCTTGCCGATGGCATCGTAAACGTCCATCCAGGTAGAGCACGATACACCGTCGACCGAAAGAATCGCATCGCCGCCCTCGATTCCCGCCGAGGCGGCAATCGAGCCTTCGTCAACCTGGCCAATCA
>CATWKM010000059.1:0-9646 GCA_958351385.1 uncultured Collinsella sp. | reverse complement strand
CCCTCCACATCGTTAAAGCGATCGCCGATCATCACGGCATCGTCGGCCGTCGCGCCGAGCGCCGCCAGGGCATCGCGGACCGAATCGGCCTTGGTCTCGCGTCCCTGCGGCGGATTCATGCCAATCACCGCCTCAAACTGAGAGAGCCCGAGCTCATGCACCATGTCGATGCACTTGGCCTCCATGCGCGACGTCGCCACGGCCATACGTTTGCCTTGGGCGACCAACCCATCCAGCAGCTCGGGGACCCCATTGAACACGGGATACTCCTCCGGTCCCAGTTCATCAAAAAAGGCGCGGTACTCATCGGCCACCACAAGCGACTCCTCGCGGGAAAAGCCGTAAAAGTCGTGAAAGCTCTTCCACAGGGGCGGCCCGATCATGCGGCGCAGATCACCCATCTGCGTCTCCGAAAACCCGCGCGCAGCCAGCGTCTTGCGCGTCGAGGTCATCACTGCCCGACCCGTATCGGCCACCGTGCCGTCAAAATCGAACAGCACAACCGGTCGCTCGCAAAGTTGCAATGCCGCCATCGGCACCCTTCTTCCCCAGTTGATGATTTCCACACCACCGCTTCAAACTGTTGACTATTCAACAATTGAACCTAGCAATGTAGAGCAACTCCACTATACTTGTCGCACTTTGCTTTCAGAAGGCGGCGCTGCCGCGCCCCAACGAAAGGTGCAATTATGTCTTTTGCCATCATAACCGACTCCACGTCGGACATCTCCCCCGCCCGTGCCCAAGAGCTCGGCATTTACGTGATTCCGCTGCATGTGATTATCGAGGGCGAGGACCTGCTCGACCAGGTGCAGATTACCGCCGAGGAATACGTCGCCCGCATGGCCGGCTCCGAGCAGCTGCCGCACACCTCGCAGCCGAGCGCCGGCGAGTTCAAGGCGCTGCTTGACCGCGTACGCGCCGATGGCCACGACAGCGCGATCTTTATCTCGCTGTGCAGCGAGTGGTCCGCCTGCTATTCCAACGCATGCCTGGTCGCCGAGACCCACGAGCTCGACGTGCGCTGCATCGATTCGCGCACCGGCTCGGGCGCCGAGGGCCTGCTGGTGGAGTACGCGCTTGCCATGCGCGAGGACGGCCGCAGCTTGGACGAGACCGAGGCGCAGATCCGCGCGACGCTGCCCGACGCCCACCTGCTGCTGATTCCCCGCACGCTCGAGAACCTGGTCAAAAACGGCCGCGCCCCCAAGCTCGCCGGCCAGCTGACGCAGATGCTCAACATTCGCCTGGCCGTTTCGCCGGAGTGGAAATCGGGCGAGATCAAGGCAATCAAAAAGGGCCGCGGCGCCAAGCGTATCGTCGCCAACACCATGGCAGATTGCCTCGCGTTTTTGGACGAGCACCCGGGCTCAAGCGTGCGCGTGCTCACGACCGGCGCCGCCGAGGAGCAGGAACTTGTCAACGAGGCGCTCGCGGGCCAGGACTACGTAGACGCCGGCACTGGCCCCATCGGCTGCACCATCGCCACCCACGTAGGCGTCGATGCCATCGCCATCAGCTACTGCCCCCGCTATCAACCTGCCAATTAGGGACAGGCTTATTTTGGCAGGTTTTACCTGGGCAAACGCCATTTGCTAACAAGGATCTGCCTGACAAGATCGGACATGCCGGGGCTGTCGAACAACCGAGGCACCACCAACCACAGCAAAGCACCACGCCGGCGCGCCCAACTCGAGGCGCGCCGGCGCTTCTTTAGGAGTTACGGCAGGAAAGGACCATTTGAGCCGAAAAGCCACGAACCACTTTCCATTACGCCGCAACTACATTGCCGCTCAACCACTCAATCGAGATTTGAAGGCGATTGAAGCTTTATCAAAACCCCTCAGCGATACCAAGTGGGCAAAAAATGGCAAATATGAGTACTGTTACCAATTTAGTAACAGCGAAATCTGGCTGAATTTGCTTTGTCCCGTCGATTTTGAGCGCCATAATGCCCCAAATCGTCATGTCCAGAGGGTTGGTTATATCCAATTTCACTCAATTGGTCTTAAATACATTCCAGAGGATATGATACTACCCCAACAACAGTACTCATATTTGCCATTTTATGCCCACCGGGTCTATTCGGGAGTAGCTCCCGGGGTCTCCGACCTGCCTCATAGCCGCTCAAACCCATTCAGCACCAGCTGAACACCACTCACGGAGCCGCACTCCACTATCACCGAAGCAAAATCAGAATCGGGCGCCCTAAAAACCAAAATAACGTACTCTCATTTCAATGAACCCTAGCAAGAACGGCATTTACATGGGCACCGCCACGCATCAATACGCCCTCATCGGGGGCACGCTATTCCAATTCAAGAAAGCGGTCGCTCACGTATCGGGGCCGCACAGCCAAATCGTCATCTGCAGCAACGGATCAGACATCCGTTACGCAACGCTCGAAGAATGGGAGAAAGCTGGCAGATCTTTCGATAGACGGGCACAGGTCGAGGGAATCGTCACCAGTGCGAGCCCAGCGCGCGACAAACTGGAACTCTTTCGCAATCTCTTTACTGGCCGCAAAGATGTTTACGCCCATGGGTACCGCAGAAAAGACGGGGGAATCGGCTATGCACCCGCCTGCGCAAATGAGTGGAAGTCAGGCATTTGCCCCAAAGCAAACCATCAGAAAGTCAAATGCGCGGAATGCGGCAACCGCGTCTTCCCCGAGTTGAGCGATGCCGCGATCATTGACCATTTCAAAGGCAGCGACGACAGGCTCCGAGACGTCATAGGTCAGTATGTTCTCGACAGTGACAGCAACACAAAAGTTCTGGTCATTGATTTTGACGGAGCCGATTGGAAAGAAGCGGCAAACGCCATTCGGCTTGTCGCAAAAAGCCATGGAATCGATGCTGCAGTTGAGCGATCGAGATCAGGCAACGGCGCACATGTCTGGTTTTTCTTCCTAGAGCTCACCGGCGCAAAGACCGCAAGAGATTTTGGAAGCAGCCTTATCGCCGAGGCGTCGATGCTCAACAAGACAATCACCTTCGAAGCTTTTGACCGAATGGTGCCCGCGCAGTCCACCATTCCTGAGGGTGGCTTCGGAAATCTCATAGCGCTGCCCTTTCAAGGAAAAGCGCAGCGAGAAGGAAACAGCGTATTTGTTGACGAGCAATTTGAGCCCTTTCCCGATCAATGGCTTTATCTTTCGCAAATCCAGTTGATCCCGCGTACGATGGTGAAAAGTCTGCTCGAGAGCATCGACAATAGGCCGCATGGATTATCAGCTGCAGTGGCGGCAAACACCGCCGCACCGCATTCCCAGAGGCCGCGAAAGCGGCTTCCGCTCACGCAGCGGGACTTCCCGCCATCGCTACCCGTCACGCAAGCTGATATGCTCTACATTACCGAAAAGTCCCTGAGCCCCGCAGCCCAAATGGAAGTCCGCAGGCTTGCAACATTTGCCAACCCGGAATTCTTCCGTGCGCAATCAATGCATCAATCAGTATTCGGCAAACCGCGGTACATAGACCTCAGCGAACTTAGAGATGGCTGCGTCGCGATCCCCAGAGGCTGCAAGGCTCAACTTGAGCGGCTGCTTCAAGAAGCCGGCGTTGCTGCCCACTATTCAGACAAGCGCGTATCGGGCAATCCAATTGGGATGGCATTTAAAGGGATGCTTCGCCCTGAACAGCAAATTGCCGCTGAACAGATGCTCGGCTATGAAGACGGGATCATGTCTGCACCGACGGGTTTCGGCAAAACCGTCATTGGAGCCTATCTTATTGCTGCCATCGGTCTTCCAACGCTCGTCATCGTTCCCAAGACTGTGCTCATTGCCCAATGGAAATCCCAGCTCGAACGCTTTCTCGACATCACGGACAACAGGGAGCCCGTCCGAACCCCAAAAGGACGAATCAGCAAAAGGCAGCCTCCACTCATTGGACAAATCGGAGGCGGCAAGACCACCATAAGCCGTCTCATCGACATTGCTTCATTCCAGTCTCTGTCCGGCAAGGACCCCCAGACCGGAGAACCAATAGCCAAGGAGCTCGTTCGCGATTACGGTCTCATCATCTGTGACGAATGTCACCATGCGGCCGCGCCACAGCTTGAGCTTGTGCTCAAGTCCGCTCCAGCCAAATATGTATACGGCCTTTCCGCGACGCCTGAACGCTCGGACGGACTCACGCGAGCACTCTCAATGCTCTGCGGCCCGCTTCGCCATGTCATTGATCCAAAAACGCAAGCAATCCAACAGGGAATTCAGCGCGTTATTAGGCCGCGTTTTACCGGAGTTCGACTACCCGCCTACGAACCAGGGGCGTCCTTTAATCAAGTTCTCGATCTCCTGTGTGCGCACACAGCGAGAAACAAAGCAATTGTCGACGATGCCCTCGAGACCGCGTCAAACGGTCGACATCCGCTTGTGCTATCCAAAAGGAAAAAACATGCCGAAGAGCTATGTAGACTGCTTCAAAGCCGCGGACACGAACCTATACTCTTAACCGGAGAAATCGACGCCAAAGAAAGAAAGGCAATACTGAACAGCCTTCCCGGCTTCGAGCATGAGCATCGAATTATCATCGCAACCGAAGGCCTTCTGGGCGAGGGTTTCGACCTGTCTTACCTTGACACTCTGCTCATTGCCACACCGATATCTTGGGACGGCAGCATAACGCAGCAGGCAGGCAGACTACATAGAAGTCACGAGGGCAAGCAGCGGGTTGAGATATTCGACTATGTTGATTTGTCGATACCCATGCTCGCGCGCATGTACCAGAAGAGACTCAAGACCTACGCCAAGCTGGGGTATGAAGTCTTTGCAGCAAATGACAACAAACGGGCCGATCAAAACATCCTCGTTAGGCCGGCAAGGGCCGTGGAGGCATTAGCGGATGACATCGCGCGCGCAATGAAAAGCATTTTTATTGCCGCGCCCTACGCATCCGCTGCATGCCTTGCAAAGCTCGCTGCCGTACTCGCAGGCGCCGCCGCCCGTGGGATTGCCCTTGAGATTTCAATTGCCTCGACTCCGCACAATGACGTGAAAGCGATTTTTACCGAGATGAACGTCGACTATTCCATCAAAGCCGAAGGGCGCCTGTGCGCGTCAGTAATTGACGAGGAAACCGTCTGGTACGGAACTATTCCATTACTGGCCTTTCCTAAGAAAGAGGACTGCAGCATCCGTTTCAAAAGCAGCGAAGTTGCAGCCGAGTTTTTAAGCGAAATCCAGCGAAGAGGAGAACCGGAGGTCGCAGCCACGAACGGGATGTCTCCAACAGTTACGGTGGAATAGGGCCGTTTTTGGCCAATCGGCCGCGAATCAATCCCTATTCCCCCGCGAATCATAAGCGAGCAATCAGCCCTGCGGGCCCTGGAATAGTTCCTCATGCGAGCCCATTCTGACCAGCCGGATCACAGGATTAGTCTTATGCGGCAAGTAGAGAACGACCACATCGACCAAGCCATCGGATAGATGGAAATCGATGTGGCCGTTGTAGTTGCCGCCCGGGTTTGAAAGCTCGTGGGCACCATATTCCGCGGGAAGCGAGCCGTGAGCCGCAAGCTCTGCGACCGCCGCCTTAAACTCGGTTTTTAGCTGCGGATGGATGCGCATCGTCCGTTTGTAATCCGCCTTAAACTGAGCCTCGACCTTAATCTCAAACATCGCTAGTCCTCATCGAGGAATGATATAAGCTCATCAGCGTTATTGAATGACGGGCTGTCGTCCGGCAGAATCCCCAACTCATGAGCTTCGGCGATCACCATGGCACGCCTCGTTGCCTCGTTGGGCACCTCCGCCCTTCCTACGATCTCAAAAGGAATCTTTCGTTGATTTACCAGCTGCCGAACAGCAAGGTTGAGATACGAATTGAGACTCAGACCAACCGTATCCAAGAACTCAGTCGCCTGTTCCTTGAGCCCCTCTTCGATGCGAACCGTCGTAGGCTTAACCGTTGCAGTAGACATACGCGACCTCCTCGCCTCGTCTTTTGCATCAGTATACCCAGTTTAGATGGCATACTGATGTTAAATAGCATCAGTATGCCGTTCACATTACTATAACAACAGTCACAGCACCCTACATCAGCCCGCTCAGGGCAATGTCGACGGCCTCGTTGAGGTCGTCGGTGATGTGCACCAGCTCCTGATCGAGTGGGCTGATCATGCCGGCATCCATCACCGGGCCGTTGAGCCAGTCGAACAGACCCTGCCAGTACTCGGTGCCCACCAGCACGAGCGGCATGCGCTTTACCTTGTGCGTCTGCACCAGCGTGAGCACCTCGAACATCTCGTCGAGCGTGCCAAACCCGCCGGGAAACACAATAGCGCCCGAGCTGTATTTGACGAACATAGTCTTGCGCACAAAGAAGTAACGGAAGTCCATGCCAAGGTTCACGTATTTGTTGAGCCCGTGCTCGTGCGGAAGCTCGATACCCAAGCCGACCGACTTGCCGTTGACACTCGCCGCTCCCCTGTTGGCCGCCTCCATGACGCCGGGACCGCCGCCGGTGATAACCGCCACGCCGCGCTGGGCGATCTTGCGACCGACCGTGCGCGCGGCCTTGTAGAGCGGATCGGTCTTGGGCGTGCGGGCGCTGCCGAAGATGGTCACTGCAGGACCAAGCTCGGCAAGCGCGCCAAAACCATCGACAAACTCTGCCTGAATGCGCAGCACGCGCCACGGATCGGCATGCAGCCAGTCGGTCGACTCCTCGGGCGCCAGCAAGTTGGCATAGGTGTTGTCCTTAGGAATCATGGGGCCGCGCATGACCACGGGGCCGCGGCGGTACGTCTCGACGTAGGCAGGCTCGCCCTCGACGTTTTCATTCTTAATCATGGGTACTCCTATCGAGAAAAAGAAAAACGGGCGGGGTCGACGCCATGCGCCAAACACCCGCCCGAACATCAACTATTCGGTATGGTACCCACGATGCATCAAGTGCTTGCAAGCTATCGGTCATCGGTCGCGCAGACGGTGTTAGCGAACGTGATGACCGGCCGGCGCTCGTCCCTTGCCGTTGCCCGCGCTTTGCAAGCGCCCGCGCCGCTCTTAGTAGTCCACCGCCGCAGGGCTGTTCATCCAGTCGCTCACAAACGCGCCGTAGCGGCCCTCGATAATGGCCTGACGGGCACGCTGCATAAGGTTGAGCAGGTAGTAGATGTTGTGCATCGACAGCAGAATACCGCCGAGCATCTCCTTCTGCGTGACCATGTGACGGATGAGCGCGCGGCTGTAGCCGCCCGTGCACACCGGGCAGGTGCAGGTGGGGTCGATGGGGCCGTCGTCGTGCGCAAAGCGCGCGTTGCGGAAGTTGAGGCGACCCTCGCTCGAAAACGCGGTACCCATGCGGCCAGTGCGCGTCGGCAGCACGCAGTCGAACATGTCGATGCCCACGCCAACGCCGCGCACGAGCGTGGTAGGGTTGCCGACGCCCATGAGGTAGCGCGGCTTGTGCTTAGGCATGTACTCGGAAACCAGCGGCGCCAGCGTCTCGAACATGGTCTCGTGGTCCTCGCCCACCGAGTAGCCGCCGATGCCGTAGCCGGGGAAGTCGCCGCACTCCTCCAGGTGGCGCAGCGATCGCAGGCGCAGATCCAGATGCATGCCACCCTGAACGATGCCAAAAAGTGCCTGGTCATCACGGGTATGAGCCTTGTAGCAGCGCTCGGCCCACATACTCGACAGCTCCACGGCGCGCTCGACATAGGCACGCGTGGCAGGATAGCCGGGGCATTGGTCGAGCTGCATGCAGATGTCGGAGCCGAGCTTCATGGCGATTTCCATGTTGTCCTCGGGCGTCCAGAACACGTGGCGGCCGTCGTAATCGTTGACGATAAAGCGCACGCCCTCGTCGGTGAGCTTGACGGCGTCGTTGTGGCTGAAGACCTGGAAACCGCCCGAGTCGGTGAGGATGGGGCCGTGCCAGTTCATGAACTTGTGCAGTCCGCCCAGCTCGGCGATGGTATCCTCGCCGGGACGCATGGACAGGTGATAGGTATTGGCAAGCACGATCTGGGCACCGAGCTGCTTGACGGTCTCGGTGGGAATACCCTTGACGTTTGCCTTGGTGCCCACGGGCATAAAGATCGGCGTCTCGATGTCGCCGTGCGGGGTGTGCAACACGCCGGCACGCGCGTGCGTCGTCGGGTCCTCGGCGATCAGGTCGAATTTAAAGAGGCTCTGGTCCATAAACTGGAACTCCTTGGTTGCGGTTCATACGCAGACCATTATACGAGCAACCAGCAAACCGCACCGACTCGACAGAAACTAGTGCATTAAACGACTAGTCATTTAAGAACATCCCCAACGACTACCCATGAGAGGCCTTCTGTCAACAACACAAACGCCGATGCTATGGCACCGACAGCGAAAACCCGCCAGAGCGAGCAAGGTGCCTTGAAACAAGGCGGCATTGATCTTTTGATCATGCCGCCGAAGTTGAAAGGCAGATTGCCGCTCTGGCGGGTTTGCAGCGTCAACTGGTTACGCGGTTCGTAGAACCGCGTAACTGTTAGGGCCGCTGGCCCATGCCGCCCTCGAGGGTGACAGTCTCGCCGTTCATATACTTAAAGTCGGGGCCGCAGAGCTGAACGACCACGCGGCCGATCTCCTTCTCGACGTCGCCGTAGTGGCCCGCCGGCGGCATGTGGACGTTGGCCTTGAACGCCTCGGGATAGGCATCCTGGAAGTTCTCGAGCGCAGCGGTCCAAGCAAGCGGGCAAACAATATTGACGTTGATGCCGTCCTTGCCCCACTCGTTGGCGGCAACGCGAGTCAGGCCGCGGATGCCCTCCTTGGCGGCAGCATAGCTGCACTGGCCGTAGTTGCCAAACAGGCCGGCGCCCGAAGCAAAGTTGACCACGGAGCCCTTGGTCTCTTTCAGGTGCGGATAGGCCTTCTGCATGTACAGGTAGGTAGCATACAGACCGGAGTAAATGGCCAGGTTAAACTGATCCATGGTGTGATCGGCAATGGTCACGCCCGAGGCGCTGGCCTGAGCGTTGTTGACGACGGCGTCGATGCGACCGAACTCCTCAATCGCCTTGTCGATAACGTTCTGCACGACGGCCTCGTTGTCCTGGCCGGCGGAGACATCGGCCTGAACAGGCAGAACCTTGACGCCGTACTCAGCCTCGAGAGACTCCTTGGCAGCCTCGAGCTTGGCGACGTTGCGGCCGGTGATGACGAGGTTCGCGCCCTCCTTGGCAAAAGCGATATCGATGCCGTAGCCGATGGAGCCGGCGGAACCGTCCTTGAGCGTGGCCTTGCCGCCGCCGGTGACGATCACGGTCTTACCAGTGAAAAGTCCCATACAAAGTCCTTTCAAATCGCGACGGGCCCGCCCGTCGACTGCGCGCATCCAACTTCACGCGCCAAAAGCTGACATGCAACTTTAGCGGGTTCAAGTGAAAAATAAAGACCGTAGCAGGCGAACGGCACAACGTTATTCGGCGAAGGGGGTGTCAAGCACGAACTGAATAAAAGGACCGATTTTTTGTCATCCAAACGAGCAATCGAACACGTTTTGTAACTTTGCTGCAGCGCGCGGGATGTCGGCGCGAGACTTTATCATAGGGTGACAAACAACGATGAGGAGCACATGCCTATGACAGACGAGCTGGACCCCCAGACTCAACAGCATATTGATGATTCAGCAGACGTCGCCGCAGATACTGACGCTGCGAC
>CATWKM010000058.1:0-9786 GCA_958351385.1 uncultured Collinsella sp. | reverse complement strand
GAGCACAACCTTGCCAAGGTTGGGGTCGCGGGTTCGAGCCCCGTTGTCCGCTCCAAGCGCAACAGCCCGACTACCATGGTAGCCGGGCTTTTTTTGTGTCCATTGCAAGGGCTCGAACCCGAGAGGGAGCGAGCGTTTTGGGGCGTGGCTGCGGCGTTGTTTGCCGTGAATGTCAGCTTTGGGCGTATCATCGTGGGCATCTCGCAAAACCTCGTTGCAAGGGAGATTCATCCCATGGCTACAGAAAAGTCCTCTTCGCGCTCATGGATGTCCGATGCCGCGATTTATCAGATCTACCCGCGCTCGTTTAAGGACTCGACTGGTTCGGGTCTGGGCGATATCGCGGGCATTACCCAGCAGATGGACTATCTTGAGCGGCTGGGTATCGAGGCCATCTGGCTGAGCCCGTTTTACCCATCGCCTCTTGTTGATGGTGGCTATGATGTGGCGGACTACTGCGATGTAGACCCACGTCTCGGCTCGCTTGACGACTTCGATGACATGATCGCTGCGGCTCACGCGCACGGCATCAAGGTCATCGTCGACATCGTGCCCAACCATTCGTCCAACCAGCACCCCTGGTTCAAAGCCGCTCTTGCCGCCGGCCCCGGATCGCCCGAGCGCGCCCGTTATATCTTCCGCGATGGTCGCGGCGAGCACGGCGAGCTGCCTCCCACCAATTGGAATGCCAACTTTGGCGGCCCCGCCTGGACGCGCGTCGCGGACGGTCAGTGGTATCTGCACATGTTTACGCCCGAGCAGCCGGACTTTGACTGGTCGTGCCCCGAGGCTCATGCGTTCTTTTGCGACGTCCTGGCGTTTTGGAGCGATCGAGGCGTCGATGGCTTTCGCATTGATGTGGCGCACGGTCTCGCCAAGGATCTCGACCGCGATGACCTCGACCGGTGGCATCTCGCCGAGGGCGATGACATGGTTGAGGACGGCACCCATCCGCTGTGGGACCGCAACGAGGTCCACGAGATCTATCGCGAGTGGCGCCGCGTGTTCGACCGCTATGATCCGCCACGCAGCGCCGTTGCCGAGGCGTGGGTGCTGCCCGAGCGCCAGTATCTCTACGCGCGTCCCAGCGAGCTTGGCCAGACATTCAACTTTGAGTTTGCCAAGGCCACTTGGACCTATGATGACATGCACGCTGCAATCGAGGAGGGCTTGAAGGCAGCTATAGAATCCGATTCCGCCTCGACCTGGGTGCTCTCCAACCACGACGTGCCGCGCGTGGCGACGCGCTATGCCCTGCCGCAGATCAAGGCGACGCGCTACCACCAGATTGCGCTCGACTGGCTCTTACGCGACGGGTCGTCTTATGACGAGGACCGTGAACTCGGCGAGCGCCGCGCGCGGGCGGCCCTTTTGCTCGAGCTGGCGCTTCCGGGCTCGACATACGTGTATCAGGGTGAGGAGCTCGGCCTTTTTGAGGTGGCCGATATCCCGTGGGCCGCACTCGAAGATCCTACTGCGACCAATACGCACGGACCGAAGCGCGAGAAGGGGCGCGACGGCTGCCGTGTGCCCCTGCCGTGGGTGGCAGCGGACGATCCCGTGCAGGGCGGATCGTTTGGGTTTTCACCGGCGGACGCCGATGCGGCGCCCCATCTGCCGCAGCCTGCATGGTTTTCCGATTACGCTGCCGATAGGGAAGAAGCGGACCCGACATCGATGCTTGCGCTCTATCGTGACGCCCTATGGCTGCGGCGCAAGCTGCGCGGGTGCGCCAACGATCTCGCGTGGCTCGATCTTGACGGGCGCACCGGCCTTGCGGATGGTGCCGAGGGCGCTGAGGGTGGCGTCATCGCCTATCGCCGCGACAACGGCTGGGCGTGTGTGACGAACTTCGGTGCAGCACCCGTGGAGCTGCCGGCGGGCAGGGTCCTGCTCACTTCATCACCGCTTGTAGACGGCAGGCTCGCGCAGGACAGTTCTGCCTGGATCATGCTCGCTGAGTTGTAGGGGCCTCTTGCGGCGAGTTTGCGTTTGCCTGTGCTTTCCGTGGTGGCTGATGTCTTTGCGAGGTTCGCGAGGGCGTCGCAAAACTTTTCAAAAAAAGTTCTTGCATAGGATGCGGGTATCACGTAAGATTAATCCTCGTAAGCGGACATGGCTCAGTTGGTAGAGCACAACCTTGCCAAGGTTGGGGTCGCGGGTTCGAGCCCCGTTGTCCGCTCCATTTGGGCGTTTAGCTCAGGGGGAGAGCGCTTCCCTGACACGGAAGAGGTCAGAAGTTCAAATCTTCTAACGCCCACCAAATGTTCGCAGCTCAGAGGCATCGCCTCTGGGCTGTTTTGTTTTGGTCGCCAAATGGGTCGCCAAATACGTCACCAAATTTCGAGTTTTTGATCTTCCGGGATGCTTCTCAGTAGTCATCCGAGGAAACTCTCGTCTTCTCCGTTTGCATACACATATCTTTCAAGGATTCGTGCCGCGGTTGCATGAGGCTCGGCAAGGCACGACCGCAACATGTTGGTCAAGCATAATCTTTTGGATTCTTTTGGCGTGAGTGGCTTGGTTTTGGTAGGATTTGTCAGCGGCCTAACTAAGGGGGTTTTATAACTGCCATGCAGGTAGCCGTGCTGGTAACGTTTTACCGACTTGCCAAGAACCCCTCATTTTTAATGCGTCTGCAAAATGACCAATTGCTTTGACCTGCTGAAACACTATATGTTGTGTTTGACCTAAAAAAAGAATACAGGATATAGATGCCTCTTTGTCGTATGATAGATGGCGGACAGAGAACGAAGACCTTAACTGCCTCTTTTGAACGTGTCCTTGAGCCGCTTGATCGGCTTCTGGGAATGTCCGCATGGAGGCTTATGGTTTATCGAGAACACAGATTGCGCGACGGCGCCGCAAGACAGGGACAGGCCCTGCCGGGCATCGTTTGGCTCTGAAGCGCAATGAGGCTACGATGCGAAAGAGGCAAGAGGATGAAGATCATCAAGCGCAGCGGCACCGAGGTTGTCTTTGACATCGATAAGATCGTCAATGCCATCCGCGCCGCCAACTTGGAGGTCGAGGAGAGCTCTCGTCTAACCGACCGCCAGGTGGTTTACGCGGCACAAAACGTCGCCGAGGCATGCGAGAACGCGGGCCACACCGTTTCGGTCGAGGAGATCCAGGATTTGGTCGAGGACGAGATCATGCGTCTCGACTGCTACGAGGTTGCTCGCCACTACATCATCTATCGCTATGTTCAGAGTCTGAAGCGCCAGAAGAACACGACCGACGACAAGATTTTGTCGCTGATCGAGTGCAATAACGAAGAGGTCAAGCAGGAGAACTCTAACAAGAACCCGACCGTCAATTCCGTCCAGCGTGACTATATGGCCGGCGAGATTTCCAAGGACCTGACTCAGCGTGTGCTGCTGCCCCAGGAGATCGTGGATGCCCACAATGAGGGCCTGATCCACTTCCACGATTCCGACTACTTTGCCCAGCACATGCATAACTGCGACCTGGTGAACCTGGAGGACATGCTCCAGAACGGCACCGTTATCTCGGGCACGCTGATCGAGAAGCCGCACAGCTTCTCGACTGCCTGCAACATCGCGACGCAGATTATCGCCCAGGTTGCTTCCTCCCAGTACGGCGGCCAGTCTATTTCGCTGACCCATCTCGCCCCCTTTGTTGAGGTGAGCCGTCAAAAGATTCGCGGCGAGGTTGCCCGCGAGCTCGAGGAGCTCGGTGTTTCGGCATCTGCCGAAAAGGTCCGTGAGGTCGTTGAGGACCGTCTGCGTGACGAGATCCGTCGCGGCGTCCAGACGATTCAGTATCAGGTCGTGACCCTTATGACCACAAACGGCCAGGCGCCGTTTGTGACGGTCTTTATGTATCTCAACGAGGCTCGCTCAGCGCAGGAGAAGCACGACCTTGCCATGATCGTGGAGGAGACGCTTCGTCAGCGCTATGAGGGCGTTAAGAACGAAGCCGGTGTGTGGATTACCCCGGCATTCCCCAAGCTTATCTATGTACTCGAGGACGATAACGTTCACGAGAATTCCCCGTACTTCTACCTGACCCAGCTGGCTGCCAAGTGCACCGCCAAGCGCATGGTGCCCGACTACATCTCCGAGAAGAAGATGCGCGAGCTCAAGCTGTCTAAGGGCGAGACCGCCGGCAACGGCGATTGCTACACCTGCATGGGTTGCCGCAGCTTCTTGACGCCCGACCGCTCCGGTAACGGATTTAACAACGTAGCCAACGCGCTGAACTATGACCCGAACAAGCCCAAGTACTACGGTCGCTTTAACCAGGGCGTTGTGACCATCAACCTGCCCGATGTCGCGCTGAGCTCGCACCAGGACATGGACAAGTTCTGGAAGATCTTCGACGAGCGTCTTGAGTTGTGCCACCGCGCTCTGCTGTGCCGTCATGAGCGTCTGATGGGTACGCTTTCGGATGCCGCACCGATTCTTTGGCAGTACGGTGCCCTGGCGCGTCTGAAGAAGGGCGAGACGATCGATAAGCTGCTCGTGGGCGGCTATTCCACCATCAGCCTGGGGTATGCCGGCCTGTATGAGTGCGTCAAGTACATGACGGGCCACAGCCACACCGAGAAGGAGGGCACGCCCTTTGCCATGGCCGTCATGCAGCGTATGAACGATAAGTGCGCCGAGTGGAAGGCCGAAAGCGATATTGACTTCTCGCTGTACGGTACCCCGCTTGAGTCGACGACCTACAAGTTCGCCAAGTGCCTGCAGCGTCGTTTTGGCATCATCCCGGGCGTGACGGACAAGGGCTACATCACCAACAGCTACCACGTCCACGTGTCCGAGGAGATCGACGCATTCGACAAGCTCAAGTTCGAGGGCATGTTCCAGCAGCTTTCGCCGGGCGGTGCCATTTCCTACGTCGAGGTTCCCAACATGCAGGACAACCTCAAGGCTGTCATTCGCGTGATGCAGTACATCTACGACAACATCATGTACGCCGAGCTCAACACCAAGAGCGATTATTGCCAGGTGTGCGGCTACGATGGCGAGATTAAGATTGTCGAGGATGACGGCAAGCTGGTGTGGGAGTGCCCCAACTGCGGCAACCGCGACCAGGAGAAGATGAACGTCGCTCGTCGTACGTGCGGCTACATCGGTACCCAGTTCTGGAACCAGGGTCGAACCGAGGAGATCCGCGACCGCGTGCTGCATCTCTAATAACCATCCCAGGCTGCCCCGTAGCGAGGCCCCGGACCTTTACTCGCTATTTCGGACAGTCCTGGCTCACGACGGAGGCGCCACTGGCGCCTCCTGTTCGTGCGGAACTCATATCGAGCAAAGGTCCAGGCCCTCGCTACGGGGCAGCCGAGCTGACGTAGCTGAGATGCAGCACACAGCCTGCTCACTCCTCGAAGTTCTTAGCGGAAATGAGTTGACCTGCGACAACGGTCTGCTTGCGATAACGGTTGAGCTGCAGCATTGTTTTTATTGGACCGCGAACCCTATACTCGATGTTCGCTGAGTTCATTGAGTATCGCTCGCGAGGGGTCTGGAGTATATCGTCCCGCCCGCAGTTTCGCAGGCCGAAGGCCGAGAATGTTTGAGGACGGGATGATATACTCCAGACCCCCAGGAAGGTTACCTATGAACTACGCGAACATTAAGTATTTCGACATTGCTGATGGAGAAGGCGTTCGTACTTCTCTGTTTGTGAGTGGGTGCCGTCGTGGGTGCAAGAACTGCTTTAACTCTGTCGCGTGGGACTTTGCTGCGGGCGAGCCGTTTGATCGCACCGTCGAGGACAAGATTATCGAGAGCCTCGACCATCCCTTTATTGATGGCCTGACGATTCTGGGCGGGGAGCCCATGGAGCCCGAGAATCAGGCTGGGCTCGTTGATTTTGTCGAGCGTGTTCGCGCGGCCTATCCTGCGGGGTCAGGAAAGACCATTTGGTGTTTTACCGGCGATGTGCTCGAGGAGCTTATGCCGGGTGGTCGCCACCATACCGAGGCGACGGACCGTATCCTGGCCTGCCTCGATATGTTGGTGGACGGCCCGTTTGTTCAGGATCTGTATGATATCTCATTGCGCTTTAGGGGCTCGAGCAACCAGCGCGTGATCGATATGAACGCTACGCGCGCCCGTGCTGAGCGCGAGGGCGTTGCGCTTTGTGATGCGGTTGAACTTTGGCGGGACGATCCGGTCTACTCGACCCATACTATGTAGCTTGTGGTCGATGCCGGAGGGCGTGGTACCATAGCGCGAACGTGAAATCGGAAAAGTGAGGCCCAGATGGTCGATCAGGAAAAAGTCGAGGCCGCCATTAAGCTGTTGCTTGAGGGCATAGGCGAGGACCCAACTCGTGAGGGCCTGCTGGAGACCCCGGCGCGCGTTGCCCGTATGTATGGCGAGATTGCCGGCGGTATGGACCAGAGTGCCGAGGAGCATCTGTCCAAAACCTTTGCCGTCGCTTCGAACGATTTGGTTATCGAGCGCGACATCACGTTCTACTCGCTGTGCGAACATCATCTGCTGCCGTTTTATGGCAAGGCCGCCATTGGTTATATCCCTAACGGTCGGGTGGCTGGGCTTTCCAAGCTCGCCCGCACGGTTGAGGTTTATGCCCGTCGTCTGCAGCTGCAGGAGCAGCTGTGTGCGCAGGTTGCCGACGCTCTCATGGAATATCTTGCTCCCCAGGGAGCGATTGTGCTCATGGAAGCTGAGCATATGTGCATGACGATGCGTGGCGTGCAAAAGCCCGGCACCAAGACCGTGACGCTTGCTCGCCGCGGCGTCTTTGAGACCGATCCCGCGCTCGAGGAGCGATTCTTTAGGATGCTGGACCGCTAGCCATGAGAGCCGTTAACGACTTTGCATCGAAGACCGATGAGGGAACGCCGCGTCGCGGTTTTATGGCTTCGGGCCTGGCGCCTTTTGGCGTCATGCCTCGTATCGATTACATCTGTTCCAACGGGCTGTTCCGGCGGCACCTGGGCAACATTGCGCAGTTGGAATCGGGGCGCATCTTCTGCCGTCACGGTATTGACCATCTGCTCGATGTCGCTCGCATTATGTGGATCAAGAATCTCGAGGAACAGCTCGAATTTGACCGCGAGGTCATCTACTCCACGGCACTTCTTCACGATATCGGCAAAGATGAACAGTATGAATCGGGTATATCCCATGATGTTGCAAGCGAGCGCGTCGCTGATGCGATTCTCGGCGGCATGCCCGATGACGTGGCGTTTGAGCCGGCCGATGCCGCAGCCATTAAGACGGCCATTTTGGGCCATCGAAAGCTGCGCGTGAACAGCCAACCGCTTGAGCGTCTGCTCTATGCGGCCGACAAAGCGTCGCGCGCCTGCTTTGCATGCCCCGCGCGCAATGCTTGCAACTGGAGCGATGATAAAAAGAACCTGTCGATTCGCGTGTAGTTAGTTTGCGCGGTCGGGGTTCTAAACGAAGGAGACGATCGCGATGAGTAACAAGAAGCTGCCCGAGAGTGCAACCAAGACTGAGTGTGCTGAGCTCGCCCGTCGTGGTAGGGATGAAATTTCTACCGCGACGGCGGTACCCCACGTGAGCTATGACGATCTGCGCCATGCCGACCGTATTGTCATTGACGGCCTTGAGGTTTTTGCCAACCATGGCGTATATCCCGAGGAGAACGCGCTGGGTCAGAAGTTCATCGTTTCTCTGGTGCTCTATGCCGACCTGCGCGCGGCGGGGGAGCACGATAATCTGGACGCCTCGATTGACTATGGCTCGGTGTGCCACGATGTCGATGGCTATCTGCGCGAGCATACGTTTAAACTCATCGAGGCAGCAGCCGAGGGGACAGCCCAGATGCTGCTGCGCCGTTATCCCTCGCTGCTTGGTGTGCGCATCAAGCTCGATAAGCCGTGGGCTCCTGTTGGCCTGCCCCTGGCAAGCTGCGGTGTCGAGATCGAGCGCGTGCGCTAGTCGACGCTAGAGCTTGTTGAGGGGTGGCTGCTTGAGCCGCTGCGACAGAGCTCTATTGTTAGGGCAGTACGTGTCGAGCAGGGCGTGGAATCGCTGATTGTGGCTTGGCTCGAGCAAGTGGACGAGCTCGTGGGCGACAACCATGTCGAGGCATTCGACAGGGTAGGCGGCGAGCTCGCGCGCGATGCGAATGGCGCCGGTTTTGGGTGTGCAGGAGCCCCAACGCGTTTTCATGCTGCGCACGGAGACGCGGGCCACGGTGACGCCCATTGCGATTTCGTACGCGTGCACGATGTCGCGTAGCGCTGCGGTGACCTCGGACGCGTAGAGCTGGTCGATGTGGGTTTGGAGCTCGTCGGACGTTAGGCCGTCGAGGATTGCGTGCCGCTTGGCCTGCGGGCCTTCGTCCGATTCATCGGTACCCATAAAACTTGCGAAGGTGGCCTGTTTGGGTCGCGGTGCGGGTGATGCAAAGTTGTGGTCGAGTGCATCCTGAACGGTGATGGGTTTGCCCCAAAGCGCAATGATGGACGAGGGACTGAGCGGCTCTCGCGCCGTCGCCTGACGTTGCTCGCGCTGGGCAAGTCGGCTGATAATCCAGGCGCTGTTGCGCTTCACAAACGCTTCGATACGCTCGCGGCTGGCGCCAATCGGTGCGCTGGCGTGGACCTCGCCGCTCGATGTGACGCGTAGGTTGAAGTTCTTGACGCGCTTTTTGGTAACGACGACGGGGATGGTCGTCCCATCCGGTCGGGATGCGGAAATCGTAAACTGCTGCGTCAAAAGCGGTCCTTCAGATCGGGGACGGGCCGGCATGTCGACCGTTCGGCATGCCGGCCCGCTCAAGGGATGTGAAATTAATAACGCTCAAAGAAGGCGAGCGCGTTGTCGCTGCAGAGCTTTTGCATCACGGTCTTGCCAAAATGCTTGGAGAGCATGTTCTGGAACTCGGGCATCTTGCTGGCATCGGAGAGGAAAGCGGGCACCGTGGCGCCGTCCCAGTCGCCGCCGAGCGCGATGACGTCCTCGCCGCCCAGGTCGAGCCAGTGCTCGATATGCGCCGCCAGCTGGTCGAAGGTGACGTCTGCGGCGGTCTTGTCGGTTGCGTCGTTGGAAAGGAACTCGCTGCAGTAGTTGAGGCCGACGATGCCACCCATGTCGCGAATGGTGCGGAACTGGTCGTCGGTAAGGTTGCGTTTGGCGCCGCAAACCGCACGGGAGTTGGAGTGGCTGGCGACGAAGGGACGCGTGGCGCGGGCGGCGACCTCGTCAAAGCACTCATCGTTGAGGTGGGAGACGTCGAGCACCATGCCGGCGTGCTCCATCTGCGTAAGCGCCTCGATGCCGGCGGCGGTGAGGCCGGCGTGGGTATCGTGTCCGCTCGCGAGCGGTCCCTGCGCATTCCAGCTGAGTGATGACATGAGCACGCCCAAGCTCTTGAGCACCTCGATCAGCGCGGGGTCCTCGGCAAAGAACGTGGCGTTTTCGATGGTGTGGATGCAGGCGACCTTGCCGCCCTTGAGCGCAGGGCGAATGTCGGCGGCGCTGCGTACGTTGACCATGCGGTCGTGGTTGAGCATTGCCTGGCCGCTCATGTGCGCCATGATCTGCGCCTGGAAGCGCGCGGCGTGGGCGGTGGGAATCTCGTCGGGGACAAACGTGGCGAAGCACTGTGCCCACGGCGTATTGCCGATCTTTGCGAGCGAGATGGCGCAGGCGTTGCCCTCGATGAGGTCGAAATCCTGCGGATGCGTTTCGTCGCCGGGGAAATACCCGTCGGTGCCCGCGGTAAAGCGCAGGTCGAGATCGAGCGTGGCCCAGCCGATGCGATCGGCGGTGTCGCAGTGTAGGTCAAATACGGGAAATGCCATAGTTC
>CATWKM010000057.1:0-9822 GCA_958351385.1 uncultured Collinsella sp. | reverse complement strand
GCGATGGACTTGACGATGCCGGGGGTAAAGGTGGATCCGCCACCACACAGAGTAATGATCATTGTTTACTGCTCCTTCTCAATTGCGTTTTCGACCTTGTCGCGCATCTCGGCGACCTTCATGCCAAAGATGATCTGGATATTGTTGCCGTTGCGGTTGATGCCGCTGTTGGGCACGTGGTTGATGAGGTCCTCATTGATGAGGTCCGGGTTCTTAACGTTCACGCGGAGACGCGTAAAGCAGTTCTCGAGCTCCTCGATGTTGTCCTTGCCGCCAAGACCTGCGACCAGGTCGGCGATGCCTGCATCGACGCCCTCTGCGGGAACCGCGGCAACAGCGACCTGCTTCACCGCGACAGACGCGGCGGCCTCGCCCTCGGCAACGGACTCGGCGAGCTCGGACTCCTCCTCGCGACCAGGCGTGTGAAGGTTGAGCTTCTTAATAAGGAAGGTGAAGAGGAAGAAGTACAGAGCGGCGTTGACGACTCCGAGCACCAGCATGACCGGCCAGTTGGCCTTGTCGACACCGAGGACCAGGTTGGAGACCACGATGTTGATGATGCCGCCTGCAGTCGAAGCGGGCACGGAGAGGACCTTGAGCAGAACCAGGAAGATGCCGGAAAGAACCGAGTGAACGACAAAGAGCACGGGAGCGGCAAAGACAAAGAGGAAGTCCATGGGCTCGGTCACGCAGGAGAGCACAGCGGTGATGATCAGCGGGATGATAACGGCCTTGGTCTTATCCTTGTTCCCCTTGTAAGCGGTGAAGATAAAGGCGAGACCGATACCGATGTAGGGCCACAGGTTGTTGAAGGTGTAGCTGTTGAAGTAGGTGCTATCGGAGAAGGGCTGGCCCGTCATCGCCATCTCGGCGACACGGATGGGATAGGCGCCGGCGATAACCTGATCACCCAGCGTAAGGGTGCCGCCCACATCGGAGAACTGGAACGGGGTGTAGATGAGGTGGTGCAGGCCGGTGGGAACGAGCAGCTTGTTGAGCATGCCGTAGATAAACAGACCGATGTTGCCCGACTCCTTAATGATGCCGGCAACGGAGGAGATGGCGCCCTGAACCGGAGGCCAAACGATGCAGAAGCCAGCGCCCATGATCCAGGAAATGATGATCATGATCAGGAACGGGAAGCGAACGCCCGAGAACATCGAAAGAGCAATGGGGAACTGCTTGTTCGAGTACTTGTTGAACACGGCACCGGTGATGCAACCAAGAATGATGCCGCCAAACACGCCGGTATCGAGCACCTGAATGCCCATAACGGTGCTCTGGCCGGTTCCGGTAAGGCCGAGCATGCCGCTCGCTTCGGCAAGAGAGCCGGTGGCGTTGAGCACGATGTTGTTAGCCTGCAGGAACAGGAAGAACGACATCAGGGCGATCAGCGAAGCATGGCCCTTGTTCTTCTTTGCCATGGCGCCGGCGATGCCCACGCAGAACAGAATCGAGAGGTTGTTGATGATAAACATCAGCGACTGATAGACAATGGCGCCCACAAGCTGGAACGGACCGGAGCCCAGCACAGGGATCACGGCGCAGATGGTCTTGTTGGTCAGAATAATGCCCACGATGAGCAGAATGCCGGCAACCGAGAGATACATCATCGGCTGAACGATTGACTTCGCGAACACCTCCAACGGCGCTTTGAAATTGAACTTCTTTTTTGCGGTCATAGCGGTACTCCCCTTCCTTTTCCGCAAATTAAGACAGATGTGCCCTGGACAAGACCGTGAGCCCTGCCTTATATCAATCGATGTGTGGGCACGTTATGCCTAGAGACCGGGTTCTCCAAGCAGGTTAACAATGTGATATGCGAGATAACTCTTCTCGGCATCGGTAACGACAACGTTATAGGTAGACGCTAAGTGGTCGGCAATTGACTCCGCACACGAGAACGCCCTCGGATACGCCGTTTCATCGATACGGAACAGCGCGTCGCCATTGACCTGCCCCGCCGCGGGATCGAGCGCCCGCTGCGCAAAAAACTGCAGATGGCGAACGAAACGCTCGTACGGCAACGAGGTGACGTCAAGGGTCGTGGCATAGTGCTCGGAAACAATCGCGAGCACGTCGCGAACAAGCTGGACCGAAACAATCAGACGGTCAGAGCGCTGCGGCATGGTGGCGTTGACGATATGCAGCGTAATAAAACCCTGCTCTTCTTCGCTCATCTGGATGCCCATATACTCCTTGATAATCTGCAGCGCACGGCCCGCAAGCGCATACTCCTTGCGATAGAACTGCTGGATCTCGAGCAGCAACGGATTCTCGCAGGGGACGCCCTTACGCTCGCGCTCCAAAGCAAGACTGATATGGTCTGCGAGAGCAATGAGAATCTTGTCGTTGATATCAACATTGAGCTCTCGACGGAGCATCTGAACAATGTCCTCGGAAATCACGAGGTTGACGGTGGGAATGGACTCCAAAAGATGTGCCAAGCGGTCAATCGTGCGCGAATCCTGAGAAGTGCCCTCCTGCAGCGCATAGGTCTTTTCGACCGATGCCTCATCGATAGCGTCGCCGGCATGACGGCCAAAGCAGAGGCCTCGACCGATGACAATGAGCTCGGAGCCATCGTCCGAAGTGACCATTGCGACGTTGTTGTTGAAAACTCGCTTGATAACCACGGTACCCACCACAAGAATTTACTCGGAAAGCCAGACGACAGGCTCTTTAACAGCAACAGGGCCGGAAGCGTGCTCACGAAGAGTCGAGTTCTCCGAACGCTCGCACACGATAACGAAGACCGTGGGATCGAAGCCGGCGGCGCGGACCGCGTCGAAATCGACCTCGACGAGGGGCTGGCCCGCGTCGACATGGTCACCCTGGGCAACAAGCGCATGGAAGCCCTTGCCCTCAAGTTTAACAGTGTCGATTCCGATATGCAGCATCACCTGAGCAGAGCTGTCGTCGGACATGATGCCCAGCGCGTGCTCAGTCGGAAACAACGCCGCGACGGTGCCGGAAACAGGAGCGCACACCGTTCCCTCTTGGGGAACCACGGCAACGCCATCGCCCACGGCGCGGCTGCTAAAAGCGGGGTCATTGGTTTTTTCCAGATGAACAAGCTCGCCGGAAACGGGAGCGAGGATTTCGAACTCGGAAGATGCAGTCTTCTGCTCATCCGAACCGCCCATCAGGCGAGAAAAGAAACCCATGGTGACATGTCCCTTCATAAATATAGCCCAACCAAAATCAAGCGAATGCGTCCATAGAGACACATCCATTCAAAGACTTTGGTTAGGCCCACGTCCGAGGGACTCGGTAACCTTCCTCATTTCTTTTACGTGAGCTATTGTAGACAAGCCCAAAGCCAGAACAATCATTATGACCGGTGAGCGGTATTTTTTCTTCGATAAACGGTATTTAAGCGGCACTTAGGGACGTTCCTTTTCTGCCGGCACCCAGGGGCGCTCCTTGCTCTGACACCTTTGCACCAAAAAGGGCCCCGAGCATAGTCTGCTCGGGGCCCAAACTCATCTCGCCTTACCGCGCGACGCGTATGTTACCTGCGCTTGCCGCCGCCGTCGCCGGGACGACGGGAGCTACCGCCGCGCTTGCCGCCACGGCTGTTGCCATAGCTGCCACGGTTATCGCGACCGCCGGCGCGGCCGCCGCGGGAGCCGGCCTGGTTGCCGCCACGCCCGCCACGATAGCCGCCACGACGCTCCTCGCGGGCATCGTCGTAGTTGCGCCAGTCATCGCGACGATCGCGGCTGGCACGCGGATCACGACGATCGCGCGACTCGTTAGAACGACCAGCGCCGCCGCGGCCGCCATTGCCGCGAGCACCCTCGCGACGCTCACCACCGCGGCCGCCCTCGCGGCCTCCGCGCTCGTCAAAGCGCTTGCCGCCACGGGACTCGCCGCCACGGGTGCCACGCTCGTCACGCGAACCGCGACCCTCGCCGCCACGGCGCTCATCACGGCCACCGCGCTCGTCATCGCGACCGGAACGACGGCGGCCACCACGATCCTCATCCTCGCGACGGCGGCGATGTGCCTCGCCCTGGAACTGCTTGGCACGACGCTCGGCACGGTTACCGCGCGCAGGCTGCTCAGCGGCACCAGCACCAGCGCGCTCCTCGGCAGCCACCTCGCGGGCCACGCTCTCAACAGCCTCGTCTACGCGAGCCTGAACGCCCTCGCGCACGCGGGCCTTGCCGCCGCGCTTGGGACGGCTCGGACGCTCGCCGTCGCCGCGACGCTCATCGCGACCGCGGTTGGAACGACCGGCCACATCACCGTAATCGTCGCCGTTGCGCTTGCCGTCGCGACGTGCCTGCTCAAACTTCTTCTTGCTCTTGGACTTGCCGCGCTTGGTCTTCTTCTTCACCTTAAAGGCTGCAGGGTCGCGCTCGGGATCAACCGCGGGCGGATTGGGGCCCACGTGCAGGTCGCCGGCCTCGTAGATGTCGGCGGTCTTGTCCATGAGCTTCTCGATCTCGTAGAACTCATCGACGTCCTGCTCGGTCACAAACGTAATGGCCCAGCCCAGCTCGCCGGCGCGGCCCGTACGGCCAATGCGGTGGATATAGTCGGTCGGCTCGGCCGGTACGTCAAAGTTCACGACGTAGCGCACGTCGCTAATGTCGATGCCGCGGGCAAGCACGTCGGTTGCCACCAACACGTCGACGGTACCGTCGCGGAAGGCCGAAAGCGCGCGCTCGCGCTGGGCCTGGCTGCGGTTGCCGTGAATCGCGGCGGCCTTGATGCCCTTACGCTCCAGACGACGGCAGCAGCTGTCGGCGCGGTGCTTGGTGCGCATAAAGACGATAGTGCGCTCCGGACCCTCCTTCTTGAGGAACTCGGGCAACAGGTTGTTCTTGGCCTCGATGGACACCGGGAACACAAACTGGTCGACGGTGTCGGCGGTCGACGTGGCCGGTGCGATCTCCACGCGAGCCGGGTCGCTCACCAGGTCGGTGATCTCGCCCACAGCCTCCTCGTCAAGTGTGGCCGAGAACAGCAGCGTCTGGCGCTCGGCCGGCGTCTCGCGCACAATGCGGCGGACGGCGGGCAAAAAGCCCATGTCGAGCATGCGGTCGGCCTCGTCGAGCACCAGCACCTTGACCTCGTCCAGGTGGCAGGCGCCCTGCTCGATCAAATCGACCAAACGGCCCGGCGTGGCGACCAGGATGTCGCAGCCGTACTTGAGGGCAGCGGTCTGCGGCTTGTAGCTCACGCCGCCCACGACGGTCACGGCGACATGACCGGTGACGTCGGCGATCTTGTTCGCGACCTCGTCGATCTGCTGGGCAAGCTCGCGCGTGGGGGTGATGACGAGCATCACGGGGCCGCGGCCGTTGCCCTCGGGCTTTTTAGCGCCGCGACGGCGGTTGCGGCCGCTGCGCTCGCGCACAGGCTTGGGCGGAGCGATGTGCTCCAGGTTGTTCATGGTCGGCAGCAAGAAAGCGGCCGTCTTGCCGGTGCCAGTCTGAGCGGCGGCAAGCAGGTCGCGGCCTTCGAGCACCACAGGAATCGAACCGGCCTGCACGGGCGTCGGCGCCGTGTAGCCCAGGTTCTCGATAGCACGAAGCATCTCGTCGGAAAGGCCCAGCTCGTCAAAGGCGGGCAGGCTCTCGGTAGCGGACTCGACGGCCTGGGCAGCATTGGCCTCATCGGCAGCATCGAAGGCAGCCTGGGTCATGGCCTCGCGGGTCTCGTCCAGAATCTCGGCGTCCGTGACGTCGGATACAGAATTACGCATATGTTGTTGTTCCTTATCTGCACGCGCAATGGGCGCGGCATGAGGCCGCGCGGGCGTGCTTGGTAGTGCGCTAATACATACAAAACAGGTGCGCACAGAGAGGACGTTGCTCAGCACGCTGGCGATCGCTTTGGCAGCCTTTCACGCGCCGTCCAGACGCAGCGGCCCTAAGCGATGGAGCAGATTCGCCGCCGGTTAGTATACCCGTGCTTCGCATGCCCCCACGTAAACCACAGATGACGAGGCGGACGGGCGAGTCTGGGCCGATCGTCTCAATCTGTAACAGTTACGAGACAAAACCGGGTCTACACGTTACAGATTGAGACGAACTCAAACATCGCAAAACATAATCTCGATCTGTAACAGTTAGAGGTCATTTTCCCCGCTAGACGTTACAGATTGAGATGATTGGTTGGGACGGCCACCGATTGAGCAGCCACCCTCATCTGTAGCGAAATGTCATACATTTTCATCCCCACTGGACACCCCCAGGGGGTATGGGTGTATAGTATCGGCAGGTTAACAATTCCAACACCGAACCACAGAAAGGAGAAGCCATGGCTCAAGATAAGTTCGACGTGGGCGGCATGACATGCGCCGCCTGCCAAGCGCATGTGGACCGCGCCGTGAGCAAGCTCGACGGCGTCCAAAGCGTCGCGGTCAACCTGCTCGCCGGTTCCATGATGGTCGACTACGACCCCGCGCAGGTCACCCCCGACGATATCTGCACCGCCGTCGACCGCGCGGGCTACTCGGCCTCGCCCGTCGATGCGGGCACCGGTGCCGCCGGCTCAAACGGCAGTGCGCAAGCCAGCTCCGGCGCCGCCCATATGGAGTCGCCGACCAAAAAGTTGGAGGCCGCCGCCTCCGCCATGCGCACCCGCCTCATCGTCTCAATCGTATTCCTCATCCCGCTGTTCTACATAGGCATGGGGCACATGCTTGGCTGGCCGCTGCCCGGCGTCTTCACCGACCATACCCACAGCATGACGCTCGCCCTCACCGAGCTCGTCCTGCTCATCCCCATCGTCTATGTCAACGACGCGTACTTTATCAACGGGTTTAAATCGCTCGCGCACGGCGCGCCCACCATGGACGCCCTCATCGCCGTGGGCGCCACCGCCTCCATCGCCCGGTCGCTCTACGCCATGTTCATCATGGCCGACCAGTTAGCCGCGGGTCAGGTCCACGAGGCCATGATGACGGGCATGGACAATCTGTATTTTGAGAGCGCAGGCACGATCCTGTCGCTCGTCACCGTGGGCAAATACCTCGAGACGCGCAGCAAGTCCAAAACCGGCGGCGCTATCGAGGCGCTGATCGACCTGGCGCCCAAGACCGCGACCGTCGTGGCAGAGGACGGCAGCGAGACCACCGTCGACGTCGACAGCATCCTTCCCGGCCAGATCCTGCGCGTACGCCCCGGCGAGTCCATCCCCGTCGATGGCGTGGTGCTCGAGGGCAGCTCGGCCGTGGACGAGAGCGCGCTGACCGGCGAGTCCATCCCCGTGGAAAAGACCGCCGGTGACACCGTCAACGCCGCCACCGTCAACCGCACCGGCTCGTTTACCTTCCGCGCCACGCGTGTGGGTGCCGAGACATCGCTCGCCAAGATCATCAAGCTTGTCGAGGACGCCAACGCCACCAAGGCGCCCATCGCCCGCATGGCCGACAAGGTCGCCGGCGTGTTCGTGCCCGTGGTGTTCGTGATCTCGGCCGTGACCTTCTTGGCGTGGATGACACTGACCGGAAGCGTCAACGAAGCGCTCACCTCCGCCGTCGCTGTGCTGGTGATCAGCTGTCCGTGTGCACTCGGCCTAGCCACGCCCGTCGCCATTATGGTGGGCACCGGCAAGGGCGCCGAGATGGGCATTCTGTTTAAGAGCGCCGAAGCGCTGGAGAATCTGCGCAGCGTGGGCACGGTGGTGCTCGATAAGACGGGCACGGTCACCCGCGGCAAGCCTGCCGTGACCGATATCGTGGTAGCCACGCGTGCTGACGGCTCGCGCGCCATGAGCGAAAAGGCGCTGCTCAAGCTGGCCGCCGCGTTGGAGCGCTCAAGCGAGCACCCGCTGGCCGAGGCGATTATGGCCGAGTGCGAGGCGCGCGGAATTGTCGCGCGCATGGTCGAGGACTTTGCCGCCGTGCCCGGTCGTGGCGTTACGGCGCGCGAGGGACAAAATGTCATCGCAGCCGGCAACGTGCGTCTGATGGACGAGCTGGGCGTTACCGTGCCCGCGGGCCTTGCCGAACAGCTCGCCGCCGAAGGCAAGACACCGCTGTTCTTTGCCAAGAACGGCGAGCTTGTCGGCACCATCGCCGTGGCTGACGAGGTCAAAGAGACGAGCGCCGAGGCCATCGCTGCGCTCCGCAAGCTCGGCGTCGACGTGCGCATGCTCACCGGCGACAACCGCGTGACGGCCGAGGCCATCGCCCGCCGCGTGGGGCTGAGCAGCGAGCAGGTCATCGCCGACGTCCTCCCCGCCGACAAGGAACGCCACGTGTGCGAACTGCAGGATGCGGGCGGCAAGGTCGCCATGGTGGGCGACGGCATCAACGACTCCCCCGCCCTGGCGCGCGCCGACGTGGGCCTTGCTATCGGCACCGGCGCCGACATCGCCAAGGAGGGCGCCGACGTGGTACTCATGCGCAGCGACCTCATGGACGTCGCCCGAGCCATCGAGCTTTCACGCGCCACGATCCGCAACATCAAGCAGGACCTGTTCTGGGCACTGTTCTACAACGGCATCGGCATTCCGCTGGCGGCGGGCGTGTTCTTCCCGCTCACCGGATGGCAGCTCTCGCCGATGTTTGGCGCCGCGGCCATGAGCCTGTCGAGCGTGTGCGTCGTAAGCAATGCGCTGCGCCTGCGAACCTTTAAGCCTAAAGTGGCAAAATAGGCTCACTATTACGTCCATTTAGAACGGGTTTTCCAGGTGCCAGAGATTGACCTGAAAGAGGAGCGACGCGTACTTTGGTACGCGAGCGACGGCTTGAAGGTCAAGGTCGGGTGCCTGGGAAAGCCGACACAACAGAGAGGAATACCGATGCGATACACAATCAAGACTTCCGGCCTCATGTGCGGCCACTGCGACGCCACCGTCGAGACGGCGTTGCTCAACGTTGCCGGCGTGACCGACGCCGATGCCGATCACGAGACTCAGACCGTCCAGGTGGAGTGCGCCGACACCGTGACCGCCGAGCAGCTCGCCGCCGCTGTCGAGAGCGCCGGCGAGAAGTTCCACGCCCTATCCGTGACCGCCGCGTAGCAGCTACCAGAAGCATTCGACCCCATCGACCAGAAACGAGGACCCGCCATGATGGCAGACCATAAATCGGTGACCCGCATGCTCAAGACGGCACGCGGTCAGATCGACGGCATCCTGCGGATGGTCGAGGAGGACCGCTACTGCGTCGATATTTCCACGCAGCTCATGGCAACGCAGGCGCTCATTGCGCGCATCAACGCCGACGTGCTCAAGGCGCATATCGAGGGCTGCGTGACTTCGGCAATCGAATCGGGCGACGAAGACCTCAAAGCCGCCAAGCTCGCCGAGATCGAACGCGTCGTCGACAAGCTCTCCAAGTAATTGGGGCATTGGGGACAGACTTCTTTGCATCATCTTGGCGTATCGGGGACAGGTACGTTTGCACCACCTTGGTGCAGATTGGCCTGTCCCCCTTGCCCCAAATCGGGTATAAAGGCGTGCAGTATATCGAACGAAAGGCAATTTGCATGAATGACTTTATGAAGGGTCGCAATGGTGCCGATGAACTCACCATCGTGATGGGTTTTGCCGGCATCGTCATCGCGATGATCGGATCGATAGCCCACATCCAGTGGCTCAGCTGGATTGCCATCGCCGTAATCGTGATTGGCGTGCTGCGCGGCCTGTCCAAAAACATCGATGCGCGTCGCAAGGAAAACGCTGCCTTTGTCGCCGCGACCGCGAACGTCCCCGGCTTGGGCAAGTTCGTCGCCAGCTTGGGCGGCGGCGCTGCAGCGGCCAGCACCTCGCGCGCGGCTGGAACGAGCAAGGAAGACTTTGAGCGTGCCAAGCGCACGGCTAAGAAGATGTGGAAGGGCCGCAAAACTACGGCAT
>CATWKM010000056.1:0-9930 GCA_958351385.1 uncultured Collinsella sp. | reverse complement strand
TCGGCGCAGACACCTTGATCTTTTCCATAGGTATGGGATCGGTCGCGTGGCTTGCGAGCGAGCTGACTGTTTGGTATACAGCGCGTGCCGTGGTATGTGACAGAACGATTCCCATACGCGCATGATGGCATAGCGGACGCCATATACGCTCGAAACTTCGGGCAACGGTATTGGGGCGCGGCTTATCTTCTGCGAACGGTGGGTTTTTGAGCTGTCGTATTGAGGGGGGCAGCTTCAGCTGGGGAGGTTTCTGTCGGCTGCCCCATTTTGGTGAACTTTAGTTGCGGATTCGTAGCTTCTAAGCGTTTTTGCCGACCGCTCAGATGCCTCACCAACATAATTTGAGTTATTCGGCCTTATCCTATACGAATGGTGCGATCGCAACGTCCTATTCGAATTGATTCAGGTAGATTTATAGGGCTTGGTTGCGAAATTGGGGCGACTATAGCGCTCGATTGCGGTTCAAGGGGCCTCGACTAGTGGTTCAGCTGGCCGAACAACTCGAAAAAAGTAGGTGGGCCAACCTGCCGACTATGTGAAGCATGCGTATTTGCTCGTTTTGATTAAAACTAGGGTGCAGCCATAAGACTGCGCCCTAGTTTACTGCGTGCCGGTGCGTCCAGACGGATTGCACTGTGCCTGGCAGGCGCTCCCGCAGATGGATCGGTTATTTCGCGAATAGGTTCTTGAGGTTGAACTCGGCCTGTACCGTGCGGAGCATGAGGTCGGTGTCGTCCAGACCCAGATGCTGCTCGTTGGCGTCGGGCGCGAGGGTGCCGCGACGGCGTGCCCAGTTCTCGAGCGCGGCTGGGGCGGACTCGCGGGGGAGCGAGCGCGCGTCGGCGTCCAGGCTGCGGCAGATCTGGCGCGAGTCGATGACGATGATCTTACCCGCGCGGCGTGCCTCGGCGTAGCCGTCCAGGTGGATCTTGAACCAGCTGTCCTCAAAGGCGGCGTTATGCGCCATGTACGGGTACTTCTTCATAAGCTTGAGCAGCTGCTTTTGCAGCTCCTTGTTCTCGCGGAACGGCTTTTTGCCGTCGATGTCGTCCCAGGTAATGTGGTGGATATTCGACAGCGGCACATCTTCGCCGCGGTAGATGTCGGGCAGGCCGCAGTAGTGTGCCTCGGCGTCATGCGGGACGGCGTCGCTGGTGAGCTCCATGATCTCCCAGCCCACGTTGATGATATAGCCGCGCTCGGGTGCACGGCCGGTGGTCTCGATGTCGATACCGAGCACGGTGCCCTGGATGGGCTTGCGGGCGTAGGCCACGCCGAGCGCGTCGCGGTCGCCGCGGATTTCGCGCATAACGGACGCGGCGGTGCGCTTTTGCATCTTGCCGATGGCGGCGCAGGTGTCGGCATCGGACAGGCCGCGCGAGAGCGTCGCGGGCGTCACGTTGCGCAGACGCGCCTCGCCAATCTGGTCGCACAGGTCGCGGTTGCGGTCGGCCAGGTCGCGCACGGTGGCAAAGTCGAAGCCGGGGTCGCCCTCGGCGGTAAAGTACTCGGTCTCGAGCACCTTGAGGGCCTCCTCGCCCTTCTGGCGCTCGGACTCCATGGCGCCGTGGTCGCCGTAGATAAACATGGGGATAAACGGCTGGCGCTCGTATTCGAGTGCTTGCGATACGTTCATATGCTACTCCTTGGACGGGCCGCGTTGTGCGGCTCGAGGTTACTGAGTTATGGCGAGATGATAGTTTACCATAGGCAACTATTGGCACCGCGCCCGGGACAACTACAATACCCTAGTTGACCGCTAGGACTTTTACAATGCTGCCGAAAGACACGAAAGGTTCCATCCGTCATGGATTTACTGATTGATATTCTGCTCGACGCCGGCAAGGACACGCTGTCGCTGCTGCCGTTTTTGTTGGTGACGTATCTTGCTCTCGAGACACTTGAGCACGTTGCGGGCGACCGCGTCAACGGCGCTATCAAGCGCGCCGGCGCTGCGGGTCCCGTGGTTGGCTCGCTGCTGGGCATGGTGCCGCAGTGCGGATTTTCGGCCATGGCAGCAACGCTGTACGCCGGCCGTGTCGTGACCTTGGGCACGTTGGTGGCGGTGTTCCTTTCGACCTCCGATGAGATGCTGCCGCTGTTGCTTGCCGAGCAGGTTCCCGTGCAGACTATGGCGATGCTTTTGGCTTCGAAAGCGCTGATCGCACTGGTCACGGGTTTTATCGTGGACGCTGCCATTCGCGGCCTGCGCCGTAACGCCCGCGCGCACGCGGCGATTCGCCGTACCGTGCTGGGAACCTCGGCCAACCCGGCCCACGTGAACTGCGCGCACGACGACCACAGCGGCGGTGACATCATCGACGAGGTGGCCGAGGCAGGCGTGAGCGCCGACCACATCCACGAGCTGTGCGAGCGCGACCATTGCGGTTGTGATGAAGACGAGGACGAGCACGAACACGGACATGGCCACGATCACGGTCATGAGGGCGAACATGAACACCATGATGGTCACGGTCACTCTCACTCCCACGAAGGGACGCCTGTCCTGTCGATCATCCGCAGTGCGATCTCGCACACCGTGCAGGTCTCGGTATTCATTTTTCTGGTGACGCTGATTCTGGTCGCCGTGCTCGAGACGTTCGGCGAGTCCGCGATCGAGCAGTTCCTGCGCGGCAACGAGACACTCGCTGTCCTGGGTTCGGCGCTTGTCGGGCTGATTCCCAATTGCTCGGCGAGCGTGGTCATTACACAGCTGTATCTGGAAGGCGCGCTGCAACTGGCGCCGATGCTCGCCGGCACGCTCATTTCCGCCGGCGTGGGTTATCTGGTGCTGTTCCGCACCAACCGCAGCGCCCGCGAAAATGCCGTGTTCCTGATCATGATGTACGTCATCGGCGCTGGCTGGAGCCTCATCCTTTCCGCCTTTGGGTTCTAAGTGGATGTTTGGGGCATGCCGTAAAACTAGGACATGCCATAAATTCCACCGCCATGACCTGGGCGTTGGATGCGCGTCAATCGGCAAAACAAAAAGGTAGATTATTAGGCATGTCTCAAAAACCTACCTTGGTTAGTGCAGCAACTCGGTGAGGTTGCGTTTAAAGCGGGCGCGGTCTTCGCTGGTGAAGGCTGCCGGCCCGCGGGTGCGACCGCCGGCGCGGCGCACCTTCTTTTCCTCGTGACGAATAAACAGCTGCATGTCGATGGTGGCTTTGTCGTACACGCGCCCGCGCACGCCGATGGCGGCGGCTTCGCGGCCGAGTACCATGCTCGCCAGGCCAATGTCCTGAGTCACGACCACATCTCCCGCCTGCAGGCGCTCGATAATGGCAAAGTCGGCACTATCGGCGCCCACGCTCACGTCGAGCGTTGTCACCCAAAAGCCCCGACGCGCATGCTCGGCGTCGCGCGGATCGTCGCGGCGAATGTGGCGTTCCAGGTTCTGCGTGCTGTTGCCGGCGATAACGACGGCAACGCCCGCCCTCCGCGCGCAGTCGATCGACTCGCGTGTGACCGGGCAGGCATCGGCATCAATAAAAAGCGTCTTTGGCATCTAGCGCACCAGTTTGCCAAATTGAATAGCGCGAACAATCAGCGTCACGCCAAACACCAGCAGTGCGGCGCCGCTAAAGATGACGAGCATCTTGGCCGACCACAGCGGATAGATAAACACGAACATGCCGGCGATGATGGAGAGTGCGCCGCTCAGGATGGCGAGGGCGCGGTTGGCGGAAAGCTCGGATTCCAGAATCGACATGACGCCCTCGACGATCCAGCCAAAGCCGGCGACGACCACCACGAGCGTGGTGAGCGTCGCGGTCGAGAAGGCCTGGTTG
Source organism: uncultured Collinsella sp. (assembly GCA_958351385.1). Taxonomy (GTDB): domain Bacteria; phylum Actinomycetota; class Coriobacteriia; order Coriobacteriales; family Coriobacteriaceae; genus Collinsella. Next base: position 6,136 of record CATWKM010000056.1, on the reverse strand, counting down.
CGCAGGATCACCACGCCGCCCAGAATGATGAGCAGGTTGGAGATGATGCTCGTAACGCGCCAGCCGGTGGGCAGCAGCGGCTCGAAAACAGCGGTAAACAGCCTGATCGCGGCCGTGATCACAAAATAGAAGCCCAAGACGGTCGTTAGGAAGACGAGGGATTTGGCGGGCGCAAACAGCAGTGCGATGCCGGCGACGAGCGCCAAGACGCCCGTGATGGCGTAAATCCAGCGCACGGCCTTGACGGCCTTGCCTGCCATGCTTTTCTCGTCAAATCCAAACGCGCTCGATTGCTTGTCATCGTTCTTAAAGATGCCCATGATGTCTCCTTTCCGTGCGGCGTAAGCCGTAGCTCTTGCAACCAGTATCGCCCAAGGGCGCCGTCGCGTGGGGCGGGAAGGGCGAATGGGAGCCTCATCTTCCCGAATTGTTACCTTTGTTCCCGTTGGATGCGGAATATTCAACAGGTGTGGAACATTGCGCCGCTGTGTGTAATTGCCTACGTTTTAGGTTAGATTTTCTTAAGAACAATTGGCTTTTATTGGGGGTCTTATGAACGAAGCTGTTCCCGCGGCGCCGGTAAGCGCCGAGTCGATGGCAAAGCAGGGTTGCGAAAAGCTTGGCCTGGACACGTTTGACGCGCTGGTCCGCCGCGCCCGTACGTGCCGCCGTTTTGACGAGTCCATGCGCGTGCCGCGCGAGTTTTTGCTCGAGCTGGCGGAACTGGCGCACCTGGCTCCCTGCGGCGCCAATGCTCAGCGTCTGCGTTTTCATGTGGTGAGCGGTGCCGAGGATTGCGCGCGTGTATTTGATGAGCTTGCATGGGCCGGCGCGCTTAAGGATTGGTCGGGTCCTGCCGAGGGCGAGCGTCCGACCGGCTACATCGCGATTCTTGCCGAGCGCGCTGTTCCGGGTAAGCCCGCCGCGCCCATCACCGAGGTCGACACGGGCATTGCCGCGCAGACGATGATGCTCGCCGCTCGCAGCGCCACGCCCGAGGTGGCAGCCTGCATGTTCAAGGCCTTTACGCCCCACGCGATCGATGCTATGGGGCTCGATAACGACAAGTATGAGCTCAAGCTGATCATGGCTTTTGGCGTGCCGGCCGAGACGCAGATGATCGATGCGATCGATTCCAACCCCGACGGCTCAATTAATTACTGGCGTGACGATGCGCAGGTGCACCACGTACCCAAGCGCCCGCTCGCCGACGTGCTGGTGTAGCTGAGCGTCACCGCGGCGTGATCAGACGGTAAACCACCACAAAGGTGCCTGTCCCCTTTGTGGTGGTACGAGGGGAGAGCGTGTGGCAGATCTGTATTTGGTGCGGCATGGGCAGACTGAGCTCAATGTGCAGAGCATTTTGCAGGGCTGGCACGATTCGCCGCTTACGGCGCGCGGGCGCGAGCAGGCGCTGACGGCGCGTACGGCGTTTGCGGCGCGTGGCGTGGCCTTTGATCATGTGTATTCCTCGCCGTTGGGCCGGGCGCGGCATACGGCCGAGCTTATCGTTGGCGAGGGCCGTTCCATTGAGCTGGTCGATGACCTGCGTGAGTGGCATTTTGGCTCGCTGGAGGGCACATCAAATCGCGAGATGCCGCCGCAGCCCTGGGGCGATTATCCGGTGGCCTTTGGCGGCGAGTCGGAAGTGCAGCTTCAGTCGCGCATGGTCGCGGCGCTGTCCCGTATTATGGCCCGGCCGCAGCACGACTGCGTGCTGGCGGTTTCCCACGGCTCAGCCTGCCAGGAGTTTCTTGAGTATGTGACTGGCGGGGGAGAGCTACCCGACAACGGTGCCGTGCTTCATTTTGGCTATTGCGACGGGGCGTTTTCGCTCTTGGGTTGGTAACGAACGAAAGGACCCCTATGAATAAAGATCTGTATCTGGTCCGTCATGGACAGACGATATTCAACCTTAAGCGTATCATTCAGGGGTGGAGTGACTCGCCGCTTACGCAGTTGGGTTGCGACCAGGCGGCGCGCGCCGGCATGTTTTTACGTGCGCGCGGCATTGAGCCCGATCATGCCTACACCTCCACGCTTCATCGCACCGAGCAGACTATCGCCAACTTGTGGCCGGGCTTGGCGTACGAGCGCCTGGACGGCCTGCGTGAGTGGTTCTTTGGCGACTTTGAGGCCGAGCGCGTGATGCTTATGCCCGAGCGCCCGTGGCGCGACTTCTATCGGCAGTTTGGCGGCGAGGGCCAGATCCAGGTGCGCACGCGCATGGTGGCGACGCTGACCGATCTTATGCAGCGTCCGGACCATACGTGCGTGCTCGCGGTAAGTCATGGCTCAGCTATCAAGGAGTTTTTGGACCACGTGCGGGGCGCGGCGGCTGACGAGCGCGAACGCGTGCCGGGCAACTGCTCAGTGCTGCATTTTGCGTTTGACGATGCGGCCGATACGTTTGAACTGGTCGAAGTCTTTACGCAGGAAGACTACGCGCGCGAGCTGGGGCTAGAGCCGCTCGTGGCGGCGGCAGGTCCGCAGCGTGGATAACGCTGACGTTGCGGCCCGGTTTACCGGCGTAATTGTTTGATGCGAAAAGGGCGGAGGTGCATGCGTTTGCTGCATCTCCGCCCCTTGTTTGTTTGGATGCTGGGTTTTCCAGCTTAGCGTTTGAGTTCGCTAGAACCGTGAGACCTGGTGAGTGAGCAGACCCGTCGGAACCTGCGGCGCGCTGCCGCTGACCTGCGCGGCGGGGAACAGCACGGCTACAGCAAAGTTGAACGGCTCTTTGCCAGAGTAGGCGCCGGCAGCGCGGGCCTCGTCGGCCAGAATCTGCGATGCCCCAGCCAGTGCGGCGACATAGGCGGAGTCACCGGCGAACACCGGGTCGGGCGCCTGATCGAGCATGGCACGGATGGCGGCAACGGCGTCCTCGCGCTTGACCTCCCACACGCGATGTGTGACGCCCGCGGGATCGGTGACGGCGTAGAGCGATGCGCCCTCTTTGGCAGCGCTCAAAATGATATCCATGACGGGCGACGCCTCGTAGGCGAGCGACACGGGGCGCGGCTGCACCTTGAGCTCGGCGATCGCGCGCGCGGTGGCGAGTGCGTCGATGCTCTCGGCGGCAGCCTCGTCGCCGCCCGTCAGCACGTTAACCGGGCAAATCGCCACGACACCCGTCACGCGTCCCGGCTCACCCGAGCATTCGTACACGTAATACGCCGCGCCTGGATCCTTGAGCATCAGACCATCGGCAATGGCTCCGCGCAGAGCATCGTTGCCGCTCAGGATGCTGCCCATTGCAGGCAGTGCCTCGAGCACGCGGTCCTGAGCCGGGCGGATGCAGGGAAACGGAAGTGCTTTCATGGGGCGGTCCTAACGCACGAGTCGGTTTGTTCGCGGCTTATTATGCCCCAACTTGGCCGCTCGCGTCCCAGAGCACGTTATCGGCGAGCGCGATTAGCACCTGCTGACAACGAACGATGTCGGCGTGGGGCACATATTCGTTGGGCTTGTGGGCGAGCGCGAGCGAGCCTGGGCCATAGCTCATGCAGTTACGGTTACCCGTCTTGCCGGCAATGACGGCAGTGTCGGTGTAGCCGGTAAAGAAGCCGACGGTCGTATCCGTGCCCGTTACATCGTCTGCTGCGCACCTGAGTGCAGCTAGAAGGGGAGAGACCGGATCGCGCTCGATGGCGGGGCGGTCGCCCGTCACGGTGTAGCTGCCATGGCAACCGGGAACGGTGGCTTCGGCGACGGCGATGGCATGCTCGACCATATTGATTGCGGCGGCCGTATCGGTCGGCGGGGTCAGGCGCATGTCGACCCAAACTTTGGCGCGGTCGGGTACGACGTAGGGGCGATATCCGCCCTCGATTTGGCCAAACGTGATGGTCGAAGGCCCCAGCTCATCGTGCGCGGGCAGCGCCGCAAACGCGCGACGAAGCGAACACACGACCTCGGCCATGGCGGCGACGGCATCCGCGCCCTTCCAAGGCTGGCTCGCATGCGCCGTCACGCCAGCCATTTCAATCTCGAACCACGTGCGACCCTTGTGCGCCACCTGGATCTGTCCGTCGGTGGGTTCGGTGTCCAGCACCCATTCGCGCGAGCCGACCCAGCCAGCATCGATCGCGGCCTCTGAGCCGCGCATGAAGTCTTCCTCGTCGACCGAGCAGATGAGCGAAAAGCCGCGGCGTGGCAGCGCGCCATCCGCCGCCACGCGTTCGAGCGTATGGACCAGTGCGGCAATGGCGCAGGCCAGGCCACCCTTCATATCGCAGGCACCGCGGCCATAGAGTTTATCGTCGCGCACAACCGCCCCAAGCGGTGCGATGTCTGCGTCCCAGCCATCGCCCAAGGTGACGGTATCCATGTGGCAGATATAGACCAGCCGCGGCTCGTCGCTTTGGCCCGGCACGGTGACTTTAAGGTTGCGGCGCCCGGGCAGCACTTCGAGCTCCTCAATCTGCACGGCATCGAGCGCAGAACTATCAAGTTGTGCCAGCTGCTGCTCAATGAGCCTCTTAATGAAGCGCTCAATTTCATCCTCATACGCGCCCGGGTCTGAGCTGTCGATCCGCACGAGTCCTTGCGTAAGCCGCCAGGCAAAGTCCTCATCAACCATATGTAACCTCACAATCAGTTTGCTTTCCAAACCGATTGTAAGCCTCCTGAGAGATCCGCGACGTGGGCGTGGCAGTATTTACCGTTCGCAGGCCGAGCCAGCGCGTTTGCCGTCCGAGCGGGTTCACAAGCGACGCAGCGGGTACGTACCCTTCATGGACGACATGCTGTGCGACATATCTGCCTTTCGGTATCACCGGATACCTCCACAGGTCTTGGCAATAATGCCGGACCTGCCCGATTCTGCGGACGATCCGCGCAGGGAGCACCTATGTGAGCATCCGCTCGTCACGCATTTCCTGGGCACCCCGTTACACGTGTTGGCGCAGGGCAGCTGCGGACGTAAGGGCGATCGCATTGTCAGGCATGTTTGGAACGGGGAGAGGCCGTTTGATTCCGTGCGGCAGACGGAGTTTGGCCTCGATGTTGCGTCCCCACTCTTTACCCTGCTGACCCTGGCTTCCTCGGTCTCAAACGAGCGTCTAATCATGTGCATGTATGAGATGTGCGGCACCTTTGCCGTGTGCAAGATTGCACCTCAGGTAAAGTCGGCACTTGAGCAGGCATACGGGGGCCGGTGGGGTGACGCACGGTCGGGCTGGGAAAACGTAAAGGATGTCTCGGGGAATCCAACGGACTTGTGGAAACGACCTCCCTTGATCGAGCTCTCTGAGCTTACAGAGTTCGTCGATAAGGTCCGGGGGCTCCGCGGCGCTAAATCGTTCATACGAGCCGCGAAATGCATTACGGGGGTGGCAGCATCGCCGCTCGAGGTCCAGGCTTCGATGCTGTTTGGCCTTACGAGGTTGCGCGGCGGCGAAGGGCTGAGCCTTACCAATAACGTTGAGATTCGTATGACGCGCAGCGCCCGCCTGATTTCGGGGCTTGATAGGCGCTATGCCGATATCCTGCTGGCAAATAAGGACGGCAGCAGAGAGTGTCTGGTTGAATGCCAAGGTAAAGCCATTCACGGATCCATAGAATCCAAGATTTCGGACTCCGATCGAACGACGGCGCTGCAAGCGATGGGATATCCCGTCATTCTGATGACCTATGGTCAGCTGGCCGACTCCGATGCCTTCCGCGTGGTGATGGAGCTCATCATGGCCTATCTCGATGTGCCGCTGAAAGACAAGACGCCGCGACAGCAGGAGCTCGAACGGCGGCTTCGTGAGGAGATTTTTATCGATTGGGCAGGAATGTAGCCGCGCGGGTGGAAAACGGTCGCGCGGACTAGAGTTTTGGTCACAAAAAGACTTATATTTCGCCTTGGAGGGGCCTTAAAAATGCTATCTAGAATAAGTTGTTTCGGAAAATGGACAGTCAACTTACATTCGGCACATAGAGATCGATTTTTACCTACTAAAGTCCCTGATAAAGCTGTTTATCAAAGCGGGTGTGCTTAGCGACTTGAGCCTCACTATCGATTATCTGAAAAAACTTATTCTGGGTATCATTTTAAAGTCGTCCGGAGCAACAAAATCGGCCCCCGTTTCGTGACAACGGGGGCCGAATGGGCTTCATGGCCTGCCTGGCAGGCTTGGCACCGGCGCTA
>CATWKM010000055.1:0-10595 GCA_958351385.1 uncultured Collinsella sp. | reverse complement strand
CGATTATCGCTGGGTCGACCTCACCCACACGCTCTCATGCGACACCCCGCACTGGTTTGGCTTTAAGCCGTTTGAGTCCACCAAGCTCTTCGACTACCTGCCCGGCACGCCCGAGGACATGCTCGCCCCCATGCGTTGCTTCCAGTATTCGGTTGCTTCGCAGTACGGCACGCATGTCGACGCACCGCGCCACTTCCATGTTGACGGCCGTTCCCTTGGAGAGATTGAACCCATCGAGTTTATGCATCCGCTCTGCGTGATCGACAAGCACGAGGAGTGCGCCGCGAATCCCGACTTTATCCTGACCATCGAGGACCTCAAAGCTTGGGAGGATGAGCACGGTCGCATTCCCGAGGACGCTTTCGTCGCCTTCCGCTCCGACTGGTCCAAGCTCGCCGACCTCGAGAACAAGGACGAGGACGGCCAGCCCCACTACCCCGGCTGGGACCTCGACGCCATCAAGTGGCTCGTTGAAGAGCGCGACATCGGCGCCATCGGCCACGAGCCGGCTGACACCGACCCGGCGAGCGTGACCACGCGTGAGGACGCCTACCCCTACCCCGGCGAACAGTACATCCTCTCGGTCGATCGCTATCAGATCGAGGTCATGGACCATCTAGACGAGCTTCCCGCCACGGGCGCCGTCATCTTCTGCACCTTCCCCAAGGTGCGTGATGGCGTCGGATATCCCGCACGTGTCTTTGCGGTCTGCCCCGCGTCATAAGTTCCCATGCGTTTGTTCTTCTAAATACGGCCATCCGGTGCACGCGACATGGCCCGGCGGCATACAATCCATCAGGCGCCCCATACGCGGGCGCCTTTTTATGGGGAGATGATTCACATGCAGATCAACAAGGTCGCCTTCATCGGCAAGGGCGGCGTGGGCCTGCTCTACGGCAGCATGATCGCCCAAGCGCTCGGCAACGACGCCGTCGAATACGTTATGGACGACGCGCGCTTTGAGCGCCACGCGGGTGATGCGCTCACCGTCAACGGCAAGCCCTGCGCGCTCAAGTCCGTCCGCGCGAGCGAGGCGACGCCCGTCGACCTGGTCATCCTCACGGTCAAGACAACCGGGCTCGATGTGGCGCTCAAAACCCTGGAAAGCGTCGTGGGACCCGACACGCTGATCGCGTCGCTGTGCAACGGCATCACGAGCGAGCAGAAGATTGCCGAGCGCTTTGGCTGGGAGCACACCGTCCTCGGAATATGCCAAGGCATGGACGCCGTGTTTCTCAACGGCGCGCTCACCTTTACCAATGCGGGCGAGATCCGCTTTGGTGCGGCCGCCGGCACCGACCCCGCGACCGTCGCCGCCATCGACGGGCTCTACACGCGCTGCGGCATCGCACACACCGTCGAGGCAGACATCGCGCACCGCATGTGGGCCAAGCTTATGCTCAACGACGGCATCAACCAGACCTGCATGGCCTACGGCGGTACGTACGGAAGCGCCACGGAACAGGGCTCCGAGCAGCGTCGTTGCTTTGTCTCCGCCATGCGCGAGACGCTTGCAGTCGCCAACGCCGAGGGTATCGAGCTCACCGAGGCAGACCTAACGCAAATGGTGCATCTCATCGAGGGGCTCGACCCCGCCGGCATGCCCTCGATGGCGCAGGACCGCGTCGCGCAGCGCAAAACAGAGGTCGAGGAGTTCGCGGGCACCGTCCGCCGCCTCGCGGCCAAGCACGATATCCAGGCGCCGCAGAACGAATGGCTCTATCAGCGCATCCGTGATATCGAGGCAAGCTGGTAACGCCGCCGCACCGCATTCAACAGTCTCAATATCAAAAACCGCCGCAAAGGGCACTCCCCTTGTGGCGGTTTTCATATTCAGCCATGGCCAACAGTCACTTTCGCAACAGTTAGAGATGCGACTCCGGAACCTCGTCCTCATCGTCGCGACAAAGGACAACACCGGCGCTTCCCAGCAGTGTGGCCGCGATCAACGCGCCGATCACGATAGGAGCAGCCCCGCATGTCCCCTGCATGCCCGCGACGAGCGCGGCCGTGGGACCAAGGCAGCCAAGCATCAACGCGACGGCGGCAATGGCAATATCTCGAGCATTCACAAGATCACTTCCTCCAAGAGAAAGACCCTATTTCTCATGAACTAGTGTGCCCCGCATCCATACGCCCAGCGTACCGCCACGGTAAGGGCTCTGTTAACTCAAGCGCACATAAAGAAAGGGCGGCTTTACGTTGCCTAAAAGCTCAGTAAAGACGCCCGCCCATCATGTGCGTATTTTGCTTATGGCAGATTACCAACCGGTGTAGTAGTCGGTGGTTCCGGCGGCGCAGCCGGAGTCATAGACCTTGCAATCACCCTTGGAGCCCGTAAAGGTCGAGCCCTGGGCCATATCGCCCGCGGCAACAACGTAATAGCCGTCGGAATCGCGCCAGAAGCCCTCAGAATCCTGAGTCCATTCGCCCGTGCGGTGGTGATACAACACGTTGCTGCTGTAATAAGTCTCGCGGCGGCCGTTATAGTTATTGACGCCGCTCGAGCGCGTCAGACCCGAGCCGTTCGCGTAATACGCAGCAGACGTGTAAGACGAGCCGGAGCCGGCGTTGTAATACGAAGCCTGGGCGGCCTCGGCAGCCTCCGCCTCGGCGGCAGCGGCCTCGAGCGCTTCGCGCTTGGCATTCTCAAGCGCAGTGCGCAGCTCATCGAGCTCGGTCGACTTCGCGTCGACCTCCCCCATCGTCAACAGACTACCCGCACCGTCGATACAACCCTGCAGCACAGCACGCTCGTCATCGGTAGCATAGTCGCCATACATATTCATAATGATCTGAGCGCGCATCTCAAGGGAATCGCGCTTGGCCTCCATCGAGGCGTTCCACTCCTGCATGGAACCATAACCATCGCCGCGGTAGTCGACGGGCTGCACCAGCGTCGCCTCGGACGGCGTAGATCCAACCGTATCGGACAGTGTTGCCGCGTGGGCATCAGTTGCGCCGGCGCCCGCCAAAAGTGCCACGGTCAGAGCGGCGGAAAGGGCAGCGGCTTTCGGTTTTCGTGAATCGATCCTCATGTAGCTGGAAACCTCCGTAGTGCGTTTTTGCTGCGTTTGAGCTGCGTGTGATTCGATCGCGCTGCATAGTACCTCGAGCAAATCGCGACCTGCGGTTTTACTCAAAAGGCGCACGTCAATTGCGTAAAACTCACATCCTCTCAACAGGAGTTTTCCACAACTCGAATGCATAAAGCATGCCAAAAACCCTGTAATAGCGCCCTTCCTATGCAGAAAAGACGCCTGCGCAACCATTGCTTGCGCAAGCGCCTTGAGCAGGCATTTATGCAGTTATACCTATCGAGTCGCAAGGGGTCCTTGCACAAGTCGCCTTACTCGTCCAGCGCGGCGAAGGCCTGCTTCAGATCCCAAATGATGTCCTCGGCGTTCTCGGTACCGATGGAAAGACGGATCGTGGAGGGCGTGATGTTCTGCTCGGCGAGCTCCTCGGCAGAGAGCTGGGAGTGCGTGGTGGTAGCCGGGTGCACGACGAGCGACTTGACGTCGGCCACGTTGGCGAGCAGCGAGAACACCTGCAGATGATCGATGAACTTCCAAGCTGCCTCCTGGCCACCCTTAATCTCAAAGGTGAAGATCGAAGCGCCGCCGTTGGGGAAGTACTTCTGATAGAGCTCGTGATCGGGGTGCTCAGGCAGGCTCGGGTGGTTCACCTTGGCGACATGGCTGTCACCAGCCAGGAACTCAACGACCTTCTTGGTGTTCTCGACATGGCGGTCGACGCGCAGCGACAGGGTCTCGGTGCCCTGGAGCAGGACCCAGGCGTTGAACGGGCTGATGCAGGCACCCTCGTCACGCAGCAGGATGGCGCGGACATAGGTTGCGAAGGCGGCGGGACCGGCAGCCTCGGCAAACGAAACACCATGGTAGGAGGGGTTGGGCTCAGCGATCTGGGCGTACTTTCCGCTCGCCTTCCAATCGAAGTTACCGCCGTCGACGATCACACCGCCCAGCGAGGTGCCGTGGCCGCCGATGAACTTGGTTGCGGAGTGGACAACGATGTTGGCGCCATGCTCCAGCGGACGGAACAGATACGGGGTGCCGAAGGTGTTGTCGACGACAACCGGCAGACCGTGCTTCTTGGCGATCTCGGAGATGGCGTCGATGTTGGGGATGTCAGAGTTGGGGTTGCCGAGCGTCTCGAGATAGATGACCGTGGTGTTGTCCTTGATGGCACCCTCAACCTCTTCCAGGTTATGGGCATCGACAAACGTGGTCTCGACGCCAAACTGGGAGAGCGTATGCTCCAGCAGGTTGTAGGAGCCACCGTAGATGGTCTTCTGAGCCACTACGTGGTCACCGGCCTGGGCAAGGGCCTGCAGGGTATAGGTGATGGCAGCAGCGCCGGAGGCGACGGCAAGACCTGCCACGCCACCCTCGAGTGCGGCGATACGGTCCTCGAAGACACCCTGGGTGGAGTTGGTCAAACGGCCGTAGATGTTACCGGCGTCGGCAAGACCAAAGCGGTCGGCGGCGTGCTGGGAGTTGCGGAACACATAGCTCGTGGTCTGGTAGATCGGCACGGCGCGGGAGTCGGATGCGGGATCGGCGCTCTCCTGGCCAACGTGCAGCTGCAGGGTATCGAAACCAAAGGTGTGCTCAGGGTTGTTGATGAACTGGCTCATGATGATCTCCTTGATCGAACGAAAGTAAATAAAAAGAGAGAAGTAATTCGCTGTCTCCTGATCACGCCGACGGGCGCAAACAGGAGCCCGGCATTCGCTTTGGTAAGCAGTGCATATGCGGGCCTCCTTTCACATCCCGGTTCCGTGGTTGGCTTAATTACCTACCGCCTTTGTGTGTTTTGAATAGTACGAGCATCGTCTCCCCGGGTCAATCACTTAAAAGCGCTAATCTGTTATCTGTTTTATAGATAGCAATCGAAAGGACGGGTGCCAATGACCCTCCAGCAGCTTCGCTTTTTGATCGCCGTGGCAGAGTCCGGCTCAATCAACGCCGCAGCTCAGCGCCTTTATACCGCTCAGTCCAACATCTCAAACGCCATCAAAAGCCTAGAGCAGGAGCTCCATCTGGAGATCTTTACGCGCTCCAGCCGCGGCGTCACGCTCACCAACGACGGCACCGAGCTTTTGGGCTATGCGCGCCAGGTCGTAGAGCAGGCCGACATGCTCGAGGCGCGCTACGAGGACGGCGGCACCCCGCAAGCCCGTCTCGCCATTTCCGCCCAGCACTACGCCTTTTCGGTCGAGGCCTTTGTCAACGTGGTCGAGCGCTGCCGCGACAGCAAGTTCGAGTTCATCATGCGCGAGACCACCACATCGCAGATCATCGATGACGTCCGTGCATTTCGCAGCGATATCGGCATTCTGTATCTGGATGACTTTAACGCCCGCGTTCTGCAGAAGGCCTTCGCCGATGCCCGTGCAAGCTTCCATTCCCTCTTCGACGCGACGGTCCACGTCTTCGTGAGCGAGCGCCACCCGCTCGCACGCCGCCCTCAGCTGTCCCTTGCCGACCTCACGCCCTATACGCGCTACAGCTTTGAGCAGGGAACCTCAAACTCCTTCTATTACGCCGAGGAACCCTTTAGCTATATCCCTTGCGACCGCAACATACGAATCTCGGACCGCGGAACACTTACTAACTTGCTTATCACGTCGAACGGTTACACCCTGTCGACCGGTGTCCTCTCCAATGAAATGCAGTGGGGTATGGCATCGATCCCGCTGGCAGACGCCCCGACGATGCGCGTGGGCTATATCATGCACGACGAGCGCAAGCCCTCTCCCCTCTTGCAGCAATACCTCGACGAGCTCAACCGCATCATCCGTGCCAACTAACTGTCGGAAGACGGGGTAGAAATCGTAGATTGCTAGCCCCCGGCGGGCATGGCGCTACAATGGTCACTCGCACGAAACGTACCCAACGAAAGGAACCATGTGAAGGTCATCATCTATACCGACGGCTCGGCCCGATCAAATCCGGGACGCGGCGGCTACGGCGCCGTGCTCAAATACACCAACCCCGCCGGCAAGACCTTTACCTCCGAGCTTTCGCGCGGCTACGCCAAGACCACCAACAACCGCATGGAGCTCATGGCCGTTATCGTGGCGCTCGAGGCACTCAACCGCCCCTGCGAGGTCGAGGTCCATTCCGATTCGCAGTACGTCGTCAACGCCTTTAACAAGCACTGGATCGACGGCTGGAAAAAGCGCGGGTGGAAAACCTCCAACAAGCAGCCCGTTAAGAACCGCGACCTGTGGGAGCGTCTGCTTGCCGCAAAGAGCCAGCATAAGGTGGAGTTCATCTGGGTGAAGGGGCATGCCGGCCATGAGCTCAACGAGCGCTGCGACGAGCTTGCCACCACCGCAGCCGACGGAGCCAACCTCGATATCGACGCCGGCTTTAACGAGAGCGACCTGTAGCGGCGTTTTCGCACGCTTTTGCGTCCCCCTCGCGCTACACTCGTCCTGTAGACCAAACAATGCAAGGGGGACACATGCTGCGCATAGCGACCATCGGCACATCCATGATCACCGACGACTTTATCCAAGTCGTCAATGCAAACGACCAGGCTGTATTCGTAGGCACGCTCTCGCGCAACGCCGAGCGCGGCGCTGCCTTTACCGCTGAGCGCGGCGGCGAGCGCAACTTCACCGCACTCGACGAGCTCGCGTCCGCCGCCGACGTCGACGCCGTCTACATCGGCAGCCCCAACGCGCTCCATTACGAGCAGGCGCTCGCCTGCATCGCCGGCGGCAAGCACGTTATCGTCGAAAAGCCCTTCTGCGCCACCGAAGCGCAGGCGCTGGAAGTCTTCCGCGCTGCCGAGGCAGCAGGTGTCGTGGCCCTCGAGGCCATGCGCCCGCTCCACGACCCCGCTTTCCACGCCATCGAGGACGCTCTGGGCGAAATTGCGCCCATTCGCCGCGCCTCACTGCGCTTTGGCAAGTACTCCTCGCGCTACAACGAAATCCTCACAGGACGCGCCAGCAACATCTTCGATTGCAATATGGCATCGGGCTCCCTCATGGACATTGGCGTCTACACCGTCGAGCCCATGGTCGAGATCTTCGGCATGCCCTCCGGTCTCACCAGCATGACCACGCTGCTTGACCCCTCAACGCAAGAGCTCACGCACGGCCCCATCGACGGCTGCGGTTCCATCCTCGCCAGCTACGGCGGTGGCCGCATCTCCGTCGAACTTGCGCATTCAAAGATCACCAACGACCTGCTGCCCTCGCAAATCGAAGGTGAGCGCGGCACCATCCAGATTGATCATCTGTCCACGCCCCGCAACGTACGCATCGATTATCGCGGCGACGTCGTGCGCGGATCGGCGACCGAGGCGCCGCGCGAGCAAGGCGACAACGGACGCGCGCTCGACCTTCCCAAATCGAGCAACACTATGGAATACGAGCTCGCGGACTTTATCACCGCCATCGGCGGCATCGATAACGTTAAGGAAGAGATTTGGGAGACCCCGGCGGGACGTCACGAGCTTGGCCACTACCGCGATGTCACGCTCGTCTCGCTGCGCATCATGGATGCCGTGCGCCAGCAGGCCGGCATTACCTTCCCCGCTGATTCAGTCAAGCAGGCCTAGCGATGGGCTTCTTCGATACGTTCTTCTCCAGCGTCACCGGCGGCAGTCGAGAGCCTCAAAAACCATCAAACGTCGAGCTCGAGCTGCGCCGCAGGCTTACTGTGCTCGCAAGCGACGAGGCCACTCAAGACACTCCCCTGCGCTATTTCCTACGCTGGGAGGGGCAAGTCCAAGGCGTTGGTTTTCGCTTTACCAACACCAACCTCGCACAGGCACGCGCACTCACCGGCTGGGTGAGTAACATGGAAGACGGGTCAGTCGAGATGGAGATACAGGGAGCTCCGGCAAACATCCTGTCTCATCTCGAGGCGCTTCATGCCTCCTATGAGCGCATGGGAACGCGTTTTCGCCTCGTAGACGCCCAGACCCGAGCCCCACTTGCCAATGAAGACGGTTTCATTCCTCGTTATTAGTATTGTGTGCTAAATACGGTATCATTTACCTACGACCGTTGATAGAAAAGAGGCGAGGCGCATGGCGGTGCAAAGAAGGAATACCAAGCAGCGAAAGCTGGTTCTTGACGCTGTGCGCCAAAGCTATAACCATCCCACCGCCGACGAAATCTACAACGCCGTACGCGAACAGGATGACAAGATCAGCCGCGGCACGGTCTACCGCAACCTCAATCTCTTAGCCGACGCAGGGGAGATTCTCTCTATTAAGACGCCGGGCGGCAGCCGCTTCGATCGCACCATCGAGCCGCACGCACATATCATCTGCACCTCGTGCAGCCGCGTCATCGACGTGCCGCTCCCCTTCGATGCCCAACTCGACGACAAGGCGTCCGAGCAAATCGGCTGGGACGTCACCTCGCACTACACCATCTTCGAGGGCCTCTGCCCCAACTGCCGGTAGATGTTTGGGACATGCCTTAAAATCTCCCTTTCCACCGATGGCGGCAAAAAGTAGATTTCTAGGCATGTCCCAAATGTCTACTCGGCAAGCAGGCGACGCAGCTCTTCTTCGACCGTGCGCACGTAGCGGACGCGGTCATTGACACCGCGCATGCTGGGATTGCAGCTCTCCATCAGATAAGGGTGGCCCACCACGTTGAGCATGTCGCGGTCGTTTTCGTTATCGCCAAACGCCATCATCTCGTCAGGGGAGATTCCCAGCGCACGACCATAATCGGCAAGCGCGGACCCCTTGCCCGAGTCAAAGCCGATAAAGTCAGTCCATTCGGTTCCCGACGCCATCACGTCGACACGGTCGCTAAAGAGACGCTCGAAATACTCCAGGGCCACCGGCTGATCAATTTCGGGCGTCTGGAAGGCAATCTTAATGACATCCTCGTCGATATCCTCGGGACGGTCGACCACCGCCACATCGCAGTGGACCTCATAGCGCAAATGGTCGACGAACGCATCGTTGCCGCTTACGGTATAAAGGTGACCCTCGCAGGAAAGGGTTACGTCGGCATGAGGATAGGCGACCACGGCATTCGCGATATCCATCGCCAGGTCACGCTCCATAGCACGCTTGACGACAGCGCGCCCCTCACTCATGACCAGGGCGCCGTTTTCGCACACATAGGCAAGCTCGTCGGCCACCGGGGCAAACAGGTAGCGCAAGCTCGCATACTGACGACCGCTCGCCGGCATAAACACAATGCCGCGACGATGTAGCTCATCGATGAGCTCAAACGCCTCGGAACGCGGCTCGCGCTCCCCCGGATGCAGCAACGTGCCATCCAAATCGCAGGCGATCAGCTTGATTCCCTCAAGACCCATATGTTTCCCCCAAAACATCTCATCAACAGCAAGACGGACTTTGAATCGTTGCCTCTCAAAGTCCGTCTTGCATATATGCGCGTTAACCACGCGCCGCCTTTACGATTGTAAAGTCGGGAGCCATACTCACGACAACATCCGCCGCGCTCGACGCAAAGCGCCGACTGGCATCGAGCTCGCGCGTGACTACCGAGAGCCGAACGTCCTCGACACCCCGGAGCATGCGGCCCAAAACAGGCTGCACCGGCGTATACATGCGCACGGTATGCTCGTCCGAGTCGCCTCGGAAAAGCGGAGCGCGCATATTGCCGATCTCCCAGCACGCATGCGCGAGCGCAATCGGGTCCATGCGGTCAACTTCGACCAAATAAACCTCGGCGCTGCGCAGGCGCACGACAACCGCCACGGGCACCATGCCCGAACGGTCGATGGCGAGCACGTCGCCGTCGGCAAGACGACCGCCGTCAGCGGAATCCAGCCGAACATCGACCGTGCGCCCCAGCTCCGTCACGCCCGCAAACGCGCATACATCAGCCTGGTCCCAATCGAGCAGCAGCTCGTCAACTTCAAAGACACCACCCAGCTCCCGGCGAAGCAGGAGTTCATAGGACGGATCGTTGAGATTTCCCAAGCATGTCGTCGAAACCAAGCGTTCAGGCATGCTCTAGCCCTCGACCTCGACGAGCTCGATATCAAAGTTGAGGTCCTTGCCGGCCAGCTCGTGGTTGGCGTCGAGCGTCACAGCCTCGGGCGTCACGTCAATGACGACGGCGGGGACGGGCATACCGCTCGGCGTGGACAGGAAGAGCTTCATGCCCTTCTCGATCTGCTCGATGTTGGGAACCTGCTCGGCCGGGAAGGTCAGGACCATCTCGGGGTTGTGCTCGCCGTAGGCATCGGCAGCCGGGATGTGCACAGTCTTCTTCTCGCCCACCTGCATGTCGACAACAGCAGCGTCGAAGCCCTTGATCATCTGGCCGGCGCCGCAGGTGAACTCCAGCGGCTCGCCGCGATCGTAGGAGCTATCGAACTGCGTGCCGTCATCGAGCGTGCCGCGATAATGAGTCTTAACCTTCTTGCCCTGGTTGGACATGGTAACCTCCGTGATAAGGGCGGCGCACAACGCGGACCGCCATGAACATATGGCGCTAACTATACCCTAGTCATACAATTCAAGGACAGTTTGCAAAGAAACGCTGCAACCGGAGGAACTATGGCATTTCCCGTATTTGACCTACACTGCGACACCGCCGATCGCATCGG
>CATWKM010000054.1:0-10945 GCA_958351385.1 uncultured Collinsella sp. | reverse complement strand
TCGAGCTCTCTGACGAGCTTGCCGCCGCTCCCGCGGAGGCCGTTGAGGTCGAAGGCTTGGGCGAGCAGTTTTCCGGCGCTGCCGACGCGTTTGGCACCGCCATGAACGCCATGGCCGAGCGCTTCCCCGAGCGCCGCGCCTCCGCCCCCGGTGATGCCGCCGACCGCGCCCGCATCACGCCCGAGACCGAGCTCGACGTGCCCGCCACCTCCGTCTACCAGGCCGGCGCCATCAAGCTCGAGGAGGAGCTCTCCCCTGCTGAAGCCTTCGAAACCGGCATGGGCGAGGCTGCCTACGCCTACTTGGCCGAGCACGCTACCAAGCGCATCGTCATCGATGTGCCCGCATACAAGCACGTTACGGCTGCTGTGCGCGTGAGCGGTGTCGATGCCGCCGCGGCCATCGCCGCCATCGACGTCGTCGCCCGCCCGCAGGCAACGCTCGACCTGCAGATCGCCCTGGACTCCCCCGTTGCCGGCGAGGGTGTCGTGGGCTCCGTGCTACGTGTGTGCTCCCACGAGTACGCCATCGTCAACGTGACCTGCACGCAGACGCTCGACGATAGCTGGATCGCGCTCGACGACACCGGCCTGTTCCTGGACGAGGGTGCGCGCGTCAACGTGCAGCACACCGTCCTGGGTGCCGGCGCCAGCGCCACCGGCCTTGCCGGCGACCTGCTGGGCGATACCGCCAAGGTCACCATCGATACCGATTACCTGGGCGCCCGCGAGCAGGTGCGCGACTTTAACTACGAGCTGCGCCACCGCGGTCGCAAAACCGAGTGCGAGATCGACGCCAACGGCGTACTGACCGGCACGTCAAAGAAGGTCTATCGCGGCACCATCGACCTCGTGCACGGCTGCAAGGGTGCAACCGGCACCGAGCGCGAGACGGTGCTTTTGGCCAACAAGGGCGTCGACAACAAGACCGTTCCCGTCATTCTCTGTGACGAGGACGACGTCGCCGGCAACCACGGCGCCACCATCGGTCACGTCCGCGACGAGCAGCTGTTCTACCTCGCCTGCCGCGGCCTTGACCAAAACGCCGCCGAGGACCTGTTCATCCGCGCCAAGCTGGAGGACGCCGCGCTTTCCGCCACCGACGAGCGCACCCGCGCCGCCGTCGTCCGCCTGGGCAACAACCTGATCGACAACTTTGAAGAGGAGCTCGCATGATCGACACCGAGCACGTTAAATGCGACACCTGTACAGCACCGGAGCCTATGGAGCTCGACGCCAGCGACGAGGCCTCACGCGGCTGGCCCACCGTCGACATCGAAACCAATCCCTACAAGGCACAGTTCCCGCTGTTCCAGCAGCACCCCGAGATCGCCTTCCTCGATAGTGCCGCCACCGCTCAGCGCCCCGCCTGTGTGCTCGACGCCGAGCGCGACTTCTACCAGCGCATGAACGCCAACCCCCTACGCGGCCTGTACTCGCTATCCGTCGAGGCCACCGAGGCCATCGCGAAGGTGCGCCAACAGATCGCCGACCTCATCGGCGCTTCCCAGGCCAACGAGGTCGTCTTCACCCGCAACACGAGCGAGTCGCTCAACCTGGTCGCCAAGAGCTTTGCGCCCACAGTGCTCGAACCGGGCGACGAGGTCGTCATCACTATCATGGAGCACCACTCCAACCTGATTCCGTGGCAGCAGGTCTGCCGCGAGACCGGCGCCAAGCTCGTCTACCTCTACCCCACCAAGACCGGCCAGCTCACCACCGAGGAGGTTCTTGCCAAGGTGGGTCCCAAGACCAAGATCCTGGCCGTGGGACAGGTCTCTAACGTGCTGGGCGTCGAGAACCCGGTCAAGAATCTCGGCAAGCTCGTGCACAAGTACGGCGGCTATCTGGTCGTCGACGGCGCGCAGTCGCTGCCGCACATGCCGGTCGATGTGGCCGACCTGGGCGCCGACTTCTTTGCCTTTAGCGCGCACAAGGCCATGGGCCCCATGGGCATCGGCGTGCTGTGGGCCAAGATGGACCTGCTCAACGCCATGCCGCCTATGCTTACCGGCGGCGAGATGATCGATTCGGTCACCGAGCAGGACGCTGTCTGGGCGCCCGTCCCCGAAAAGTTCGAGGCCGGCACGCAGGACGCCGCCGGCATCTTCGCCACGGGCGCCGCCCTCGATTATCTGGTCAACACGGTGGGTTACGAAAACATCCGGGCCCGCGAGCAGGCACTTGTCCACTACCTGATGGGCGAGCTCATGCAACTCGACTTTGTCCAGATCATCGGCTCCATCTATTGGGACAACCACCACGGCGTCGTCAGCTTTAACGTCAAGGGTATCCACCCGCACGACGTCGCGAGCATCATGGACATGGACGGCGTCTGCATCCGTGCCGGCCATCACTGCGCGCAGCCGCTACTCACCTGGCTGGGCGTCGAGAACCTTGCCTGCTGCCGCGCCAGCGTGGCCTTCTACAACGACAAGGCCGATATCGACAAGTTCATCGCCGGCCTGCATCACGTTTGGAGCACGTTCAATGGGTAACCTCTACACCTCCACCACATTTATGGAGCACAACTCGCACCCCGACTATAAGTACGAGATGGCTGCTCCCACGCATGAGCACGACGGCATCAACCCCAGCTGCGGAGACGAGCTCACCTTGCAGCTACGTGTCGAGAACAACGTGATCGAGGAGGCCTCCTTCACCGGCCACGGCTGCGCCATCAGCCAGGCCAGTGCCGACATCATGTCCGACCTCATCACCGGCGAGACCGTCGAGGAAGCTCGCCGCCTGGCAGAGCTCTTCCTCGCCATGATCCGCGGCGAGAAGCTCTCCGAGGAGGACCTGGAAGACCTGGACGAGGCCGCCCAGCTCCAGGACATCTCGCACATGCCTGCCCGCGTCAAATGCGCCGAGCTCGCCTGGCGCACCCTCGACGGCATGCTCGAGGGACAAAATAATCAGTAGTATTTGTCCCAAATCTTAAGAATTTTGTTGGCCGAATCGCTTGACAAGAGCGGTTCGGCCATTTTCTATTCCGAGCCCTCAGCCTGAGCCTTCACCCGCGCATAAGCGCGCACGATACGAGAGACGGCACTCTTGCTGATTCCCGTATAGCGTTCAATCTCGCGCACCGTGTAGCCGCCATCGTGCAGGGCGAAAATGATTCCGTCTCGCCGCGACGGTGCTACGGTCTTGAGTTCGTTGAGCGGCACGCCCAGGCGATTCGCCATCTTGTCGGCAAAGGCGCGCCGCTCCCACTCCATCTCTTTCATATCGCACATCGCCGACTCACAGCCGTCGGGCGTCGAAAGCGAAAAGGCAATAAAGGCCTTGGCAGAACCAAAAAGCTCAAGCACGCAAGACGGGTCGGAAAATCCCCTCGTCATATCGTTGTCATAGGCCCGTAGATAATCGACAAAGCTACTCCACGGATAGCGCTCGATTAAGCTGATGCCAGCCTCCTGCGAACCAGCGTGAACGTAGCGAATAGCCTCCATCACCTGCCAGTCGGTATCGAGCGAGCGCCGGTCAAAACGGTTCTGGAACAGATGGCCCGTGCGCCCCGTACGTTTATTAAACCGCCGCGCGTACGTCAAAAGCAGCCGGTGCATCGCCACGCTCATCGCGTCCTCGTAATCTGCAAGCACAAGATGCACGTGATTGCCCATAAGGCACCAGGCGATAACCGTCACGCCCGCCTCGCGGCAGCAGTCGCGCATCAGATCCAAAAACTCCCACCGGTCTTCGTCGCCCTCAAAGATGAGCTGCTTGCCCACACCGCGGGCACAGACATGGTAAAAGCCGGTAACCGTTCTCCAAACGCGCTGCATGGCGCTCCCTTCGCCGGGATCTGATTGCCATCCAATACAGCACGATTGAAGCGTGCCATCAAAACATTCACGCAAAACAATACACTCGCGCGGCCAAAGGCAGTAAACGGGCGGCGAACGGCACCGTTGCAACAGGTCAACCCCTGCAACGCTTACAAGAGCTGACCAAAAGCTTGCCCAAGACGAACCCCCTCTACGGAAATTCGCGACCACAGAACATATAGTTAAACCGTTTCAATTAAAACTTCCGGACTTCTCGCTACGAAAACTGAGCCGTTCGCCGAATATTCCGTGCATTTCGCGGTATTATAGGGGCTGCATGTCATGTCCCTTTCGAAGGGTCGCCCGGCAATCGCCAGCCACGACCCCCAGACGGGACGCCAATACGATAGAGAGGAGAGGCATGCAGTACTCACAGGAAGTGGAGAACATGTGCCCCGTTGCCAAGGGTGCATACCACGGCCCCGCACCCATCCCCGAGGAGGGCAAGTGGGTCCAGGCTAAGGAGATTTCCGACATCTCCGGTCTTACGCACGGTGTGGGTTGGTGCGCACCTCAGCAGGGCGCCTGCAAGCTCACGCTGAACGTCAAGGACGGCATCATCGAGGAGGCCCTCGTTGAGACCATCGGCTGCTCGGGCATGACCCACTCTGCTGCCATGGCTTCCGAGATCCTTCCCGGTAAGACCATCCTCGAGGCCCTCAACACCGACCTCGTCTGCGACGCCATCAACGTTGCTATGCGCGAGATCTTCCTGCAGATCGTTTACGGCCGCAGCCAGACCGCGTTCTCCGAGGGCGGCCTGCCCGTGGGCGCCTCCCTCGACGACCTCGGCAAGGGCCTTCGCTCTCAGGTCGGCACCATGTTCGGCACCAAGGCCAAGGGCGCTCGTTACCTTGAGCTCGCTCAGGGCTACGTCACCCGCATGGCTCTCAACGACAAGAACGAGATCATCGCATTCGAGTTCCTGAACCTCGGCAAGTTCACCGACGCCGTCAAGGCCGGCAAGACCCCCGAGGAGGCCATCGCTGGCGCTATGGGCCACTATGGTCAGTGGGAGAACGCTGCCAAGTACATCGACCCGCGCACCGACGAGGAGACTCACTCCGTCGCCAGCGTGTTCCCGGTTCACGAGTAGAAAGGGAGGGAAATAACTATGACTGTTACGTTCGAAGGTTACGAGCGCCGCGCTGACAAGATCAACAAGTGCCTCGCCGACAACGGCATCGCCTCCCTCGAGGAAGCTCTGCAGATCTGCACCGACAAGGGCTTCAACCCGCGTGAGATCGTCAACAACACCCAGTCCATCGCCTTCCAGAACGCCGAGTGGGCCTACACCCTCGGTTGCGCTCTCGCTGTCAAGCGTGGCGCCAAGACCGCTTCTGAGGCTGCCGCCATCATCGGCGAGGGCATCCAGGCCTTCACCGTTCCCGGCTCCGTCGCCGAGGACCGCAAGGTCGGTCTGGGCCACGGCAACCTGGGCGCTATGCTGCTCTCCGACGACACCGAGTGCTTCGCCTTCCTGGCTGGCCACGAGTCCTTCGCTGCCGCTGAGGGTGCTATCGGCCTGGCTCTGAACGCCAACAAGGCTCGCAAGAAGCCGCTGCGCGTCATCCTCAACGGTCTGGGCAAGGACGCTGCTCAGATCATCGCCCGCATCAACGGCTTCACCTACGTGAAGACCCAGTTCGACTACTACACGGGCGAGCTCAAGGTCGTCGAGACCATCCCCTACTCCGATGGTCCCCGCGCTGCCGTTAACTGCTACGGCTCCGACGACGTCCGCGAGGGCGTTGCCATCATGTGGCACGAGAACGTCGACATCTCGATCACCGGTAACTCCACCAACCCCACGCGCTTCCAGCACCCCGTCGCTGGCACCTACAAGAAGGAGCGCCTCGAGGCTGGCAAGAAGTACTTCTCCGTCGCTTCTGGTGGCGGCACTGGCCGTACCCTGCACCCGGACAACATGGGCGCCGGCCCTGCCTCTTACGGCATGACCGACACCATGGGTCGCATGCACTCCGACGCCCAGTTCGCCGGTTCTTCCTCCGTGCCTGCGCACGTCGACATGATGGGTCTCATCGGCATGGGCAACAACCCCATGGTCGGTGCCACCGTCGCCTGCGCTGTCGCCGTCGAGGAGGCCCTCAAGGCCTAATCGCGCCCGCGCGATGCTCATATAGTTGAGCTTTGGAGCCGCTACCTTTCGAGGTAGCGGCTCTTTTTGTTTGCGCTGCTGCAGGGTGGCTAACGCCAATATATCAGTTGGGGCGATATACGAGATGTGATGAAATGGAGCATCAGAATGCCCATGACGCCCACCTGCCATATGTGCCCTTTACCGATTTGCCGAGTCTTTGCGGCCCCATTGCCGATCACCCGTGCGACAATGCGCCGGACGAGAAAGGAATCCGATGGAATCGACTGATGTACTGGTAATTGGATCTGGCATTGCGGGACTTTGCGCCGCCATCGAAGCGGCACGCACGGGTGCAACCGTCACTGTGGCAAGCGCCGGCAAGACTATGAGTGGATCGAGCTTCTTCCCCGGAACCTGGGGCCTGGGGCTTATCGGACCCGTTAACGAAGACGACGAACAAGACCTCATCGATACCATCCAGACCGTTGGTGGCGGCGTCGCCGACCCCGAGCTTGTCCAGACGTTTGTCCACAGCATTCCCCAAGCAATTGAATGGCTCGAGCAAGACCTAGGCGTTGAGCTCCAGCGTCCGCAAAGCGCTGAGAGCGCCCAGCAAAAGCAATTTATCCCCTGTTTTGACCACAAGACGCGCATGTGGCGCGGCCTCACCCGTAAGCCCCTTGAGGACGCTCTGACGACCCGGATTGAGTCGCTCGGCATTCGCCTGCTCCCCCGCCATGAGCTTATCGACCTTGTTGAAGATACGGACGGAAAGATTGTCGGCGCCACGCTCTACGACCGGACAAACGAGCGTCTCGTGCCTATGGCAGTCAAGGCCACTATCATCGCTGCGGGCGGCACGGGTGGCCTGTTCGAGCGCAGCCTCACTTCCGCCGACGTGCTCAGCTCATCACAGGCTATCGCGCTGGCGCACGGTGCGTCCCTTACTAATATAGAGTTCATGCAGATGATGCCCGGCTTTATAGAGCCCAAGCGAAACCTTGTTTTTAACGAGAAGACCTGGCGCTACGTCAAGTTCGACCAGCCGGTCGATATCGCCGACGATAAGCTCGACGATCTGCTCGAGCAACGCTCCGGATATGGTCCCTTCACTTCGCGTCTGGATTCTCGCGCTATCGACCTAGCCATCGACCAAGCGGGAGCCGAAGGCCTGGCGCTCCACTACGACTTCCCCCGCGAGGACGTCCCCGAGTTTGTGCAGACCTTTGCCACCTGGCTGCAAGACGAGCACGGCATCGCCCCGACTGACGAGATGCGCGTTGCGATGTATGCCCACGCCGCTAACGGCGGCATCAAGATCGATAAGACCGCGCAAACGGGCGTTGAGGGCCTCTACGCTTGCGGCGAGGCGACAGGCGGCATGCACGGCGCCGACCGCATTGGTGGCTTGTCAAGCGCCAACGGCATCGTGTTCGGGCGCATCGCAGGCGCATCGGCAGCCCAAGCAGCACAGAAAGAGCCCGAGACAGCCCTGAAGGCGGATATCGCCCTCCCCCAGTACGGCATAGCCGCAACAGATGCTGAACGCCTGACACACAGCCTAAGGCACACGATGAGCACCTATTGCATGATCAACAGGACCGAAACAGGCCTATCCGAGGCACTACACGAGCTTGAAAACATTCAAGATGATGCCACAGCTCTAAATAAGCCGCATGCCAACGACAGCGAAATCGCTGCGCTCGCCCGCATACAGTCGCAGATTCAGCTAGCACAGAAAATGGTCAAAGCCATGCGCAAGCGAACCGAAAGCCTCGGATCGCACTATCGAGCGAATTAAACTGGACACCCATCTAAAGCAAAACACAACTAATCGATATCTATGGGCCCCGTGAAATCGAAGTGGCACGGGGCCCATTCGTGTCCGCACGGCAGCGTATCCTAATTCTGAATACAGAGCGGGCAAAGCCCGCATAGACAATAGGCCAGCGAGGAGGAGATATGGACAGTAGAGATATCGAGAAGTGGCGTGTCAAACTTGATAGCTACGCCAATGTGGAAGACGGCGTTGAGTATTGGCTCGCACGCGATTTAATGGAACCTATGGGGTACACTCGATGGGAGAACTTTGCCGAAGTTGTTAAGAGGGCAAAAGTCTCGTGCGGAACAAACAAAACTCCAGTTGATTCCCATTTTCGTGACACCACGAAAATGGTAACTGCCGGTGTCGCCGCTCGCGCGGTTAAAGACTACAAACTTACGCGCTATGCATGCTATTTAATCGCCCAGAACGGAGATTCAAACAAGCAAGAAATCGCGCTCGCACAGGCGTACTTCGCCGTGCAGACGCGCCGGTTTTACTGATCCCCAGGGTAGACTCGATCTGTGAAAGCGGCTGTGCCCTTTCGGGTTCGGCCCCATGCGAGGTTAATAAAAAAGACGGCCAACCGAAGTTGACCGTCTTAACAATCTTTGGTGGGCCGTCAGGGGGTCAGCCTGCTGCGCAGGCGGCCGCTGCGGCGCCAAGGCGCCTTGCGCGCTGCGCTGGTAAATGCTCACGCATTTCCTCAGCTCCGCGCCCCGACGGGTTCGACCCCATGCGAGGTTAACAAAAAAGACGGCCACCTTTCGCTGACCGTCTTAACATGCTTTGGTGGGCCGTCAGGGGGTCGAACCCTGGACCTTGGGATTAAGAGTCCCCTGCTCTACCAACTGAGCTAACGACCCAAAGCTAAAGTCCGTGGTGGCGGACTTTAGAGGAAATATCGTGTGGTGGGCCGTCAGGGGGTCGAACCCTGGACCTTGGGATTAAGAGTCCCCTGCTCTACCAACTGAGCTAACGACCCGATATCAACACGAAGCAAGAACTGGGGTGGGTAAAGGGACTCGAACCCTCGACCTACGGGACCACAACCCGTCGCTCTAGCCAACTGAGCTACACCCACCGTGTCCTGTGCGCTTCGCGCTCGACTATTATTGCAAGGAACGCCACGCGATGCAAGCCCCAATTTTCAAGAATTTTGAAAAGAGTTTTTCGAGGCCGTTTCGAGCAAATCCCACCGGTTCCATAGGAGTAAACTTGCTCCACCCAATGCTCGAAAGGATAGGCATGAAAGAACTCTCCAACCGCACGGCGGCGTTTACCGATTCGGTCATCCGCCGCATGACGCGCATCTCCAACAAGTATGGTGCCGTCAACCTGTCGCAGGGCTTCCCCGATTTCGATCCTCCGGCGCAGCTGCTCAACAGCCTGAGCGCCATCGCCAGCGACCCCAAGCCGCTCTATCACCAGTACTCCATCACCTGGGGCTCCCAAGCCATGCGTGAGGCGCTTGCCGCCAAGCAGGAGCATTTTATGGGCATGCCGGTGAACCCCAACGAGAATATCGTAGTCACTTGCGGCTCCACCGAGGCCATGATGGCCGCCATGATGACGGTCACAAACCCCGGCGACAAGGTCGTCATCTTCTCGCCATTCTACGAGAACTACGGCGCCGACACGATCCTCTCGGGTGCCGAGCCCATCTACGTGCCGCTTAACCCACCTGCGTTCGACTTTGACCGCGAGACACTCGAGGCGGCCTTCCGCGACAACGATCCCAAGGCCATCGTCCTGTGCAACCCTTCCAACCCCTGCGGCAAGGTCTTTACGCGCGAGGAGCTCACCTTTATCGCCGACCTCTGCAAACAGTACGACGCCTACTGCATTACCGACGAGGTATACGAGCACATCGTCTACGCGCCCCACGAGCACGTCTATATGGCCACGCTGCCCGGCATGTTCGATCGAACCATCAGCTGCAGCTCGCTGTCCAAGACCTACTCCATCACCGGCTGGCGCCTAGGCTACACCATCGCTCCCGCCGAAATCACCGAGCGCATCAAAAAGGTCCACGACTTCCTCACCGTAGGCGCCGCCGCTCCCCTGCAAGAGGCCGTCGTCACCGCCCTCAACTTCGACGACAGTTATTACCAGGAGGTCCTCGACCTCTACACCGCCAAGCGCGACCTATTCTGTCAGGGACTCGACAGCATCGGCCTCACGCACAACGTGCCGCAGGGCGCCTACTACGTGATGATGGACATCTCTGAGTTTTGCTATGACAGCGACCTCGACTTCTGCGAGGACCTGGCCTCAAAGGTGGGCGTGGGCGCCGTGCCCGGCTCGAGCTTCTTCCGCGAGCCCGTCAACCATCTGATTCGTTTCCACTTTGCCAAGCGAGACGAGACGCTTAACGCGGCGCTGGAGAACCTCAAGTCTCTGCGTGATAAAATCGAGCCGCGCGGGTAAGGACGGTCAGTAACTAAAGGCACTAAAGAAACCTCGTGAACCCTTTGGGCCACGAGGTTTCTTTTTATAGCGACCTCATTTATTTTTTAGAGCGCTATACTTTAGTCACGGAGCAACTCGTCCCAGAGAGGAATACTATGGCAGAGCAGCAGCTTATCGGAGCGCTCGAGGCCGGCGGCACCAAGATGGTCTGCGCCACGGGCTATGCAGACGGCACGGTCCTGGAACGCGAGCAGATTGCGACCACGACCCCGCAGGAGACCGTTGAGGCCGTCAACGCATGGTTTGCCGACAAGGGCATCGCCGCGCTGGGCATCGGCGCCTTTGGCCCCACCGCAGTCAACCCTGCCTCGCCCCAATACGGCAAGATCCTGGAGACGCCCAAAACGGCATGGCGCTACTTTGACCTGCTGGGTACCATCCAAAACGAGCTCAATATTCCCTGCGGCTACGACACCGACGTCAACGTCGTCTGCCTGGGCGAGGTCACCTTTGGTTGCGCCCAGGGCCTCACTGACGTGGTGTATCTGACCATCGGTACCGGCGTGGGCGCCGGCGTGCTCTCGGGCGGTAAGCTCGTGCACGGCATGATGCACCCCGAGGCCGGTCACATCCTGGTCACGCGCGACCCGCGCGACACCATTGGCGAGCACAGCGGCTGCCCCTTCCACGACAACTGCCTCGAGGGCCTCATCGCCGGCCCCGCTGATTCAGGTTGTTGCTGCAATTCTGAAGAAGGTACGCCATCCGACGCAGCTGT
>CATWKM010000053.1:0-11212 GCA_958351385.1 uncultured Collinsella sp. | reverse complement strand
CCGCTGACCGGTGGACGGCACCGAGCCGTCGGATGACTTGAAGAAGGGGGAGGCCGCGAGGCCTCCCCCTTTTTTGCGTTTACGGGGTGTAAATGACTCAATTACACCAGACGATCTTGTTGTTTTTGGTATTGAGCCTTTATTTAAAGAAAATAAATCGTATAACAAGGGCAACTGCTATGGCCGCAATGATCAAAAGCAGAATTGTCAGCTGATGCTGCTTGCGTCGTTTACTTGACGAAACGAAGATTGATTTTCCCTGTTTTGGCGTTTCGAGATAGCGAGCCGAATGCGTCAAGGTTTGCTTGGGTCGAGGCCCTCTTTGTTGATGAGCGGCGGATGCTTTCATCGGCTCATCGCTAGCTGCGCTGTTTTTAGATAATGGTGCGTCTTTCAGATATACAGGGTCTCCCGAGGCAACGCCCATATGTTTACGTCCCGTTTGGGCATCCTCGAGCGTTTGATATCGATTTCTCGTCACATAATCGGGCTCAGGATCATTAATGGGCTCTTGCGAGATGTGGGGGCGATGGAACCGTGGCGGCTGCGTAGAAGTATCTTCGCCCTGCGTCGGCATAAACATATTGTTCTGGTTTTGGTCGTCCATGATGCCCTTTAGCTCGTTACCAACAACGTGTACGCGCTCATTGTAAGCCCCTTGTTATTTGTAGCTGCGAACATACTTCTTATTTAAGCTCTGGTTCAAAGAACCTTAACCTTACTAAGACCTGAGTCATACACACTTAGATATGCTTATAGTACTGGACTCAAAAAACTTTATAGTCGATGTATATATGAGCACTGGGTGGGCATATATAAGAGCGTCAAAAGAAGTCCCAGTCACCTAGAAGATGGCTCGGCAGTCCTTAAAAGGAGTGGTAAACATGGCAAGCATGGTTCCTTATCGTTCGGTTTTTGGCGTTCGTCCTTCTGCTAGCTCGCTGTTCGATCTGTTTGATGATATGACCGACCTTGCAAACAACTCGATTGCCTCCAAGGCGTTCCCCGTTGACGTTGAGGACAAGGGCGATGGCTACGAGGTCAAGGCGTATCTGACCGGTGTCGCCAAGGATGACATCGACGTTGAGCTCAATGAGGGTCGCCTGTCCATCAGCGTGAACGTCGAGGAGAGCGCCGAAAACGAGGGTAAGAACTTCCTCCAGAAGGAGTTCGGCTCGTACAGTGCGACGCGCGGCGTGTATCTGAAGGACGCTTCGAGCGAGGGCCTTTCGGCTAAGTATGCTGACGGCATCCTGACCGTTACGGTTCCCAAGATTGTCGAGAAGAAGAACGTCACGAAGATCTCTATCGACTAACGATGGCTCTGCTTCAATCGAGAGTATGAGTTAAGGGGGCTGGGAAGTGATTCTCGGCCCCCTTTTGTTGTCTTGAGGGGCTATTGAATGGTTGTCGGTTGATACTGGCT
This sequence comes from uncultured Collinsella sp., assembly GCA_958351385.1. Classification (GTDB taxonomy): domain Bacteria; phylum Actinomycetota; class Coriobacteriia; order Coriobacteriales; family Coriobacteriaceae; genus Collinsella. The sequence continues at coordinate 9,786 of CATWKM010000053.1, read as the reverse complement.
TGCAGGGCGTATCGAGAGCTTCCGTGGCCCTTGAAGACGGGTGGCAGAACTGCCGAGTTCATCATCGAGACTTGCATCAAGCGCGTTGGCATAGCTTTTGACGGTAAGGCTTGGACGATTATTGTCCTGGCTGATATGCATGGCGATGAGCTGTTCGGTGCGATCGGTAACAAGTTCGCGCGCGGCTTCGGCGGCCTGGTTGTTGGAGAGGTGCCCCTTTGTGGACAGGATGCGCTCCTGAAGAAAGCGGGGGTACGCTCCTTCGCGCAACATAGTTACATCGTGGTTACTTTCGAGCGCGAGAACTCGACAGTCTTTGAGGATGCCTATGGCCTTGCTCGATAACTCTCCGGTGTCGGTGGCAAACCCAATGGAATCATCGAGAGCATTAAATCGATAGCCGACAGGATTGATGACATCGTGCGATGTTGAGTAGGTTTGCACGTGGATGCCGGCAATGGGGAGCGTGTCGCCGGGGTCAAATTCCTCTACGGGCAGGTGCGCGAGGTTTTCTTTGCATGAAAGGGTGTCCCTGCTGGCAAAGAGGGGACCATGCCAGTGCTTGCACCATACATCGAGCCCCTTGATATGGTCACCATGCTCATGGGTGATTACAAGAGAGGCGACGTCGTCTGCCGAGAGGCCAAGCTCCGCCATGCGTTTAAGTGTCTCGCGGCGGGACAGGCCGTTGTCGATCATGATGAGCCCCTGAGGCCCCTCGACGAGTGCGCAGTTGCCTTTTGAGCCGCTGCCGAGGATATGAAGGTGCAGGCGAGACATAAGATTCCAAAGGATACAATGAGTGCGGACGAATAGAGGAGGAAGCGAATGCCAACGGTATCTCAGCACTATGGACATCATGCCGCGCCGAGGACGGATAAGAGCGCCCTGGCAACGCGGCGGGCCGCTGCCCCCGTAGTGCTCATGGTATCAGGCGGTGCGGACTCGACGGCGCTGCTCCTTATGGCTTGCACATCAAAGCTGGATATCCAGGACGGGCGCGGCGTCGCTCCCATTGCGCGCGAGCGATTGCACGTGCTGCATGTAAACCATCATCTGCGCGGGGAGGCATCCGATGGCGACGAGGCCTTTGTACGTGACCTGTGCGCGCAATACGGCTTGCCGCTGTGTGTTGAGCATGCCTATTTTGATGACGAATCGGGCAATATCGAGGCTGCGGCTCGCGAGGTGCGCTATGCCGCGGCACGGAGATATGTTCGCGAACTTTGTGCTGAATCGGGCGCACCGCGGACGGCGGCTCGTATCTGTACCGCGCATACTTCGTCGGACCGCGCGGAAACATTTTTGATGAATGCCATTAAAGGGTCGGGTCCCGCGGGTCTATCGAGCATTCCGCGCCGTCGGAACATTGTGGTTCGCCCCTTGCTCGACCTCACGCACGATGAGCTCGTGAGCTATCTGCAGGTGCACGGTCAGCCATGGCGGGAAGATGAAAGCAACGAGGACGTTTCGTACCTGCGCAACTATGTACGCCATCGGGTGATGCCGGTGGTGGCACGGCGCAACGCGAGCGTCTGTAAGACGATTGGCGCCGCTTGCGAAATTCTGGGCGACGAAGACGCCTTTCTTTCCCAGCTTTCGGCACAGGCGTTTCGAAGCTGCCTGCGCAAGGAAGCGGCGGGCGCACTGGTGCTCGATGCGCGCCGTCTTGCCGCCGCTGAGGTTGTGATTGCACGGCGTATCGTGCGGTTGGCGATTAAGCGCATCGATCCCGACGCGCGACCGGAGATGCGGCACGTGGAGCGCGTGCTCGCCTGCGTCGCAGCGGGCTCGGGCTCGGTTACGCTTCCTGCGGGAATTGATGCCCGTGTGGAGTTTGGCATGCTGGCGTTCAAGGCCCCGGCGGCGCGCGAGGGTTTAGTGGCCGATTGGATCTCCGTTCCCGGTTGTCTGCCGCTGGGGGCGGGGCATATGCTGACAGCGGAGCCGATGGCTGTGGAGCCGGGGTGCGATATCGTGCACCGTGCCCGCGAGCTTGCTGCTGCCGGAAAGGTTGCGGCCTTGGTGGATGCGGCGGCCCTGGGGTTTGCCGACCGCGATGGCGAGCGGATGTTAGCCGGCTCGCGCGGGGAGATCCCCACCGAGGCACGATCGGCGCGCCTGTGGGTGGATAGCCCTGTGCCGGGAGACGTGATGTGCCCGTTGGGGATGAACGGCCGAAGCAAGAAAGTGTCAGACCTGTTAAACGAGGCGCGCATTCCTGTTTCAGACCGCTCTGGCGTACCCGTGGTAAGAACGGCTCCGGGAGGTGCCGTAGTATGGGTCGCGGGCGTTCGCGCGGACGAGCGTTTTAAATGCACGGCCGCAACGCGCGTGGCATATCTGCTTCGTGTGGTCGATGCGGAATAGCGCTTCGCGCCAGCTATTCTGTGCGACGTTGACGGTATTCCCGCGCTGATGGCGCACGTGCTGGTAAATATACCCCGTGCGCTGCTAGAATGTGTAGTTCGCGTCCATGCGGCGGTGCGTGGGCGATAAGCACAAGAAAGGGTTGTCATGGCTTCTCAACATCCGGATATCGAGAAGGTTCTGTTTACGCAGGAGGATATCGACGGTATCGTCTCTCGCCTAGGCGAGCAGATTACTCGCGACTACGCGGGTAAGGATCTGGTGCTGATTGCGGTCCTGCGCGGCGCCGTGGTCTTTATGGGCGACCTGATGCGCAAGATCGAGCTGCCGACCAACATCGATTTCATGGCTGTTTCGAGCTATGGCGACGGTGTGAAGTCTTCGGGCATCGTGCGTATCATTAAGGACCTGGATATCGACATCCGTGGTCGCGACGTGCTGATTGTCGAGGACATTCTGGACTCGGGCCTGACCCTCAAGTACCTGATGAAGAATCTCGAGAGCCGTAAGCCCGCCTCGCTGGAGGTCGCTGCCTTCCTGTGGAAGGACGTTGAGGACCGCGTCTCGGCCGTCACGCCCAAGTATGTTGGAACCCATTGCCCCGATGCCTTTGTGGTGGGCTACGGCCTCGACTATGCCGAGCGCTATCGCAACCTTCCGTATCTGGGCATTTTGAAACCGGAGGTTTATTCGTAAGATGCCCGACGACCGTAACGACAACAATTCCCAGACTCCCCGGGACCCAAAGATCCCGGGGATGCCCGGAGGCAAGAAGCCCACGCGTACGGGCTGGCTGTATTTTCTTTTGGCTTGCGCGCTCCTGGGTTACGCCTTCTTTAACATGGGCTCCGGCTTTGCCAACTCCAGCAATACCGTAAAGCTCGCGACGAGTGAGATGGTCAGCGCCATCAAGCAGGATCGCGTCGAAGATCTGACCTATACGGTTCAGGACGGAAGCGTGACGGGTCATTACTGGAAGACGAAAAAGGACAAGGGCGACACGAGCGAGCTCAAGAGCTTTTCCTCGACCTATGTCGGTTCCGATTCGCTTGCCGAGCTCATGGCGGAGCACCCCGATACCAAGTACATCGTCAACACCAACGATCCCGATTTTTGGGGCGACTTGGCGATGAGTGTGCTTCCGACGATTGCCCTGATCGCCATCATGTTCTACTTTATGCGCCAGATGATGGGCGCCAATAATAGGAACATGCAGTTTGGCAAGACCAACGCCAAGACCAACGAGGCCACGCGCCCCAAGGTCAAGTTCGAGGACGTTGCCGGCGTGGACGAGGCAGTCGAAGAGCTCGAGGAGATCCGCGACTTTTTGAGCGATCCGGACCGCTATCGCAAGCTGGGTGCCAAGATTCCGCGCGGCGTTTTGCTGGTGGGCCCTCCGGGTACCGGTAAAACCCTGCTGGCCAAGGCCGTTGCCGGCGAGGCGGGCGTGCCGCTCTTTAGTATCTCGGGCTCTGACTTTGTCGAGATGTTCGTGGGTGTCGGCGCCAGCCGCGTGCGCGACCTTTTTAAGGAGGCCAAGTCTCAGGCTCCGTCGATCATCTTTATTGACGAGATCGATGCCGTGGGACGTCAGCGTGGAGCCGGTTTGGGCGGAGGCCACGACGAGCGCGAGCAGACGCTCAACCAGCTGCTGGTCGAGATGGACGGTTTTGAGGAAAGCGAGTCGGTCATCCTGATCGCCGCGACCAACCGCCCCGATATTTTGGACCCGGCGCTGCTGCGCCCCGGCCGTTTTGACCGTCAGGTTACGGTCGACCGTCCGGACGTGAAGGGCCGCGAGCAGATCTTGCGCGTGCATGCCGAGAACAAGCCGATGGACGAGGACGTTAAGTTTGAGAAGCTCGCCCAGATGACCGTTGGCTTTACCGGCGCCGATCTGGCGAACCTGCTCAATGAGTCTGCGCTTTTGGCTGCTCGCCGCCATCGTTCCGTGATCTCGATGGACGAGGTCGAGGAGTCGATGGAGCGCGTGATTGCCGGACCGCAGCGCAAGGGTCGCGTGATGACCGAAGCCGAGCGCACCACGATTGCCTACCACGAGAGCGGTCATGCCCTGGTGGGTCATATCCTGGAGCACTCCGATCCGGTTCACAAGATTTCGATTGTCAGCCGTGGCCAGGCTCTGGGCTACACACTGCAGCTTCCGCAGGAGGATCACTTCCTCAAGACCAAGAACGAGATGCTCGATGAGCTTGCCGTGTTCTTGGGCGGTCGCGTTGCTGAGGAGCTCATGTGCGACGACATCACGTCGGGCGCGAGCAACGACCTGGAGCGCGCGACCAAGATGGCGCGCGAGATGGTCACGCGTCTGGGCATGAGCGAGGAACTGGGCACGCAGGTGTTTGGCGAGGCGCAGCATCAGGTGTTCCTGGGCCGCGATTACGCCGATCACCAGGATTATTCCGAGGAGACGGCGCGCCGCATCGATATCGAGGTTCAGCGCATCATGCGCGAAGCCCATCGCCGTGCGGTCGAGATTTTGGATGCCCGTCGCGATCAGCTCGATCTGATGGCGAAGGTGCTGCTTGAGCGCGAGACCGTCGAAGGCGACGCCGTGAACGCCCTGCTCGACAACGAGTGGGATGCTTACCTTGAGCGCGAGGGCGATATCCTGGCGGCCAAGGAGGAGCGCAACGCCAAGGCGGCCGGCATGCCGACCAAGAAGTGCTCGCCTCGCATGAGCGAGGAGGAGCTGGCGGCTGATGCTGCGGCCTTTGCGCAGGCGGCCATGCGGGAGGATGCCGAAGCCGCATCCGATGATGCCGGTGATGGCAATGCTGTCAACGCTGACGGCAACACCGACGCCGACAAATAGTTCTTGTAGCGAAAGCCTCTGCGGGGAAACCTGTGGAGGCTTTTTCTTTTGAGCGATATGTTGATTGGGGACAGACTTAAATGAGCGTTTTCACGCATTTAAGTCTGTCCCCAATCAACATTGTGGCGCTCTAGTTGGCTAAAGCGTACAATAGCGCCTATGCGAAAGGGGAACAGATGATCAACGAAACTATGTATGCTCGCGGTGCGGAAAGCTCCATCATCCGTGAGATTTTTAGCTATGGCCTTGAGCGCAAGGCACAGATCGGTGCGGAGAACGTATTCGATTTTTCGCTGGGCAACCCGAGTGTTCCGGCGCCCGCTGCTGTTGCTGAGTCCATTAAGAAGGCATTGGAGCTGCCGAGCGACCAGCTGCATGGATACACGCCTGCGCCGGGTCTGCCGCAATGTCGAGCGGCCGTCGCCGACTCGCTCAACCGTCGCTTTGGCACGAGCTATGAGGGCAAGGACGTCTTTATGACGGTGGGTGCCGCGGCTTCGCTCACCTGCACGCTCAACGCCGTTACGAACCCGGGCGATGAGGTTGTTGTTATCGCCCCGTACTTTCCGGAGTATCGCGTGTGGATTGAGAAGGCCGGCTGCACGTGTGTTGAGGCGCTCGCCGATGAAGATACGTTCCAGCTGAGCGTGAGTAACGTGCTCAAGGCGATTACCGATAAGACGGCTGCCGTCATCATCGACTCGCCCAACAATCCGACCGGTGCCGTATATACACGCGACACGCTGACGCGACTGGCCAATGTTCTGCGCGAGGCCAACGCTCAGCGCGATCCCGAGAATCCGATTATGCTCATCTCTGATGAGCCGTATCGCGAGATTGTCTATGGCGCCGAGGTGCCTTGGGTGCCTTCGATCTACGAGCACACCATCGTGTGCTACTCGTATTCCAAGTCGCTTTCGCTACCGGGCGAGCGCGTCGGGTGGATCCTGGTTCCCAATACGAATCCTCAGGCAGCTCGTCTAATGCCCGCCGTTGCCGGTGCCGCCCGTACGCTGGGCTTCGTGTGTGCACCGGCGCTCTTCCAGCGTGTAATCATCGACTGCATTGATGAACCGAGCGATGTCGAGGCCTATGCTCGCAACCGCACCGCGCTTACCGATGCACTAGCGGAGTACGGCTACACCTATGTTGAGCCGGATGGCGCGTTCTACCTATGGGTGAAAGCGCTGGAGTCCGATGCGAATGCGTTCTGTGAGCGCGCGAAGAAGCATGAGCTGCTCGCGGTGCCTTCGGATAGCTTTGGCATGCCGGGCTGGTTCCGCCTGGGCTACTGCGTGAGCTATGAGACAATCGTCAACTCTCTGCCTGCCTGGAAGCAGCTGGCCGACGAATATCGTCGAAAGTAAAGCGCTCTGCTTACAATGTTTTACGTGAAACGGGGTTTGGTTTTAAGCCAGACCCCGTTGTCTATGCCGTTGTGTGATTGGGATGAAGCAGTTTTACGACTGCCGAAAGCTATGCGTACAATGAATATACGCGACGGCCATACTGGACAAGGAGACCCGATGCCCTACCTTCTTTCTTGTGATATTCATACTCATACGATGTTCTCTGCGCATGCGTACTCAACCATCGAGGAGAACATCTATTGGGCGGCGGAGCGCGGCCTTCAGGTGCTCGGTTCCGCCGATCATTTAAGCTCGATGGTTACGCCTTGTCCCAATGACCTGCGCAGTTTCCAATTCTTTATTAACCAGGATATCTGGCCGCGCATTTGGAGCGGCGTGCTGGTGCTGCGTGGTGCCGAGGCTGATATCGTTTCGCTGGACGGCAGCTTGTTTGGCGAAGACATTCCCGTTTCGCTCGATATCGCCGGCGATTCGTATAGTCGTGAGCATTCGCTGTTCGATTTGGTGACGCGTAATTTGGATTATTTGGTGGCAAGCGTGCATAACCCGCAGTTTGCCGAAGGCGCGACGCTCGCCCAAACGACCCAGATGTACATCAATGCCCTGGAGCACCCCAAGGTGTTCATGCTTGGGCATGCGGGTCGTTCGGGCGTGCCGTTCGATATCGATGAGGTGCTGCTGGCGGCCAAGGCCAAGCACAAGATTATCGAGATCAACAACCATAGTCTTGAACACGGTGTCGACACTGAGCATTGGGCCGTATGCCGCAAGATCGCCGAGCGCTGCGCCGAGCTGGGCGTGGGTATTGGCGTGTCGACCGATGCCCACATTGGCATGGCCATTGGCAAGCTCGATCACGCGCGCAAGATGCTCGACGAGATTCACTTCCCGCTGGATTTGATCGTGACGCGCGACCGCGAGACGCTGCTGCGCGAGATGGCGGCAGCCGGCGTGTGTGACCTGCGCAAGGGGATGTAGCGGAGTTCATAAACCAAGCGAAGGGGGCGGTCCAGACGGGCCGCCCCCTTTCTTGTCCCAAAAATCGACCGGGGTGGGTTAGCGGCGCTCGAGGATCGCTACGGTTTCGGTGTGGTCGGTATGGGGGAACATGTCGACCGGCGTGATCTTGAGCAGGCGATAGCCTCCGTCGAGGAGCTGGTGCAGGTCGCGCTCTTGGGTCACGGGGTTGCAGCTGATGTAGGTGATGCGGCGTGGCTTGAGCGCGCAAGCGGCTTCGAGGAACTCGGGTGTGGATCCGGCGCGCGGTGGGTCGATGGAGAGAACGTCAACACGCTCGTTGTTATCGGCGGCATCGAGGATATAGTCAGTGGCATCGTCAGCCATAAACCACGCGTTACGGGTAAGGCCGTTGAGCTCGGCGTTGCGACGTGCGTCGGCAATGCCGGCGGGGTTGCGCTCCACGCCGAGCAGCATGATGCCGACACCTCTGTCCTGGGCATCTTTTGCGGCGCACAGACCGATGGTTCCGCTGCCGCAGTAGGCATCCATGAGTACGTCGCCCTGCTGCAAATCCATGCCGTCAATGGCGAGTCGGTAGAGCAGCTCGGTCTGCTGCGGATTGGTCTGATAGAACGCGGTAGGGGAGATATCGAATTCGCAACCGAGCAGCTGGTCGCGCATGCACCCGGCGCCATAGACGATACGAGTCTCCTCGCCCAGGATGGCATTGCCGGGGCGGCCGTTGATATTCTGCGCAACGGTGACGATGCGCGGGTCGAGTGTGGCAACGGCCTCAAAGAATTCCTGTGCATGTGGTAAGTCGCGCTGGGCGGTCACAAGGGTGACCATGATCTGGTCGGTGCGCCAGCCACAGCGAACGACGGCATAGCGAAGCAGACCGAGATGCTTGTCTTCGTTAAAGGCAGGAATGTGCAGACGCTCGGCCTCGCGCGCGATGCCGTTGAGAATCTGGCGCGCACCCGGGGCCTCGACAGGGCACTCGGGAACAGCGACGATCTTGTGCGTGCCGCGCTCAAAAAAGCCGCAGCGGACAGTGCCCTCCTTGCCGGGAGCAAAGGGGGTGGCAGCCTTATGACGAAAACCGCGCGGCGCAGGATACTTGCCCGGATCGCCCAAGGTGACACCCATACCACGAATAGGGTCGACAGCAATGCCCTCACGCTCGCAAAGCGAGGCAAAAAGCTCCTCCATAGCAGCCTGCTTGGCTGCCAGTTGCTTTTTATAAGGACGATTGAGCGCCGTGCACCCACCACAGGTTTTCATGATGGAACAAGGAGACTTGGGGTCCGTGGCCTTACGCACGGATGGAACCGAATCATTATGCGGACGCTTGGAACGAGTCCGAGGCGCTTTGTCCCCGCCCCGACGAGAGTCAGAACGCTTGGCCTTAGTCTTGCCATTGGTCGACTTGCTTTTTGCAGCTTTAGAAGACTTTGATTTCTTAGAAGAGTTCGTCTCCTCCGACCCCTCAGCCGCCTCCACCAAAGCACGACGAGCCCTACGCTCCGCACGAGATTCTGCCATCAATAACTCCACTAATTCATGAATTAAAGCTGCAAGTATTGTACCGTGCCAAGCCAGCAGACGATATACAAGCGGTTTATTCGTGTCAGTGATAAGCCCAACGACGGTTGCCCGCCGCGTGAGGGGTGTGGGGGTTAAGTTTATCGCGAGTTCCGCACGAACAGGAGGCCACTTAATGTGGCCTCCGTCGTGAGCAGGACTGTAGAGCAGGAAACTTAACCCCCACACCCCTCACGCGGCGGGCAAACTCGCCTTGTGCTCTATCACGCTAAAGTGTATGATTCTGAACGTTACATGCCTCACTTTACTTAACTAAAGTGCCATCAAGGGGGAATACCATGAATACCGATATGTCTCGTCGTCAGTTTGTTGGTCTAGCCGGCTCACTCGCTACGGTTCTAGGCCTTGGCCTGGTTGGCTGTGGCGGTGCCGATAAGGGCTCTGCTGCCGGATCTACTGCGGCAAAGGACGTGAAGGGCGCCGCCGAGTCCAAGAAGCTCGTGGTGGGCTTTGACAAGTCCTATCCTCCGTACGGCTTTGTGGGCGATGACGGCGAGTACACCGGCTTTGATCTCGATCTGGCCAAGGCCGTTGCCGACAAGCAGGGCTGGGAGGTCAAATACGAGGCCATCGACTGGGATGCCAAGGACACGCTGCTCAACTCCGGCGCCATCAACTGCATCTGGAACGGCTTTACCATGGAGG
>CATWKM010000052.1:0-11318 GCA_958351385.1 uncultured Collinsella sp. | reverse complement strand
TCCCAGGTCTAAAGTTTCCGCACCGCACCTATATTAACGAACGGTAGTTCGTATCCTTTCGGTATACTATTGGTCAACAACGATTTTGATTAATGCACGGGATGGCTATGGACGACCTTTTTTCTGCTTCGACGCGCGAGCGCTCCTTTAAAAATGCGCCGCTTGCGGTGCGTATGCGCCCCAATTCGCTCGACGAGTATGTGGGCCAGCAAAAGGCCGTCGGTAAGGGCTCGTGGCTGCGCGCCGCGATTGAGCATGACGTGCTGTCGAGCGTGATTCTGTACGGCCCGGCTGGCACGGGCAAGACGACGCTGGCCCACATTATCGCCAACCATACCAAGAGCGAGTTTGTCGAGGTCAGCGCCGTGACGGGCACTGTGAAGGACCTGCGCCGCGTAATCGATGAGGCTAAGACCCGTCTGAACACCTACGACCGCCGCACCATTCTGTTTATCGATGAGATCCATCGCTTTTCGAAGTCGCAGCAAGATGCCCTGCTGCATGCGGTCGAGAACCGCACCGTCATTATGATTGGCGCCACGACGGAAAACCCGTACTTTGAGGTCAACTCGGCATTGCTCTCGCGTGGGCGTGTGGTAGAGCTTGAGCACCTGAAGGACGAGGATATCGCCATGCTCATTGAGCGTGCGCTCGAGGCGCCGCAGGGTTTAAACGGTAAGTTCTCGGCCGATGAGGATACAGTCAAGACCATTTGCACGCTGGCCGCGGGTGATGCGCGCTCGGCGCTCACGACGCTCGAGCTTGCGAGTGAGATTGCCGTTACGCGTCCCGATACCGAGGGAACGCCAGCGCCGGCGGCGGGGGAACGCTATCCCATTACCGTGGATGACGTGAAGATCGCCAATCCGCGTCGTGGTTTTTCGTATGACAAAAACGGTGACATGCACTACGACATTATCAGTGCGTTTATTAAATCTATGCGCGGCAGCGACCCCGATGCCACGATCTATTGGCTCGCGCGCATGATCGATGCAGGGGAGGATCCCAAGTTTATCGCTCGCCGCATTATTATTCAGGCTTCCGAGGATGTTGGCAACGCCGACCCGCAGGCGCTTTTGGTGGCACATGCCGCATTTAAATCTGCCGAGGTCATTGGCTATCCCGAGTGTCGCATCAACCTGGCTCAGGCTGCGCTCTATGTGTGCCTGGCGCCTAAGTCCAACGCGTGCGAGGCCTCGATCGATGCGGCGCTGGCCGATATCCACAGCAGTGGTCTTCGCGAGGTGCCGAGTTACCTGCGCGATCGTCACCGTCCCGGCAGCGACGAGTATGGTGTATACAAGTACCCGCACGATTATCCCGAAGGCTGGGTCGATCAGCGCTATTTGCCCGAGGGGTTGGAGCGCGGCGCGTTCTGGCAGCCTGCCGGCCGCGGTTGGGAAGAGTGGCGTGTGGAGCAAAGCGAGCGCGACCGTAGCGGCAACGCTCCCAAGTAGGCCATTGGCGCCTCGCACATTCCCTTTGGGTATCTTTGCCCTTCTTTGGGGTACCATGAAAAACGTCTGTATTTCGATTCCTTCGGGAGGCTTGTATGAGTCCCATTCAAATCGCCCTGCTGGTGCTCGCCGTTGCCGGCGTGTGGGCTGTTGTCGAGCTCGCGCTCACGCTGCGCAAGACCCGCATCGTCGTCGACTCGCTCGACAAGACGGTGAGCGACCTCAATAATACGCTCGCCGAGGCACAGCCCGTGGTGGCAAAGCTCGATGGCGCCGTTGACGAGCTTACGCCGGCACTTGCCCAGATGGAGCCGCTCCTCAAGTCGAGCAAGACTGCCGTTGACGCCCTGACGTCTAACCTCGTTGAGGTTGAGGCGGTCGTTCGCGACATTTCCGAGGTTACGGGCAGCATGGCCGAGGCCAGTAATGCCGTATCGAGCGTGACTGATTCTGCGGCTGGTGCCGTTCAGAAGCTCTTTAATAAGGTGAAAGCCCCCGCAGCCGACGCCGAGCGCAAACTTTCCGCTGCCGCCGAAGCCGAGCAGCCGACTGAGCGCGTCCTAATTGGCGAAGCCGGGGACGAGGCCGCTGCTGACGACGATGATGTTCAGAAGCCCGCAGCCAAGCCTGCTCAGTATTACACCTATACGCCTGCCGAGACCTCCGAGGAGTCCTGCGATGAGTAGTGAAGCAACCTGCCCCATCACGCTGAGCGTTGCCGGTGATCCTCGTCTCGCGCGCTTGGTGCGCATGACGGCCGCCAACGTCGGCGCCCTGTGCTCTATGTCCGTCGATCGCATCGAGGATATCCGCATGGCTGCCGAGGAAGCCTTCATCTTTGGGTGCACCGCGGTCGACTGCGACGACATCACGATCAATTTCGATGTGGACGAATCTCACGTCGGCATGACCTTTACCTTTGGGGAACAGGCCACCGTCGACGAGGATGACCAGGCTGCTGTGTATGCCGAGCTCATTCTTGCAAGCGTGTGCGATTCCTACGAAAAGACTGCGGCGCCCCTAACGCTTTCCCTCGACCTCAAGGCGGATATCTAATATGACCGAACGTTCCCGGAGCGGCAAGACCGCTTGGGACAAGGAGAAAACCCGCGAGCTGTTTCGTCGTTATAAGGAGACCGGCGATCCGGATGCTCGCGAGCAGCTCGTCATGTCCCATATGAACCTGGTAAGGTTTCTTGCCAACAAATTTAAGAACCGCGGCGAGCCGCTCGATGACCTTTTGCAGGTCGGGTACTTGGGCTTGCTCAAGGCTATCGATCGCTTTGATCCTGAGCGCGGACTCGAGTTCACGACGTTTGCCACGCCCACCATCTTGGGCGAGATTAAGCGCCACTTCCGCGACAAGGGCTGGAGCGTGCGCGTGCCCCGTCGTTTGCAGGAGCTCTCGGCCAAGGTCAACCAGGCTACCGATAAGCTCACCAACGAGCTGCAGCGTTCGCCCAAGGTTGAGGAAATCGCCGAATACCTGGACGTGACCGTCGACGAGGTGCTCGAAGCCATGGAGTCGTCCTCGGCCTACACCTCGGTGCCCATCGAGGCCCCCGGTGCGTCCGATTCCGACGATGCCCCCTCGATTCTCGACCGTTACGCCGACGACGACAACGAGCTCGACTTTACCGATGACCGCCTGGTGATCGAGGAAGCCATTCGCGATTTCTCGCCGCGCGAGCGCGAGGTGATCGAGCTGCGCTTTGTGAAGGGCATGACCCAGATCGAGATCGCCAAGAAGCTGGGTATTTCCCAGGTGCAGGTTTCGCGTCTGCTGCGCCGCACGCTTAAGAAGATTCAGGACAAGATCGACCCCGACGGAGTGATGATTCGTTCATGAGTGAGCACCCCCAACAAACCGATCGCGTGCTGCGCGACACCCGCATTCTGACGCTTCGCATTTGGGCTGTTGTCGGCTGCATTGTCATCGCCGCTGTCATCTTTAACCTTATGGGCATCCTGGCACCGGTTATTGAGTTTCTTGCCGTCGGCTCCATCATTGCTTTTGTGATGTCCCCGATCACCAACTGGCTCGAGCACCATGGCGTGAATCGCGGCATCGGTTCGCTTATCGCGCTAATTGTTGTTGTTGCCGTGCTCGTCGGTGTCGTTTGTATCTTGTCGCCGATTCTCTTTGGTCAGATCATGGAAGTCCTGAGCCGCCTGCCTGAGCAGCTTCGTGTTGCGGGTGGCGACCTCAACGAGATGATCTCGCATGCCAAGACGCTTAACAACACGCCGCTCAAGGAGTATCTGGACGATAATCTTTCGTCGCTTGTTACCGTGGCATCGAAGTACGTGTCTCAGATCGCTGCCGAGCTTGGCCGCGGTGTGTTCCCGCTCATCACCAATACGGCCTCGCAGTTGTTCGTGCTCTTCCTTGGTCTGGTGCTTGCGTACTGGATGGCCTGCGACTACCCTCGCATGCACCACGAGATTTGCACCATCATCGGTCAGGAGAAGGAGACCTCGTACCGCTTTATGGTCGCCATCCTTTCTCGCTCTGTCGGCGGCTACATGCGCGGTATGGTCGTGACGTCCATCTGCGGTGGTTTCCTCGCTTTTATCGGTTTTATTATCATCGGCCATCCGTATGCGGCGCTCATGGCTATCTTTACCGGCATCATGCATTTGGTTCCGGTCGTCGGTCCCTGGGTGAGCGCAGCAATCGCCACGGTGCTCGGTTTCATGTTCAGCCCCATGTTGGCGTTGTGGACGCTCGTCGTGACGATGGTCGCGCAAAACGTTACCGATAACGTGATTTCGCCCAAGGTCATGCAGAGCTCGGTGCAGGTGCATCCCATCATGAGCCTCACGGCGCTCGTTATTGGCTCGGCACTCATGGGCCCCATCGGCATGATTATTGCCATCCCGCTGTGTGCGGCCCTCAAGGGTATCTTCGTGTACTACTTCGAGAATGAGACCGGCCGCCAGCTTGTGGCTTATGACGGCGCCGTGTTTAAGGGCACGCCGTACCGCGATGCCGATGGCAACCCGGTCGCCGCCTACGATGCGCTCGGCGATGACACCTTCATCTATGAGTCCGAGCTCATCGGTAACGAGACCGCGCCCGAGGCTAAAGCTATGCCCAAGCCCGAGCTCGATAATCCTTGGATCAAGCTTTCGGACCTGCAGCCCGATGCCACGGGCTTCTTCAAGAACCCCTTCGCCAAGGATGACGATTCCAACACGGATGACGACACCTAAACCGGCATCGACGGCTCCATGGACGACTCGGATTCTAAATAGGTCCTATTAACGTTTCTTGAAGTTGAAAATGACAAGAAACGCGAGCAAAGCGATTGATAAGGGGCCGGCAATATAGAAAAAGAGAATGTCAATTGCGCGTAGAGTGTAATAAGCCTTATCGCCGGACATTACTGCATACAACACGTAGCCAAATGCTGGTTGGTTTGCGTACCAGCAGGTGAAAGCCAAAAGCGTTAAAAGTGCCGCTAACAGAAGTGCATTGAGGAAAAATCGTTTGCTTTTCATCGATCGCTCCTTCCGGGTGACTCTTATATGTAATTCTACAGCAGCCCTTTTTCAAAGGATCGCACAGTACTAAATAACGTGCACTTTCGCTGGAGGGTCGCTGTTTGGCGGCCCTCTTTTTTGCACAGGCGCGGTGGGATGGTAATATCGTTACGTTTGAACTGTTTCGATGTGAAATCGAGGAGATTCCCTCTATGAGTGCTGACTACCCGTCAATGACTACGGCCGAGATCCGCTCCAAGTTCCTTAACTTCTTTGAGGAGCGCGGTCTTAAGCTCTATCCTTCTTCGTCCCTCGTCCCCGACGACCCTTCGCTGCTGCTTGCCAACGCCGGCATGAACCAGTTTAAGGAGTATTACCAGGGCAAGAAGACCATGAAGGAGATCGGCGCGATCTCCTGCCAGAAGTGCGTCCGCACCAACGACATCGACTGCATCGGCGAGGACGGTCGTCACCTGTCCTTCTTCGAGATGCTCGGCGACTTCTCCTTTGGTGGCGTCTCCAAGCAGCAGGCCTGCGCTTGGGCCTTTGAGCTCATCACCAAGGAGTTCAAGCTGCCGCTCGACCGTCTGTACTTCACCGTCTTTACCGAGGACGACGAGACACATGACGTGTGGCGCTCCCTGGGCGTTGCCGAGGATCACATCTCGCGTCTGGGCGAGGACGACAACTTCTGGGCTGCTGGCCCCACCGGCCCCTGCGGTCCGTGCTCCGAGATCTACTTTGACATGGGCGAGGAGGTCGGTTGCGGCAGCCCCGACTGCAAGCCTGGCTGCGACTGCGATCGCTTCCTTGAGTTCTGGAACCTCGTGTTTACCCAGTACGACCGCCAGGAGGATGGCTCCATGCCGGAGCTGCCGCACCGCAACCTCGATACGGGCATGGGTCTGGAGCGCATGGCCGCCATCATGCAGCACAAGACCGCTAACTACGACGGCGATCTGATGCAGCACCTCATCAAGCTGGGCGAGAAGATCAGCGGCAAGACCTATGACGCCGACGATTATTCCGGTGCCAGCCGCTCCCTGCGCATCATCGCGGATCACTCCCGTGCCGTTGACTTTATGATCTCGGACGGCATTCTCCCCGGTAACGAGGGTCGCGAGTATGTTCTTCGCCGCCTGCTCCGCCGCGCCGTGTTCCACGGTCGTCTGCTGGGCATCGAGGGCGCCTTCCTGACCAAGTTCATCGACGAGGTCAACGCTCAGATGGGCGAGGCCTATCCCGAGCTGCTCAAGAACGTCGCGCTCGTTAAGGGCATCGTCGCCTCCGAGGAGGAGCGTTTCTCCACGACGCTCGACAACGGCCGCGTCTACCTGGATGAGGCTCTGGCCGCGCTTGCCGAGGGTGCTGTCCTTCCGGGCGACGTCGCCTTTAAGCTGCATGACACCTTTGGTTTCCCCATTGACCTGACCGTCGAGATTGCCGGCGTCGCTGGCCACGACGTCGACATGGACGGCTTTACCGCCTGCATGGAGGACCAGAAGGCCCGCGCTCGCGCCAACGCCAAGGGCGACGCCTGGGGCAGCTTCAACGACGTGTGGGTCGAGCTTTCGGACAAGGTCGCTGCGACCGAGTTCGACGGCTATGACAACGATGTGATCGAGGATGCCAAAGTTGTCGCTATCGTTCGCAACGGTGAGTCCGTCGAGTCCGCCGCTGCGGGCGAGGATGTCGAGGTTGTTCTCGACCGCACCCCGTTCTACGCCGAGATGGGCGGCCAGCAGGGTGACGCCGGCGAGCTTTCCGCCGAGGGCGTTGCGCTGACCGTTTCCGATACCAAGAACCACAACGGCCTGTATGCCCACGTCGCCCACGTTGCCGAGGGCACGCTGACCGTCGGTGCTACCGTGACCGCCGCGCTCGACGCCGAGCGCCGTGGCTTCCTGCGTCGCAACCACACCGCCACGCACCTGCTCGACGCCGCGCTTAAGCAGGTCCTGGGCGAGCATGTCTCCCAGGCCGGCTCGCTGGTGACGCCTGAGCACCTGCGCTTTGACTTCACGCACTTCGAGGCCCTGTCCTCCGAGCAGCTCAAGGCTGTCGAGGACCTGGTCAACCAGCAGATCTTCGCCTCCAAGCCGGTCGTGACCCGCGTCATGGGCATCGACGAGGCCAAGGCCGCCGGTGCTGTCGCCCTGTTTGGCGAGAAGTATGGCGACGTCGTCCGCGTTGTCTCCGTGGGCGCCGAGGACCAGCCGTTCTCCCGTGAGCTCTGCGGTGGCACCCATGCCGCCAACACCGCCGAGATCGGCCTGTTCAAGATCATTTCCGAGTCCTCTACGGGCTCCAACGTCCGCCGCATTGAGGCCGTGACCTCTAAGGGTGCTCTCGACTACATGGCCGACCGTCTGGCGCTCGTCGACGCCGCTGCTGCTGCGCTCAAGTGCCGTGTGGATGAGGTTCCCGCCCGCGTGGAAAACCTGCAGGCTGAGCTGCGCGAGACGTCCAATAAGCTTAAGAAGGCGCTGACCGGTGGCTCCTCCGATGCTATCTCCAGCGCCATCGAGGGCGCCGTCGAGCTCGACGGCTACAAGCTCGTCGTCGCTGAGCTCCAGGGCCTTGAGGCCGCTGACCTGCGAAACGTCTGGGATACCGTGCACCAGAAGGTTGCCGGTCCTGTCGCCTGCGTCGTCGCCAGCGTGACTGAGAAGGGCACCCCGGCCCTGCTCGCCGCCGGCTCTGATGACGCTGTCAAGGCCGGTTTCCACGCCGGCAACGTGATCAAGCAGATCGCGGGCCTGGTCGACGGTCGCGGTGGCGGCCGTCCCAACATGGCCCAGGCCGGTGGCAAGAACGCTGCCGGCATCGCCGATGCCCTCGCGGCCGCTAAGACCGCGCTCGGCGCCTAAGAATCTAGGTAATCGCTGTGGTCGCGCTTGCGCTGGACATAGGGGAGACCAGGATCGGCATCGCCGTCTCGAGCCGTGATGGCAAGATGGCGATGCCTGTCAAGGTGCTCCCGGCTGCAGAGGTCACCGGTATG
The DNA here is from genome assembly GCA_958351385.1 of uncultured Collinsella sp. Taxonomy (GTDB): domain Bacteria; phylum Actinomycetota; class Coriobacteriia; order Coriobacteriales; family Coriobacteriaceae; genus Collinsella. The sequence continues at coordinate 3,371 of CATWKM010000052.1, read as the reverse complement.
GCCAAGACGTTCCGCTACCTGGTCGAGGACTATGAGCCCGATATCCTGGTAAGTGGGCGTCCCCTGACCATGGCCGGTGAGCCCGGTCCCCAGGCCGAGCGTGTTGCCGCTGTTGCGCAAAAGATTGCCGACGAGCTCGATCTTCCGTTGGAGTTTGAGGACGAGCGCCTGTCCTCGCAAGAGGCCAAGCGTATCCTGCGCGAGCAGGGCCTCAACGAAAAACAGATGAGGGGCAAGATTGACATGATTGCCGCCAGCCTGTTTTTGCAGACGTGGCTTGATCGTAAAAACGAGGAGGTTTCGCATGCCTAGCGCTCCCGATTCGCGCCAGCCGAATCGTACACGTCAGCCGGCGTCGCGCCCTGCCCAGCCTGGCCAGCGTCCGGCACAGCCGACCCAGCGCGCAGCTCAGTCTGCCGCGCGCCCGGTGCAGTCCTCCTCTCGTTCGGCCCAACCTGTTCAACGGACGGGTCAGCAGCCTTCTGCTCGTTCGGTTCAGTATCCGGCTTCTCACGCGGCTCAGCAGCCCACTGCTCGTTCGGCTCAGCCTGCAGGCGGTGCTCGCTTTAAGCAACAGGCACCTACCCAGCGAACGCAGGTCCCCCAATCGCATTCGCATCACGCTCGCGGTTCGCATGGCGTTGCTCCGGCGACTCGCTCGAGCTACAACACGCATGCTCGTCGCGGTGCTCAAAAGAAGAGTTCTCCGGTTCCTATGATCATCGGCGTTGTGGTGGCCGTAATTGCGCTTGCTACTATCGCTTTCTTTGTCGTGCCTGCCGTCAAGGGCTTCTTTGCCGGTGAGGATACGAAGGTCACGGCTGGTCAGCAGGTTACGGTGACCATTCCCGACGGTGCTTCGGGTGATGCGATCGCCTCGATTCTCTCCGAGAACCATATCGTCGAAAATCCCAAGGATTACTACGCGGCGGTGAAAAAGCTCAACGCCGATATGTCGCTCAAGCCTGGTACTTATTCGTTCACCACACTCATGGATGCGACCAAGGTTGTTCAGCAGCTCATGGAAGGCCCCAACGCGGGCTCCAATGCGCTGACTATCCCTGAGGGTCTGACAGTCGATCAAGTCGCCGACCGCGTGGCCCAGGCCTACGACAGCATCTCTAAGGAAGACTTCCTCAACCAGGCCAAGGCCTCCAACTACGTGGACGACTATAGCTTCCTTAAGGGCGCCGCCAACGATTCGCTCGAGGGTTTCTTGTTCCCCAAGACCTATTCGTTGGGTGATTCGCCGACGGCCGATGACGTGATTCGTGCCATGCTCGATCAGTTTAAGACTGAGTACAAGTCGCTTGACTTTGCGAGCTGCGAAGCCAAGATCAAGGAGCGCTACGGTGTGGAGATGTCCGACTACGACATCGTTAACTTGGCCTCTATCGTTGAGCGCGAGGGCCTCAACGCCGATCAACGTGCGCACGTGGCCTCGGTCTTCTACAACCGCCTTGCCGGCAAGCTCGACGGTCTGCGCTATCTCAACAGCGATGCGACCATGATGTATGTCACCGGTGGCGAGGTTACCGCCGACGACCTGCAGAGCGATAGCCCGTATAACACCTATAAGCACGAGGGCCTGCCACCCACGCCCATCTGCTCTCCGTCGCTCGAGGCACTCAAGGCCACGCTTGAGCCGACCGACTCCGATGACCTGTATTTCTACATTACGCAGGACGAGGAGTACTTCTCGCAAACCTACGAAGAGCATCAACAGTCTTGGAATTAGCATGAGGATTTTTAGCCCCAAACGATACGTTGCCTCGGTCGATCGCATCGACCTTGATACCCTGTGGGCCGACGGCAAACGCGCCATTCTGCTCGATCGCGATAACACTCTGGTGCCGCGCGACACCGAGCAGGTTCCCACTGCGGTTTCCGCTTGGCTCGACGCCGCCCGCGCCAAAGGCTTTAAGCTGTGCATGGTGTCCAACAACTGGCATCGCGACCAGGTCATGAGTTCGGCACGCGAGCTGGGCCTCGAGGCTATCAGTCATGCCATGAAGCCGGCGCCGTTTGCCCTCAAGGCCGGTCTTAAGCGCCTGGGCGCCACGGCTGACGAGGCTGTGCTGATCGGCGATCAGCTCTACACGGATGTGTGGAGTGGCAACTTTGCCGGCGTTGACACCATTCTGGTAAAGCCGCAGGCAACCCAGGACCTGTGGTATACGCAGATCTTCCGTATCTTTGAGCGCCGGGCCCTGCGCGACCTTCCCTGCGAGGAATAGGTCTCGCTATGTCCCGGCACACCAAACACGGCTGCGACCATATCTTCTTTATCGGCTTTTTGGGCGCGGGCAAGTCGACGCTCGCGCGTAACGTCGGCACCATGTTCAAGCGGCGTTTTATCGATACCGACCGCCTAGTCGTGCGTCGATGCGGCAAGTCGGTTACCGAGATATTTGAGACCGAGGGCGAGGATCGTTTTCGCGAGCTCGAGACCTCGGCACTCCGTTCGCTTCAAAGCGAACGCAGCCTGCTAGTATCGTGCGGGGGCGGCATCGTCGAGACGCCGGTGAACATTGAACTGATGCACGAGATGGGTATATGCGTGTACCTCGAGGGCGACTTCGAGGACTCGTTGCGCCAGATTCGTCGGTGCGACACGCGCCCCGATTTCCGCTCGCCCGAACATGCCGCGCGCCTGTTTGAGCATCGCCGTCCGCTGTATCGCCAGGCCGCCGATATTACCCTTGATATTCGCAACAAGTCCTTCGAGGACGTTTCCTACCTTTGTGCCGAGATGCTTTTGGAGCGTGGACTGCTATGATTCGCCGTCAACTGATCAATTTCCAAAATCGCAGCGTCGATGTCCGCGTCGGATTGGGCGCGTTCGATGAGCTGCCGCGCATGTTTGCCTCGGTTGTGGGCAAGCCTAAGCGCGCGATGGTGGTTTGGAACGACGCCACATCCGAGCGTTTTGGCGAGGCTGTCGAGCATGCACTGGTTGACGCCGGTTTTGCTGTGTCGTTGCTCGTCCTCGAGGTTTCGCCTGCCGGTGCTACGCTGGTCGATGCCGATACCGTCTTTGGCGCGCTGTCGGCTAACGGCATTACCTGCGATGATCTCGTTGTCGCTGTCGGCGACACGGCGACCTGCTCGGTTGTTTGCTGGTGCGCCAATCAGTGGTGCGGTCGCACCGAGTGCGCCTTGCTGCCGACGACGTTCGACGCCATGCTCACGGTCGCGACGACCATGAAGCCGCTTGTCGCCTCGTCGGCGCATGCGCTTCCCGCTATCGCGTTCCGTCCCGAGCCGGGCTTGGTCGTGTGTGACCTCGACCTTGTTCGCGAGGCAGACCCCGAGGACCTTAAGCTCGGCTATGCAGTACTTGTTGGCACCATGCTTTCGAGCAGCAAGTC
>CATWKM010000051.1:0-11636 GCA_958351385.1 uncultured Collinsella sp. | reverse complement strand
GGAAAGAAGCTGCGCCGCGGGGGAGGCGACCCAAATGGCTTTCTCATATCGTCTTGTTCAGCTCCGAATGAGTGCCCTATCATCAAGAGAGGAGGTGCATCGATATGCTGGCGATCAGAAAGCTCAACAATAACGCCGTGATTTGTCGAGATAGTCGCGGTCGCGAGGTCGTGGCGCTCGGCAAGGGTGTCGGCTTCGGTGGTGACTTCCCCCGGGAGCTCGCGATGGACCATATCGAGCGCACGTTCTATAGCATCGATGCCGAGGGGCAGCGTATCATGCAGGATCTTCCTGCCGATGTGGTGCTGTTTACGGCAAAGATCATGGATATTGTAGAGAACGAGCTGCCTTACGAACTCAGTCCCAACGCCGTGCTCATCATGGCCGACCATATCGCCTTTGCGATTGCGCGGCAGAGGAAGGGCATTCGTTTTGATATGCCCCTTACCTATGATGTGCAGCAGCTTTATCCGCTGGAATACAAAATCGGCCGCTACATTACCGCGCGCGTGCGGCAGGAGTTGGGCGTCGAGCTGCCGCGCGAAGAGGTGGCAAGCATCGCCATGAATTTGGTCAATGCAAAGACTGGGGCAGAGGTTACTGTGGCAAGCGATCGCGCCCAATCGTTTGAGCGCCTGCTCAACGATGTCACTGATATCGTCGAGTACGATTTCCGTACCATCATCGATCGGGAGTCTTTTGAGTTCTCACGGTTTGCGACACACGTGCAGTATCTGTTCAAGCGTATCAAGGGTAACGATAGCCTCAGCAGCGCCAATTTGCCGCTTTATGCGAATTCGCGCGAGGAGTTTCCCGAGCTTGCGCAATGCATCGACCACATCTGTACCTATATGAAGCGGGAATGGCATACGGAGCTCACCGACGAGGAGAAGCTTTACTTCATGCTCCATGTCAACCGTATCTGTACGAAGGCGGAATCCGGCACAGCCGGACGCTGACAACCCAGGCCAGAAGGATTGTAACCTGTGTTAGGGCAGGGCATGACCTCCGAAAGTACGAGAACCATCTCGTGCCACGACGATTCGTGGCGTAAAAGGAGGAATGATGACTAACTATCAAAAACTCGCCCAAAGAATCATCGAAGAGGTGGGCGGCAAGGCGAATGTTTCAAGCGCGACGCATTGCATGACGCGTCTGCGCCTCGTTCTTAAGGACGAGGGGCTTGCAGATGACGCCAAGCTCAATGCGATTCCCGAAGTGATTAGCGTGGTGCACGCTGGCGGCCAGGTGCAGCTCGTAATCGGGCCGACCGTCGACAAGGTCTACGACGCGGTATGCAGGGAAGGCGGCTTTGAAGTCCAGACGGCGATTGATGAAGATCTGGACGCAGCAGAGAGGCTTCCCTGGAAGGAGCGGTTCGCTCCGAAGCGCATCGGCAATCTGATTCTCGATGCGGTGAGCGGCTCTATCGCTCCCATTCTGCCCGTGTTCTGCATCGCGGGTATCTTCCGCATGTTCACCATTTTGCTTGGTCCGGAAGGCGCGGGCCTTCTAGCCGCGGAGGGCAGCATGTACCGGCTCTTCACCTTGGTGGGAGACGCGGCATATTACTTCCTGCCGATCTTCGGTGCCTATGCGGCGGCCAAGAAGTTCCAGACGAGTCCTGTGCTCGCGCTCATGACGGCTGCTATTATGATTCATCCGAGCATGCTCGCTATCGTCGAGGAGGGCGCTCCGTTCGACGTCTACGGCATCCCCATGACGCTGGTGAATTACACACAGTCGGTGCTTCCCATCATCCTCATCGTGTGGATTCAGTCCTACGTAGAGGGGCTTATCAAGAAGCATTGCCCTGACATGCTGCGCATCCTCGTGATTCCAGTGGGGACCATGCTCATCATGCTGCCGCTTGCACTCTGCGTCTTCGGCCCCGCCGTCTCCTTCATTATGGGCATCATCGCCGATATCATCATCTGGCTCGGCGCGAACGCCGGTCCGCTGTGCGGTCTGGTGGTCGGTGCGACGTGGAACCTCGTGATCGCTACCGGCATGCATGTGCCGATTCTCACCGCTATGATGCCCGGCTGGCTTGAGGTGGGCTATGACGCCGTGTGCACTCCGGGTACGACGGTGGTTGTTTACGTGACGCTTGCGGTCGCGCTCGCCTACGGCATCCGTGCAAAGGGCAAGGCTAACCGTCAGCTCGGTTGGACTACCTTCGCTACCTATGCGCTCGGCCGCGTATCCGAGCCCATCATTTACGGCATCCTCTTGCGCGATAAGAAGGCGCTCGCTTGGTCGATGATCGGCGGCGCGGCCGGCGGCCTTGCATGCGGTCTGCTCAACGCGCGCATCTTCGTCTTCTCGGGAGTCGGCTTCCCGTGGATGAACGTCATCAAGTTCAGCCAGGACATCATTCCGGGCGCCATCAGCTGCGCGATTGGCTTTGCGGTGACATTCGCCCTCTGCATGGTCTTTGGCTTCGACAATCGCGAATCGGGCGAGAAGGAAGCCGAGGAGGCCCTTGAGGCTTAAGCGCTGCATCTAGAAGGGTGCCTTAGCGCAACGAGTCTCTTCTCGGAACTGGGGCCCCATGAACCCGGACGGGCACCGCTGCATGGTGGTGCCCGTTCGCACTAAAAGCAAGATAAGGAGGACTCCCATGCCATTGCGTTCTGATTTCCTCTGGGGCGGCGCGCTTTCCGCCAACCAGTGTGAGGGTGCCTGGGACGAGGGCGGGCGGGGGCTCGCCAACGCGGATCTTCTGCCGTACGGGCGGGACCGTCTCGCCGTCATCAGGGGTGACGACGTTCCGCTCGAGCCGCTGTCCGACCATTACTACCCGGCCCAACAGGCCATCGATTTCTATCATCATTACCGCGAGGACATCGCGCTCTTCGGCGAGATGGGCTTCAAGGCTCTGCGCCTCTCCATCGCATGGAGCCGTATATTCCCCAACGGGGATGACTCCGAACCCAACGAGCAGGGCCTCGCGTTCTATGAGGATGTGTTTCGCACCTGCCTCGAACAGGGCATCGAGCCGGTGGTGACGCTCAACCACTATGACGTGCCCATGCATCTTGTTACGGCATACGGCGGTTGGCGCAACCGCGCTCTCGTGGGCATGTTTGAGCGCTTCGCTCGCACTGTGTTCGCACGTTACCGCAATCAAGTGCGCTCTTGGCTCACGTTCAACGAGATCAACATCATGACCTCTGCGTGCTTCATGGCGGCAGGCATCGTGTTTGATGAGGGGGAGGACCGCTACGTCTCCGTTCATAACGCGGTGCATCACGTGCTCGTGGCGAGTGCTTGCGCGGTGCGCGCCTGCCATGAGATCATCCCTGGTGCGCAAATCGGCTGCATGCTCAATGCGGGTATTTTCTATCCTGCTACCTGCAACCCTGCCGACGTTAAAACGGCTCAGGACGAGAATCGCAAGCACTACATGTTCACCGACGTGCAGGTGCGCGGCCACTATCCGTGCTACATGCTCACGGAGTATGAGCGTCAAGGGTTCGCGATTCCTTGGGCGGAGGGCGATGAGGAGGTCCTTGCGCAGAATCCGGTGGACTTCGTGGGCTTCTCTTACTACTCGACGCGCGTGGCGCAGGCAAACACCGAGGGGCAGTTCGACTCCAATCTACTCAAGAGTGCCCCCAACCCTTACCTCAAGATGGAGCCATGGGGCAGATTCATCGATCCCGCAGGGCTGCGCATCACCATGAACGACATATACGACCGGTACGAAAAGCCGCTCTTTATCGTGGAGAACGGTCTCGGAGCCCCGGATGAGCCGGATCAGAACGGCTTTGTGGATGATGGATACCGTATCGATTACCTGCGCGAGCACATCCAGGCTATGAAGGACGCCGTCGAAATCGACGGGGTGGACCTCCTGGGCTACACGTGCTGGGGACCGATCGATCTGGTTTCGGTCGCAACGGGCCAGATGCGCAAGCGCTACGGTTTCATTTATGTCGACCTCGATGACGAAGGACACGGCACACGTCGGCGCAGCAAGAAAAGATCGTTCGAGTGGTATCGCAAGGTAATTGCCTCAAACGGCGAGGACCTGAGCTGAGCTTTCCTCAGGGGCCGGACCGCGACATGGGGTCGCGGTCCGGCCCCTTTGCGACGAATGAAGCAATCAGGTCAAAGCAGCTAAAAAAGACACGTCCCAAAAAGACTGCCCGTGTTGGTTTGGCTAGGTTCGGGTGCTATCCGCGCCGTGCGGTAAAATCGTTCAGTCAGAACACGAACCCGCATCGGAGCTCATCACATGGCATTCGTCCATCTGCACAACCACACCGTTTTCTCCATGCTCGACGGCGCAACCCGTATCCAGGATATGGTCAACCGTGCCGTAGAGCTGGGCATGCCCGCCGTGGCCATTACCGACCACGGCTACATGTATGGCGTACCCGACCTGGCGCTGGCCTGCGACGCCGTCAACCACAACACGCCCGAGTACAAAACCTGGAGCCACGACAAGGCCTTTTTGGAAAAGGATCGCCGCGACGAGCTGGTGGAGCCCGATCCCGAGGAAAACCCGCGCGAGCATGCCCAGTATGTGAAGGACATGGCCATGTGGGACGAGAAGGGCAACATCGACGAGCTCAAGCCGCCTCTGGTCATCAAGCCCATCTTTGGCTGCGAGGTCTACTTTACGCCGGACGAGACGCTTGCCCGCGACCATAAGCCCGAGCTCTACCACATGATCCTTCTGGCCAAGGACCAGGAGGGCTACGTCAACCTGATGCAGACGGTTTCCGAGGCAGCCGTGCAGGGCTTTTACTACAAGCCCCGCGTGACGCTCGACAACCTGCGCCGCCACGCCAAGGGCATGATCTGCACGAGCGCCTGCATCGCGGGCATCATCCCCAAGTACATCGACCGCGGTGACATGGAGGGCGCCATCAAGTGGGCCGAGACCTTCCGTGATACCTTCGAACCTGGCGACTTTTATATCGAGATCCAGGAACACGGCATCACCACCGACAACGGCCTGACCGATGAGCAGATGGACCGCACGCTCATCGACATCGCCAAGCAGGTAGGCGTCAAGGTCATCGCCACCAACGACTTCCACTACCTGCGCCGCGAGGACGCTCCCGTGCAGGACGTCATCATGTGTATTGGCATGAACGCCAAGGTCGATGACCCCAACCGCATGCGCATGACCGGCTCGGAGTTTTACATGAAGACCGAGGAGGAGATGCGGGCGATGTTCCCGTATTGCCCCGAGGCCTGCGACAACACGCTCGAGATCGCCGACAAGTGCTACGTTGAGCTGGACTGGGACTCCATCATCCTGCCGCGCTTCCCGTTGCTCGATCCCGGCGAGACGCACGAGAGCCAGTTCCGCCGCGAGTGCGAGAAGGGCCTGCGCCAGCACTACGGTGACGACTGGGCCACGCGCGAGATTGGTGGCGTCAACATCAAAGAGCGCTTTGAGTACGAATACAAGGTCATCTGCGACAAGGGCTTTGCCGCCTACTTTTTGATCGTCGCCGAGTACGTGCAATGGGCCAAGGACAACGGCATCGGCGTCGGCCCCGGCCGTGGCTCGGCCGCCGGCGCTATCGTCGCCTACGCCATGAACATCACCGCGTTCGACCCGCTCGAGAACGGTCTGATGTTCGAGAGGTTCCTGTCCCCGCAGCGTACCGAGATGCCCGATATCGATATGGACTTCGACGATGAGCGGCGCCTCGAGGTCGTGGAGCACGTTCGCCAGCTCTACGGCCCCGAGAAGGTCACCCACGTCATCACCTACTCGACCATTAAGGCCAAGCAGGCCATCAACGACGCCGCTCGCGTCCTGGACTACCCGGTCTACATGGGCCAGCGTCTGTCCAAGATGGTCTCGAGCGACCCCAAGGTCAAGCTCAAGCAGGTGCTCGAAAAGCAACCCGGCAAAGAGGACCTGTTTAACCCCGATTTTGCCGAGGCATATAAAAAGGACGACGACGCCCGCCGCATCATCGACACGGCGCTCTCAATCGAGGGCCTCACCCGTGGCGAGGGCGTGCACGCGTGCGCCGTTCTGATCTGCCGCGACCCCGTCAACGAGCACGTGCCCACCAAGCTCGACACCAAGGGCGGCGTCGAGATTACCCAGTACGAGGGCCATACCGTTGCCGACATGGGCCTGCTCAAGATGGACTTCTTGGGCCTGCGCACGCTGACTGTTATCTCCAAGGCCAAGGCAAACATCAAAAAGAACTTCGGCATCGACATCAAAGAGGAAGAGATCCCCTTTGACGACCCCGAGATCTTTAAGCTCATGGGCTCCGGCCATACCGCCGGCGTCTTCCAGGTCGAGTCCGCCGGCATGACGGCCACGATCAAGAACATGAAGCCCACCGAGTACAAGCACGTCGTGGCATTGATCGCCCTGTACCGCCCGGGCCCGCTGGGCGCCGGCATGGTTTCGTCCTACATCAACCGTATGAACGGCAAGGAGCCGGCCGTCTCCTACGACGACCGCCTGGACGACATCCTGGGCGAAACCTACGGCACCATGGTCTACCAGGAACAGGTTATGCTCATCTCCGTCGAGATGTGCGGCTTCTCCAAGGGCGAATCGGACTCGCGTATCCGTAAGCCCGTGGCTAAGAAAAAGATCAAGCTGCTCACGTCGACGGTGCTGCACTGGGAGGATGGCTCGGACGAGACCACCTACGACCACTGGATGAACGGCGCTATCAAGAACAACTACACGCGCGAGGTCGCCCAGAAGATTTGGGACGATGTTCTCGAGTTCGCATCCTACGCCTTCAACAAGTCGCACTCCGCCGGCTACGCCATCCTGGTTATGCAGACGGCGTGGCTCAAGGCGCACTATCCGCACGAGTACATGGCGGCCGTTCTGACGTCCTATACGGGCAAGACCGACAAGATCGTGCACTACGTCTCGGCGTGCCGTCACGACGGCATCCCCGTGCTGTCGCCAGATGTCAACGAGTCCGGCACCGAGTTCACGGCTACCAAGGAGGGCGTGCGCTTTGGTCTGGCCGGCATCCGCGGCGTGGGCACCGGCGTGGCGCAGGCGATTATCGCCGAGCGCGAGGCGGGCGGTCCGTTTAAGACACTGCACGACTTTGTCGAGCGCGTGGACTCGAGCCAGGCCAACCGTCGCGTAATCGAATCGCTGATCAAGGCAGGCGCCTTCGACTCCACTGGGTATCCGCGTCGTCAGATGATGCACTTTGTGGACAAGAACAACCCCGAGAACATCATCGACGCCGCGATAAAGCGCCAGAAGGACCGCGCGAGCGGCCAGACCTCGTTCTTCGACATGTTTGGCGACGTTGAGGGCTCGGGCTTTGAGGTGAGCGTGCCCGATCCGGACGGCCAGGAGTGGGACCGCCACCTTAAGCTGAGCCAGGAGAAGGAGGTTCTGGGCATCTATGTCTCGGACCACCCGCTGCGCCCGTTTGAGTATGCACTAGCCAAGGCGCGCGACTTCTCGTTCTCGCAGATCGATACCGGCTACGAAGTTCAGAATCCTACGGGCGGCACCATCAACCAGGAGATTCCCGAGGGCAAGGCGCTGTGGTGGGCCGGCATGGTCTCGAGCGTGTCCAAGCGCGTGACCAAAAACGGTGACCCCATGGGCATCGTGCAGCTCGAGGACATGGAAGGCGAGGCCACGGTCGTGGTGTTCCCCAAGACCTACAAGGAGGCCGAGGGGTATCTGTACGGCGAGGTCGATCCCGAGACCGGCGCGCAGCTGTCCGACGCCTTTGTGCGCATCAAGGGCAAGCTCGAGCGCTCGGACCGCGGCGACCAGATCATCGCGCAGGAGATTGTGCCGCTGGAGCTCAACGAGGAGAACAACAAGCCCAAGGTGTTTGAGGTCATGGTGCCCAACAGCCGCTTTAGCCAGGGCAATATGGCGCGTCTTGCCACGGTGCTCACCGCTAACCCGGGCGGCGACCGCGTGGAGATCTTTATCGAGCAGGTGGACGGGCGCGTGCTGCGCGCCGAGGTGCCTGCCAAGGTCAACGCGCGCTCGATTCCGCTGCTGGCCGAGGCCAAGGCCATTGTGGGTAACCAGGGTCGCGTGACGGTGATCTAAAATGATTTTTCTGGGACGGGGATTAAAAAATCATTTTGGATGACGTGTGGCGGAAGACCAGTTTTTCTGGGACGGGAATGATTTTCTCATCCCCGTCCCAGAAAAATCATTTGGCGCGCGAGATTGGAGGAAGTGATGGCGCAGGGGACGTTCGTGCAGGCGCTCCGGAAAGAGGCGGCGCTGAGCGGCACCTTTATGAAGGGCCGCTCGCTCATGCTCAACGGTGCCGTGCTGTCGATTGAGGACAGCGGCTCGCGCTTCTCCAAAAACGTGACGGTTGAGGGCTCGGTGCGCGGCTCGCGCGGCGACCTGTACAAGACGCACGTGGCGCTCGATATGGACGAGCACGAGGTGATCGACTACGACTGCGATTGCCCCGCTGCCTATCGTTACCCCGGTATGTGCAAGCACGCCATTGCCACGGCGCTCGCGTATCTGGACGCGAGCGGCATTGAGCCTGTTGAGGGGCTGCGCACGCCGGTTCGCACGTTTACGGCACAACCGAAACAGCCCGCGCGCACCGCGCCCAAAGCGCCGGCCGTCAACCCCAACTTTCCCTTTCCGGCGCCTGTCCCCACGAGCCCCAGTCTCATGGCGGCGCTCTCCGATCTTTCGGACGCGCGCATGGATGAGCTGGCTAGCATGCGCCGCAAGCTTGCCGGTGCCGTTGATCCCGATGCCCCCAAGGCAGTGTTGGAGCCCTCGTTGGTGCCGTACTACAATCCGCTGTTCGCCGACCGCTTTAGCTGGGCGCTCGAGTTCCGCATTCGCTGCGGTTCGGTGTCCTACGTGGTCAAGGATATCGACGGCATGGCCGACGCCTATGTCCGAGGCGGCACCTTCTCGTACGGCAAGAAGCTCACGTTTGTCCATTCACCTGAGGCCTTTGACGAAACATCGGCAAAGCTGCTCAACCTTGTTGTGACGACAGTTGCCTATCTCGATGACATCACAAGCTCGCGTTCGGCGTCGTACGACTTTGCCCGCAGTGGTTTTGTTGCCGAGCGTCAGTTGCCGCTGTCCGAGCATAGCATCGTATATGTGCTGGACCTGCTGCGCGGCCAGACCATCTCCTTTGAGCCCGCCTGGTCGCGGGGGATGACGACGCATCGCACCTACGACGTGGCGGTTGAGCTGTCTCCGCAAGGGGAGGACGAGGCATCCGCTAAGCGCCCACCGCTGCTTGCCGCCAAAATCGCGCCGGCGGCTGGTGGTAGCTATGACCTGCGCCTGCCCGCCGATATGTACTGCTTTGCGTCGGGCGATGCCGCCTACTTGGTTGACACGCGCCGCGCGCGCCGTACCGACGCTGCATTTGCTCAGCATGCCGCACCTTTTTTGTCGCGCTTGCTGCCGTGCCGCACGCCCGCCCATATTGCCGCCGAGCAGGTGGGTGAGTTCTGCCGTATGGCGCTGCCCATTTTGCGCGACTACACCGACCTCACCGCGCCCGCCGCGCTCGATACCGTGGCACCCGAGCCGAGCTTTGCTATGGCGATCGGTGTCGACGATGGGCTCGTGACCTGCAAAATTACGGTTACCTACGGCGATTGGTCGGCGGATCTCTTTAGCCTGGGCGCTCCGGGCAGCCCCTTCGAAGAGCAGCGCCCCGGTGTGCCGCCCCGCGACGAGGTGGCGGAGTTTCGCGTTATGGATACGGCGGCCCTGTACTTCGATTTCTACGAGCGCGGTCTGGCGTTTGAGGAGCGCGATGACGCCCGCTTGTTCTGCCTGCTGACCGAGGGCCTGTCTGCCCTGTCCGAACTGGGTGAGATCATGCTCAGCGACCGTCTGCGCCAGATCTCGGTCCGCCCCGCGCCCAAGCTCTCGGTTCGTGCGACCGTTAAGAGCAATCTGCTCGATGTCGAGCTGGGCGCGAGCGGGCTTTCGGCCGCGGACCTTGCCGTCTATCTCGATTCGTACAAGCGCCACCAGACGTTTGCGCGCCTGACGTCCGGCGACATCGTGCGCCTGGATGAGGGAGCGCGCGCCGCGTTTGGCCTTGCCGAAGATCTTGGTGTCGATGCCGGCGACCTGCTCGACGGCGTGTCGCTCCCCGCGTCGAGCACCCTTTTTGTCGATAGCATGCTCGCACGCACGCCGGCGCTTGAGGCCGATCGCGACGCCGCGTTCCGCCGCACCGTCGAGCGCCTGGACACGCTCGGCAAGATGGACTTTACGGTGCCGGCATCGCTCAAGGCAACGATGCGCGGCTACCAGGTCGACGGATACCAGTGGCTCGGCTCGCTCGAACACCTGGGCCTTGGTGGCATCTTGGCCGACGACATGGGCCTGGGCAAAACGCTCCAGATGATCGCGCATATTCTGGCGCGCGTGGAGGCGGGGGACACCAAGCCCACGCTTGTGGTGTGCCCTGCGTCGCTTGTGTACAACTGGACCGCCGAGCTGGAGCGCTTCGCCTCGTCGCTCGATGTGTGTGCCATTGTGGGCGCCAAGGCTCAACGCCGCGTGCAGATCGCCGGCGTGGCCGAGCACAACGTGGTTGTAACGTCGTATGACCTTATGCGGCGCGATATCGACGAGTACGTCGAGCAGGACTTTGCCCGCGTGGTGCTCGATGAGGCACAGTACATTAAAAATCCGCTCACGCAGGTGGCACGCGCCGCCAAGCGCCTGCCTGCCGGCGTGCGCTTTGCCCTGACGGGCACGCCCATCGAAAACCGCCTGTCCGAGCTCTGGAGCATCTTCGACTTTTTGATGCCGGGCCTTTTGGGGACGCGCGAGTCGTTTGCCAAGCGCTTTGAGAGCCCCGTCGAGCATGCCGAGGGCGACAGCGCCGCTCGCCTGCAGGCGCTCGTGTCGCCGTTTGTGCTGCGCCGTGTTAAGGAAGACGTGGTGGCCGACCTGCCCGAGAAGATCGAGGACACCGTCATGGCACAGCTCGCCGGCGAGCAGCGCAAGCTCTACCTGGCCAACCAGGACCGCATCGCCCAGCAGGTGCAGCACCGCGAGGCTGGGGAGTTTAAGAAGGACAAGCTCAAGGTGCTCGCCGAGCTCACCAAGCTGCGCCAGATCTGCTGCGACCCGCGTCTACACTACGAGGATTACAAGGCGGGGAGCGCCAAGCTCGATACGTGTATGGAGCTCGTGCACGGTGCACTCGACGGCGGGCATCGCATCCTGTTGTTCAGCCAGTTTACGGGTATGCTCGATATCATCGGTAAGCGCTTGGCCAAGGAGGACATCGCCTTCCTTAAGCTCACGGGCGCTTCGTCTAAGGAGAGCCGCGCCAAGATGGTCGCGCAGTTCCAAGCGGGCGAGGTTCCGGTCTTTTTGATTTCGCTCAAGGCGGGCGGCGTGGGCCTTAACCTGACGGCGGCCGACGTGGTCATCCACTACGACCCGTGGTGGAACGTGGCAGCGCAGGACCAGGCGACCGACCGCGCGCACCGTATTGGCCAGCAACATACCGTGACCGTGTACAAGCTCATCGCCAAGGACACGATCGAGGAGCGCATTATGCAGATGCAGGAGTCCAAGCGCGACCTGGTCAACAGCGTGCTCGGCGGCGACGGCATCTCGTCGGCGCTGTTTACCCGCGAAGATGTTCTGGCGCTGCTGGGCGGCG
>CATWKM010000050.1:0-11649 GCA_958351385.1 uncultured Collinsella sp. | reverse complement strand
GGATGCACACCGCCGGGAACGGGCGGCCGATACTGGCGAAGAAGCTGGACTCCTCGGGCAGGGTGCCGGAGTCGGAGACCACCGCGAAGGCGTTCATCTGCAGGCAGTTGTAGTCGTGAAAGCCCATGGGCTCGTGCATGCGCACGCGCGGGTCGAGCTTGAAGCCGGTGGCCTCCAGGCGCTTACGGGAGCGCGGGTGGCAGGAGTACAGGATCGGCATGTCGTACTTCTCGGCCAGGGCGTTGATGGCGGTGAACAGGCTCGTGAAGTTCGCCTCGGTGTCGATATTCTCCTCGCGGTGGGCGGAAAGCAGCATGTAGCGCTTGGGCTCCAGGCCGAGCTCGGAGAGGACGTCGGAGGCCTCGATCTTCTCAAGGTTGGCGCGCAGGACCTCGGCCATGGGAGACCCCGTGACGTAGGTGCGCTCGGGGGCGCAGCCGGTGTCCTTCAGGTAGCGGCGGGCATGCTCGGAGTAAGCCATGTTCACGTCGGAGATGATGTCCACGATGCGGCGGTTCGTCTCCTCGGGCAGGCACTCGTCCTTGCAGCGGTTGCCGGCCTCCATGTGGAAGATGGGGATGTGCAGGCGCTTTGCCGCGATGGCGGACAGGCAGCTGTTGGTGTCGCCCAGGATCAGCAGCGCGTCGGGCTGGACCTGGACCATCAGCTTGTACGAGGCCGCGATGATGTTGCCCACGGTCTCGCCCAGGTCCGCGCCCACGGCGTCCAGGTAGACGTCCGGGTCGTCCAGCGACAGGTCGCGGAAGAAGATGCCGTTGAGCGTGTAGTCGTAGTTCTGGCCGGTGTGCGCCAGCAGGCAGTCGAAGTGGCGGCGGCACTTCTTGATGACCTCGGACAGGCGGATGACCTCGGGGCGGGTGCCCACGATGATCAGGAGCTTCAGGCGGCCGTCGTCTTTGAATTCGATATCGGAATAGTCCTTGCCCATGCGGCTAGACCTCCTCGTAGTAGGTGTCGGGGTTCTCGGGGTCGAAGGGCTCGTTGGCCCACATGACCGTCACGAGGTCCTCGGTGTCGGACAGGTTGGTGATGGAGTGCGTGTAGCCGGGAATCATCTCCACGGCCCGCATGTCGGAACCCGAGACGACATACTCGTCGACGGGGAACGGGTTGCCGTCGGCGTCCTCCCCCACCTTCCTGAGCTTGATCGACGCGGTGCCGGACACCACCAGAAACCTCTCCCACTTGCTCATGTGCCAGTGGTTGCCCTTGGTGATCCCGGGCCTGGACACGTTGATCGAGACCTGGCCGCGCTCGGGCGTGCGCAGGAACTCGGTGAACGAGCCGCGCGCGTCCACGTTGGGCTTGAGGCCATAGGAGAAGTTCCCCGGCTCGTAGTAGGACAGGAACGTGCTCCAGAGCTTCTTGGAGAAGGAGCCCTCGGTCAGGTCGGGCACCGAGAGCGTCTCGCGGCTATCTCGGAAGCCGTCGAGCAGGCAGACGATCTCGCCCAGGGTCTTCACATCGGTCTCCGGGACGTAGCAGAACCCGTCACCGTCGACGCGCTCCAGCCCGTCGTATCCGCAGCGGTGCTCACGCCCCAGCAGCGCACCCAGCATCTCGTCGACCAGGTCGTCGATGTAGAGGAGCTCCAGCTCGACGGAGGGGTCGTTGACGGTGTAGGGGCGGCCGTTGGCGATGGCGTCGCAGAAGGTCGCCACGGCGGAGTTGTAGCGCGGGCGGCACCACTTGCCGTAGAGGTTGGGGAAGCGGTAGATGAGCACCGGCGCCCCGGTGCGCTCCGAGTACTCGCGGAACAGGCCCTCCCCCGCCAGCTTGGACTCGCCGTAGGCCGAGCCCTCGAAGCGGCCCGACAGGCTCGCCTGCGCGGAGCTGGAGAGCATGACGGGGCACCTGTTGCCGTGTCGCTCGAGCGTCTCGAGCAGCGTGGAGGCGAACCCGAAGTTGCCCTCCATGAACTCGGATTGCTCCTTTGGGCGGTTGACGCCGGCCAGGTTGAAGACGAAGTCGGCGCGGGAGCAGTAGTCCTCCAGCTCCCCGGGCGTCGAGTCGATGTCGTACTCCATGACCTCGAGGGGAAGGAGTGCCTGGTATTTGGCGCGGCGGTCCTTGCCGTCCCTTATGTTCTTCAGCGCGCAGCAGAGGTTCCTGCCGACGAAGCCCCTGGCGCCGGTGACGAGGACGCGCACCCTACTGCACCGCCTCGTGCTCGCGGCCCTCGAGTGCCAGCTGCACGTACTCGGCGGTCTTGATCTTGGCGATGGTGCCCTCCACGTCGAGCCTCTCGGTGTTGTGGGAGGTGTAGGACTCGTCGGCCTGGGTCTCCACCTCGCCGTCCACGACGAACTTGTCGTAGTTCAGGTCGCGCGAGTCGCAGGCCACGCGGTAGTAGCCGCCCATGTCCTCGGACCTCAGGCGCTCCTCGCGGGTCATGAGGGTCTCGTAGAGCTTCTCGCCGTGGCGGGTGCCGATGACCTGGGTGCCAACGCGGCCGAAGACCTCCTGCACGGCCTCGGCGAGGTCGCCGATCGTGGAGGCGGGGGCCTTCTGGATGAACAGGTCGCCGGGGTTGGCGTGCTCGAAGGCGAACTGCACCAGGTCGACGGCCTCATCGAGGTTCATGAGGAAGCGGGTCATGTTGGGGTCGGTGACCGTGAGCGGCTCGCCCTTGCGGATGCGGTCGATGAACAGCGGGATGACGCTGCCGCGCGAGCACATGACGTTGCCGTAGCGGGTGCAGCAGATGGTGGTGCGGCCGGCGCCGTTGCGGGCGTTGGCGTAGATGATGGACTCCATCATGGCCTTGGACTTGCCCATGGCGTTGATGGGGTAGGCGGCCTTGTCGGTGGACAGGCACACGACGCGGTCGACGCCCTCGTCGATGGCTGCGTGCAGGACGTTGTCCGTGCCGATGACGTTGGTTCGCACGGCCTCCATGGGGAAGAACTCGCAGGAGGGCACCTGCTTGAGGGCGGCGGCGTGGAAGATGTAGTCCACGCCGTGCATGGCGTCGCGCACGCTCTGGGCGTTGCGGACGTCGCCGATGAAGAAGCGAACCTTGGAGGCGAGCTCCGGGGACTTCTCCTGCAGGCGGTGGCGCATGTCGTCCTGCTTCTTCTCGTCACGCGAGAAGATACGGATCTCGGCCAGGTCGGTGTTCATGAAGTGCTTGAGCACGGTGTTGCCGAACGAGCCGGTGCCGCCCGTGATCATCAGGGTCTTGTCTTTAAAGGTGGTCGAATCGTTCATCTATTTGCCTTCCTTACGTTTGGCTTTTGTAAACTGGTAAAAGAGAAATTTCGTATTAGTTACGAGGTATCGTTTGAAAAGCCGCTTCGGCTCTTGAATAAGTCTGTATAGCCACTCGAGACTCAGGTTTTGCATCCACATCGGCGCCTCTGGCACCACGCCGGCGAGAACGTTGAACGCTCCGCCAACACCGATCATCAACGGTTGTGGCCCTCCCTTGAGCTCGTGCATAAGAACTTCTTGACGGGGCGCGCCAAGAGCAATCCATGCGAAGTCTGCATCCGAATCAGCGATACGTCGCGAAAGGTCTCGCTTCTCGCTGTCGGAGAGCGGTCGGAAAACCGAAGGCTCCATGCCAGCGATTTCCAGGCCTGGATATTCCTCTTGAAGTGAATTTTTGAGAGCGTCGAGATTCTTCTGCTCGTTACCGTAGAAGTAATGGCTCCATCCTTGCTGCAAGGAAATATTGAATATCTCTCGCATCAGATCGGGTCCAGTTACACGCCCCATAGACTCTATTGTTTTACGTCCGACGACAGATAAAGGCTTGCCGTCGGGAACGGACATGAGGGAGTCAGCTTGGCAGGCCCAATAGGAAGGGTCGTCATGGGCCATAACCGAGGTATGAGCATTGGAAACACAAATATATTCGCCATGTAGCTCATCTATATGGCGAGTGAGAAACTCGACACACTCAGACATATTGGTTCCCGTGATCGGAACATCGATTACGGGAACGCGCTTGAGCTCAACGAATTTAGAATAGTCCTGAAGCATTAGCACGCACCCTTACCGGTGATGACCTCGATCACCGTGAGGACAACGATCTTGAGGTCGGTAAAAATGCCCCGGTTGGCGATGTACTCCAGGTCTCGGCGGACCATGCCGTCGAACCCGGTCGAATTGCGCTCCGTAACCTGCCACCAGCCGGTAATTCCCGGCTTCACGGCCAGGCGCTGCAGGTCGTATTCCGTGTACTCGGCCACCTCATTCGGCAGCGGCGGACGCGGGCCCACCACGGACATCTGACCCAGAAAGACGTTCAGGAACTGCGGGAACTCGTCGATCGAGTGCTTGCGGATGAACTTGCCGATTTTCGTTACGCGGGGGTCCTCCCTCATCTTGAACATGGCACCGGCGATCTCGTTCTGCTCCTTGAGCTCGGCCAGGCGCTCGTCGGCATCCCTGTACATGGAGCGGAACTTCCACATGCGGAAGGTGGTCAGGCTGCCGTCGGGGCGGGTCTGACCAACGCGGATCTGGCTGTAAAACGGGTTGCCCTCGCTCTCCAGGCGGATGGCGGCGGCCAACACCAGACCGGGGATCGCGATGAGGACGAGTACAACACCGCTGAAAACGATATCAAACGTGCGCTTTATGGCCCGGTAGGCCAGGCGCGAGTTGTCCCAGTCCATGATGGATTGCATGGCCCTGTAGCTGGCGGCGCCCTCACGCCGGTCCATGGCCTGAGAAATGAGCGCTGCCCCCGCAGGCGCATCCGTTGCAAATTGAGTTTTATCCGACACGTTTTCTTCCAAGACTTCGTCCCCGGGTCGGGGATCCTCCCTGTTCTGTGTAGCGGTCGCCAACAGCTAGGCGATCGCCTTTTTAAGGTTTCGCATTACGCGCTGCTCGGCTGAAAGCACGGCGAGGCCAACACGTGTAGTCACGCGTCGGCCGCATAGGTCGAGCTCCAAATAGGCAGTGCTCTTGCGTCTGTTAATGGTTTTGACCAGGCCTTCGTGGCCCAGCAGTGGACCTGCCGTCACTACGACCTGGTCACCGTCTTTAAGGGCCTCGCTCATGGGCACTACGCGGTCTCCCCTATGCGTAAAGCCGCCAATAAGCTGGACCTCTTCTTTTGCCAGCGGCACAAACTGACCGTCCTGGGATAGCACCCGGGCAAAGTCGTCCATGCGCAGCAGACACTGTTGCACGGTGCGGGGATCTGCCGTGTCGCAGATGAGATAACCGGGAAAGAGTGGCTTGGTCGTATTGACCCATTCGCCGTGTACCTTGATCTCAGTTTGATATTGGGGATAAAAGAGCTCCTGCATGGCACCAGCTGGCACTATACGCTCAATGCGCTCACGCACTATATCTTCGCGACCGTTAATGACCTGGATTACATACCACACGAGCACCACCCCCTTGCTGTCTTACGTGTGGCTCACGGGGTTTGGGTATGGCTTCGCCAGGGAGCTTGTGCTCGGAGGCGCTCCATATTCAAACCCTGAGCCCAGTTAGACAAGCACGTGGCTCTGCCCCACCGTGAACGGTATGTATGAGTGCAGTTACTAGAGTCGCGGCCGTGTATCGCAAAAAGACCGCGACTCCAGCTGGCTGCGTGCGAACCAGTCAAGCGGGAACAAAACTGGACCGCACGCAAACAGCTGAAAACTACTACGCTTCGACACGCAAGCTATTAAATGCATCTTTGAATTACATCAATACAAATAACAACGTCGCATGACTTCTTTATTGGAGCTCGTGGTGTTTCTGGCACCGCCGTTACGGCCGGATGCTGATCGACCCTGCGCTTTGTGGCTTGCTGGAGCCGTGAGCACAGTTGAACTCATGTAACGTTAGGTATCCTAGCACAAGCTGGTAGCGAAACTGATTTGGCTTGTGGTGGACAACATATCGTTCATTTAGCGTGTTCAAGGGGGTTGTTTTGGGATGTTGTTCACATTGGCGCAGGATATTGGGGTGCTAGCGAAGGTTATGGATGCTCCTGAAGCCCGAATTGACCAGCGAGGCGTACTGGTAATTGCGTTTGTCCAACAAACTATGTACAGACATGGGAAATAAATTGTGCAACTTTTTGTTGGCGTAGGTGGGGTTTGCAGCGCGTGGTGTTTTGGCATGAAAAAAGGCCTTCGAAATTCCGAAGGCCTTTGCATTCACGATGGTGGAGACGAGGGGGATCGAACCCCTGACCTCTTGACTGCCAGTCAAGCGCTCTCCCAGCTGAGCTACGCCCCCGTGACGAGGAGATACTATAGGGGAAGTTGGCGCGACGTGCAAGGACTTTTTTGGGTCAGACTATAAATGCCTATTGATATAGGTAAGCGATGGCAGTGCCGGCGTGGGCTTGGATCGTGGCTGTTGACCTGACGACGTTGCTGATGCCCGTGTCGGCCAACAAGCCCAGCGGGCTGTGGTCTAGCTCCCACTCCAAGCCATGTTCGCTTACCACCGTCCCAGGGGCTATGGCGATGATGGAGAACGTCTGGCCCTCGGCGCCTTCGATGGCCCACGATTCGCCTGCGCGAAGGATGCGGGAGACTACCTTGTCCTCGGCAATCCAGACTGGGGCGTCATCGTAGCCTGCGAGCAGGCCCAGTACGGAAAGCGCCATATCAGGACGGCCGCCGGTGGCGCAGGTCGCAACTACTTCGGCACCCGGCCAGCGACGACGGACGGAATCGAGCGCCAGCGCCAGATCGGTATAGTCCTTGTACGGGTCGTGGCGCTCTACTTCAAAGGCTTCGGCGGCATCGACCAACGCGCGGCCCGCATCGCTCACCGTGTCGGCATCCCCCACATAGACGTCGCAGCTCAGGCCAGCGCCCAGTAGCGCATCAAGTCCGCGGTCCACGGCGACAATGTGGTCGCACTCCCCTGCTAGCCTACGCAACAGATCCGCGCTCGCCACAACGGGCGAGCCACAGACCACTAATACCTTACAAGCCACAGCCCTCGCCTATCCCTCAAACGCAAGCACGCGGGCCAGATCCAGCTCCTCGTAGCAGTCGATAAAGATATCGCAGTTGGCGCGCACATCGTCGCGCTCCATACGGCCATGCGGGTCATAGATACCCACGCGCTTAAAGCCGGCGGAGCCAGAGCTCTTTAGGCCAAAGACGGCGTCCTCAAACACCCATGAGCGCTCAAACTTGTGCCCATGGCGCCCCTCCAGACGGCGAAGCGCCAGCTCGTATACGTCGGGGAACTGTTTGGAACGTCCCGCCTCGCCCGTGGTGGTCACAAACTCCATGTAAGCGTCGAGCCCGGCACCAGCGAGCGCGGACCGCACTAGCTCGGCCGGAGTGGACGTGGCCACGCACATGGCAATACCGGCTGCCTTCGCCTGTTCCAAAAACGCTAGCAGACCCTCGCGCGGCGGCACCTTGGAGTAGCCACCGATCAGGATGTCGCCCAGCTCGCGATACAGCTCTTCGCCATTCGCGCCAATGTCCCAGGTGTCGTGGTAGGCCTGGCACTCGTCCTCGAGCGACAAATGCTCAAACTGGGCAAAATCGTCGACCGTCACGTCAACTCCGTGGCGGTGCAATAACTCGGGCTGGGCATAGGCCCAAACGGGGGTGCTATTAACCAGTGTGCCGTCGCAATCGAAAATAAAAGCGACATTGGGAGCGGCGGTCTGGGACATAAATGTACCTTTCGATGTCAAATGGTAAACAACCTGCTAAAAACGTTTTACCAAACGTCAAACCAACAATCAAAAAACCCTTATTGGTAAAACTGTCAAGAGTTTTACCATCGCAATTCTGCCAGTGGTCTAAACATGGCGCTCGCCGATTAAACGCCGCCCAAAAACCACTTTCCTTCATAAAAGTAACGTACAGGTGTTATCGTAGTTTCTGCCGAAAGTTCCACCGAGCACGCGAGGTGGAACGAATCATAGAACTATCGCCGTCCCCTCGATTCGTGCAGCCTTGGACCTTTCGCATCTAGTCACCAAGGCAACACGCTGCCGCGTCATGATGGGATCAAACGTGAGCGATACAAAGCTAAAGCCAGCAACCAAAAAGCCTGCTACCCGTAAAGCCGCCCCGCACGCACCGGAGCTCTCTAAGGACGATGTCTACCTGTTTGGCATTGGCATGTGGGAGCGCAGCTGGGAAAAGATGGGCGCGCACCCCGACACGCAGAACCGTACGCGCGGTTGGCGCTTTTGCGTTTGGGCGCCCGACGTAAAGAGCGTCCATGTCATTGGCGAATTTAACGACTGGAATGAGGAAGCCAACCCGCTGGTGCCCGTGCATACGAGCGCTATTTGGGAAGGCTTTATTCCTGGCGCAGAACAAGGTCAGCTCTATAAGTATCTCATCGAGACCAACGAGGGCGAGAAGCTCTACAAGGCCGATCCGTATGCCTTTAAGGCCGAGTGCCCTCCGGGAACAGCGAGCGTGCTGTGGACCCTCGACGGCTATAAGTGGAACGACGCCGCATGGCTCAAGCGCCGCGCCGGCCACAACCACATGTCGCAGCCGCTGAACATCTACGAGGTGCATATCGGATCGTGGAAGCGCCACGGCGATGAGCCGCAGGGCGAGCCGGACGAGTACGGCAACTACCCCGGCCCCATGGATCCCTTCCCCGCGCAGCGCGGCGAGTTTTACACCTACGACGACCTGTCGGTGGAGCTCGTGGACTACGTGCGCGATATGGGCTACACGCATATCGAGGTCATGCCGCTCATGGAGCATCCCTTCGATGGCTCCTGGGGATACCAGACGACCGGCTACTATGCCGCCACGTCGCGCTATGGCGACCCGCAGCAGCTCATGCACTTTATCGATGCGTGCCACGAAGCTGGCATCGGCGTGATCATGGACTGGGTTCCCGGCGGTTTTTGCGCCGACTCCCACGGCCTTGCCACCTTTAACGGCCACATGCTGTTTGAGCACGAGATTCACCCCAATTGGGGCACGCATAAGTTCGATTTCGCCCGCGGCGAGGTCCGCTCCTTCCTGGTCTCCAACGTGCTGTATTGGCTCGAGAACTTCCACGTCGACGGCATTCGCATGGACGGCGTGTCCAGCATGCTGTACCTCAACTTTGGCATCGACGATCCCGGCCAAAAGAAGTTCAATAAGTACGGTACCGAGGAGGACCTGGACGCCAGCGCTTTTATCCGCCAGGTCAACTGCGCCGTGGAGGCCCACTTCCCTGACGTGATGATGATGGCCGAGGAGTCCACCGCGTGGCCGCTCGTGACCTATCCGCCGCAGGACGGCGGCCTGGGCTTCCACTACAAGTGGGACATGGGTTGGATGAACGACACCCTGCACTACATGCAGACCGATTTTCCGTGGCGCCCTGGCAACCACGGGCTGCTCACGTTTTCCATCATGTACGCCTTTACCGAGAACTTCATCTGCCCGCTGAGCCACGACGAGGTCGTACACGGCAAGTGCTCGCTGATCGGCCGCATGCCGGGCGACTGGTGGCGCCAATTTGCCGGCCTGCGCACGCTGGCCTTCTACCAGATGACGCATCCCGGTGCCAAGCTCAACTTTATGGGCAACGAGATCGGCCAGTTTATTGAGTGGCGCTACTACGAGTCCATCCAGTGGTTCCTGACCGAGGAGTACGAGACCCACCGTCATCATCAGGCGTTTATCAAGGCACTCAACCACCTGTACACCGCCGAGCCCGCCCTGTACGAGCGCGGCTACACCGACGACGGCTTTACCTGGATCGATGCGGACAACTCCAAGCAGTCCATCGTGAGCTTTGTGCGTCAGGGCGAGGACGTCGACGACGATCTGGTGATCCTGATCAACTTTGACCCGGCGAGCTACGAGAGTTTCCGCGTGGGCGTGCCGCGCGAGGGCGACTGGGAGGTCATCTTTGACTCTGACCGTCCCGAGTTTGGCGGCAGCGGTTATGCCGGCGAAGAGCCCTACACCTGCTCGAGCGAGCCCTATCCCTGGAACGGGCAGATGGACTCCATTGAGATTAAGGTGCCCGGTCTGGCAGGCGTGGTGCTTAAGCGCCGCGGTCCCAGCAGCTATAAGCCGCCCGTGGTCGAGGAGCCCAAGGCTGCGCCCAAAAAGCGTATGTCTTCGGTGAAGCCCAAGCCTGCGGCTGATAAGAAGGCTCCGGCTAAGGCCAAGGCTACGACGACCAAGGCCAAGGCTGCCGCAAAGCCCGCTGCTAAGGCCGCAGCCAAGAAACCGGCTGCCAAAAAGGCCGCTACCAAGGCCAAGTCTGCTTCTGTTAAGCCGTCTGCCAAGGATGCGTAACAAAACCGTTACAGCTGTAATTACCCGCCCCGACGAGGCGTAGGATACAAGTCATAACCGTTCCGGGAGAAACATCCCCGGGGGAAGGAACGTATGAATAAGATCTTCGACAACAAGCAGGAGTTTACCGAGCTCTATCGCGATGCCGTCATGAGCATTAGCGGCAAGAGCGTCGAGGCCGCCAGTGACCTCGACCGCTTTAACGCCCTAGCCAAGCTCGTGGCCGAGAAGGCGCGCACCGTTGCCACCAAGAGTGACGCCCGCGTCACCGCCGAGGGCAAGAAGCGCGTGTACTACTTCTCGATCGAGTTTTTGATCGGCCGCCTGCTCGACAACTACCTGCTCAACTTTGGCGTGCGCGACATGGTCGCCGAGGCGCTCGACGACATGGGCTTCGACCTGTCCGTCATCGAGAACCAGGAGCCCGATCCGGCTCTGGGCAACGGCGGCCTGGGCCGTCTGGCCGCATGCTTCTTGGATTCCATGGCAGCCGAGGGCATCGCCGGCTATGGCAACGGCATGCGCTACCGCTACGGCCTGTTTAAGCAGGAGATCGTCAACGGCAGCCAGGTCGAGACCACCGACGAGTGGCTCACCCATGGCTATCCCTGGGAGGTCCGCCGTCAGGACAAGGCCGTGACCATTAAGTTTGGTGGCCATGTTGAGGGCTTTGAGGAGAACGGCCGCACGTTCTACCGCACGGTGGACACGCAGGACATCCTGGCCGTTCCTTATGACATCCCCGTGGTGGGCTATGCCGGCGAGACCGTCAACAAGCTGCGCGTCTGGGCTGCCGAGCCGGTCGTGGAGCACTTCGATCTGGAGGCCTTCAACCGCGGCGACTACGCCCTGGCCGATGCCGAGCGCGCCGAGGCCGAAGCCATTAGCGCCATCCTCTACCCCAACGACGCCGGCGAGCACGGCCGTCTGCTGCGCCTGAAGCAGGAGTACCTGTTTGTCTCGGCCGGCATCTACAGCCTGCTCGACACCTTTGAGAAGGAGCACGGCGAGAACTGGGAGCTGCTGCCGCAGTTTGTGGCCATCCACACCAACGACACGCACCCTGCCATGTGCGGCCCCGAGCTCATGCGTATCCTCATCGACGAGAAGAAGCTTGAGTGGGATGACGCCTGGAACATCGTGACGCAGGTCGTGAGCTACACCAACCACACCATCCTGCCCGAGGCCTTGGAGAAGTGGCCTATCGGCACGTTCTCCAAGCTCCTCCCCCGCGTGTACCAGATCATCGACGAGATCAGCCGTCGTTGGCACGAGTCGTTCGACACCACGAAGGAGGGCTGGCAGGAGCGTCTGCGCCAGACCGCCATCCTGTGGGACGGCGAGATTCGCATGGCCAACCTGTCTGTGATCTGCAGCCACAGCGTCAACGGCGTGGCCAAGATCCATTCCGACATCATCA
>CATWKM010000049.1:0-12028 GCA_958351385.1 uncultured Collinsella sp. | reverse complement strand
CTCGGCACGATGTGCCGGGAGGGCGCGGAATAGACATGAGCCCCCGTCCCGGCGAGCCGGGCAGCCTTCGGGGACACCCCCGTTCTCGCTGTGCGCGCGGCGGCCGCCGCATGCGCGAAGACAGACTAGGGGAACCCCGCCGAAGGAGAGGATTGCGGGCCGCCGGAGCGGTATCCGCGGATATGAGACTGAGCCGAAGGCGTCGATGACATGCCGGGGGCGGACCGGGACGGGTTTAACGGCAGGCCCCGCCGACCGATTGCAAGCGGTCGGCGGGGCCACTGTGGCCCTTGACAGCGGATTGGGTCATATGAGCGAGCGGGTCGCATTTGAGACAAGGTGACGTGAAACGAAAGGGCGCTGACCTTCTGGTCGCGCCCTTGAAGTTGAACGTCAGATTGTCCAAATGCGGCCCGCGCAGCGTCGGCCGGTCCGCCGTTCGGTAGAACGGCGGAACCCCCGATTGCCGTTTAGGGGCGTTTGCAGCGTCGAGCCGTTACGCGGTTCGTAGAACCGCGTAACTAACAAATGAGCATGGCGTCGCCAAAGCTGAAGAAGCGGTAGCGCTCCTCGATGGCGGCGGCATAGGCATCCATGATCTGGTCGCGGGTGGCAAGTGCGCTCACGAGCATCATGAGCGTGGAGCGCGGCACGTGGAAGTTCGTGATCAGCGCGTCGACCACGTGATAGGTCGAGCCGGGCATGAGGTAGAGCTGCGTCGTCGCGTTCTCGCGCACCACGATGTCGCCGCGGCCGAGCGTGTCGGCCCCATCCTCGCGGCCCTCAAAATAGCGCGCCGTCACGGCCGGATCAGACACCGGTGCCTCAGCGTCAAAGGCGCTCTCGAGCGAGCGTACTGCGGTGGTGCCGACGGCGATCACGCGGTGCCCCTCGGCCTTCGCCTTATGCACGGCGTCGACAACCTCCTGTGACACGTGGTAGCGCTCGGTGTGCATGACGTGCTGCGTGGGGTCGTCCTCCTCCACCAGACGGAAGGTATCAATACCCACCTCGAGCTCGACGGCGGCAAACTTCGCGCCCTTGGCCTCGATAGCGGCCATGAGCTCGGGGGTAAAGTGCAGACCCGCCGTAGGAGCGGCAGCCGAGTGCTCCTCCTTCATGGCGTAGACGGTCTGGTACTTCTCGGGATCGCCCTCGTAATCGGTAATGTAGGGCGGCAGCGGCACGTGACCGGCAGCATGAATGGCCTCGTCGAGCGTGCGCGGCTCGCCGGCGGCATTGCAGCCGGCCGGCTCAAAGCGCACCAGACGGCCTCCGCGGCTATCGGTGACAAAGTCGATGACCTCGGCCGTCAGCACCACGGGAGCCCCCTCGGGCGTATGGGCGCCACCGGCGCGATACTCAATCTGAGCACCGGGCTTCAGGCGCTTACCCGGCTTGACCAGGCACTCCCAAACATGGCCCAGCGGATCAACATCCTCACGGCGCTTGAGCAGCAGCGTCTCGACCACGCCACCCGAGCCGGCTTTGCGACCGATCAGGCGGGCCGGCATCACACGCGTCTTGTTGATGACGAGCACATCGCCCGGCTCGATATAGTCGATGATGTCGCGGAAGATGCGGTGCTCAACGGTACCGCCGTGCTCCAGCGGCTTCCCCGCCTGGGAGCCTTTGCGATCCACCACCAGCAGGCGGCAGGAGTCGCGCGGCTCGGCAGGAGCCTGGGCAATCAGTTCCTCAGGAAGGTTGTAGTCAAAATCATCGGTACGCATAGACACGTCGGATACTCCTTATATAGCTAAAGTCCGCTCTACATCCTAGCAGGCTGACGTCCCAAACGAACTACTTTTTGGCGGCTTTGCGCTCGTCGCGGATGCGGGCGCGGTCCATGGCCGCCTCGACAGCAGAAAAGCGGCAGCCGCAGTAGTTCTGTCGATACATGCCCAGTTCGCGCGAACGGCGCGTAGCCTCGGGATAATACGGGCGAAAATCGCGAATCACCGGGGTGAGCCCATGGGCGGCCGCCAAACGCTCAAGCACGTCATTGCAGGTGTCGAACAGCTGATACGGCGAGACGGCGAGCGTCGTACCCACATATTCAAACCTGCGCTCCTGGGCAACGCGGCATGCCTCGGCCAAGCGCAAGGCATAGCACGAGCGACAGCGACGGGGCCGATCGGCACCCAGCGGGGCCACGCCGGCCTCCCAGCGCTCGCGGTCCTCCCCCGCCTCGATGAGCTCGATGTCGCCATCGGCACACCACCGGCGCAGCTCGTCCAGACGCCGCCGCCATTCATCGCACGGTTGAATATTGGGATTGGTCCAGCAAATCGTGGGCTCAAACCCCTCCTCGCGCAGCAGGCGAACCGGCTCAAGCGAGCATGGTGCACAGCACGCATGCAGCAACAACGACTTCATCGACATCCCCGTCCCAGAAAACTCACACCGACATCATGGCAGCTAAAATAGCCCCGTCCCAAAAAGACTACTTTGCGAAAAAGCGCACGCCAAAGGACGTATCCTCGCAGGCGACAATGCGGCGGTCGCGCAAAATGGTCCACACGTAATACCAGTCGCCTACACAGCCCGACAAATGCAAGCCGGCCGCCAGATAGCACAGCAGCGGATAGCCCGAAAACGCAAACCCCAGGGCAAACGCTGTCGTCACAACAACCGTCGGCGCCAGGCAAATGGCCATGTACCGCCGACGCGAATACACGACGCCCTCGGCGCAGGCATAGATCATCGCCGTCTCACGATTCGCGCCAAAGGTCACATGCGCGCCCGCAGGCGCCAGCAGCTTAAAAAACACCGCATGCACCAGCTCGTGCACGGCAAACGACGCTGCAGAAACCGCAGCCACACCGACCATCCAGCCCACGACGGTGGTCCAGCCGCCCGCCTCAGCCGCGTCCAAGTCCGCAGGCCCGCCCAACAGCATAAACACCGGCACCAGGCACACGGCAAACACCGCGATCACGGCCATCCCCCACACGAAGCAAGCGTGCAGAAAAACCTCGTCCTCAAACGCATGTATGTTGGAAATCTCATTCATAGCATCTTAGGATAGCGCCCCTGCCACGCACCCGCCCGCATGTGCGATAATGTCGAACGATATGCACGAATTGACCACCGCGCCGCCGAACCCCGTGCCCGGCCGCGCTCTTACCTATATGCGAAGGAGTCCCATGGCATCCAAATACTCCATGAACGACCGTCCCAGCTGGCCGCGCCGCGCCATCGTTACCGCCGGCGAGCCCTACGGCAACAAGGGTCTGCACTTTGGCCACGTCGGCGGCGTCTTTGTCCCGGCCGACTTCTTCGCCCGCTTCCTGCGCGACCGCCTGGGCCGCGAAAACGTCATCTTCACCTCGGGCACCGACTGCTACGGTTCGCCCATCATGGAGAGCTACCGCAAGCTCAAGGAGAACGAGGGCTACGACAAGTCCATCGGCGAGTATGTCGAGTCCAATCACTCCCGCCAGGCCGCGACCCTCAACAACTACAACATCAGCTGCGACATCTACGGCGGCTCGGGCCTTGAGCCGGCGGCCCAGATCCACAACGAGGTGACTGCCGAGATTATCGAGCGCCTGCACGAGCAGGGCACCATCTCCAAGCGCTCCACGCTGCAGTTCTACGATGCCAAGGCCGGCACGTTCCTCAACGGCCGCCAGGTCATCGGCCGCTGCCCCATCCAGGGCTGCAAGTCCGAGAAGGCTTATGCCGACGAGTGCGATCTGGGCCACCAGTTTGAGCCCGAGGAGCTCATCGCGCCCAAGAGCCAGCTCACCGGCGAGGTGCCCGAGCTGCGCCCGGTCGACAATCTCTACTTTGACCTGCCGGCCTACCTCGACTTTATGAAGACCTACACCGCCAAGCTCGCCCAGAACCCGCAGGTTCGCTCCGTGGTCTCCAAGACCATGGAGGAGTGGCTGCTGCCGGCTCAGCTCTACATCCAGAACAAGTTCCGCGAGGCCTTCGATGCCGTCGAGGACCAGCTCCCCGAGCACACCGTGCTGGAGCCCGAGGGCAACAAGAGCAGCTTTACCGTCACCTTCCCCAGCTGGAAGGAGCGCGACGACGCCCACGCGGTGCTCGCCAACGGTGGCGTGCGCTTCCGCAGCGGCAAGGCACTCGTGCCCTTCCGCATCACCGGCAACATCGACTGGGGCGTTCCGGTGCCCGAGGTCGATGGCGTCTCCGACGTCACCTGCTGGTGCTGGCCCGAGAGCCTGTGGGCGCCCATCAGCTATACGCGTACCGTGCTCGCGCGCGATGCCAAGGCCGCCGGCGTGACCGAGGGCGTCGCCGCCCAGGATGCCGCCCTCATGGGCGAGCCCGCCGCCGACTCCACGCAGGTGCCCGCACCCACCTACCAGCACAGCTCGCTCGACTGGCGCGACTGGTGGTGCTCTGACGACGCTCAGATTTACCAGTTCATCGGTCAGGACAACATCTATTTCTACTGCATCGCGCAGACCGCCATGTGGGAGGCCCTGGGCTGGGACCTCACGCAGAGCACCGTCAGCGCCTGCTACCACCTGCTCTACATGGGCAAAAAGGCCAGCTCGTCCTCGCAGACGCCTCCCCCGCCGGCAGACGACCTGCTCAACCACTACACCTGCGAGCAGATGCGCGCGCACTGGCTGTCGCTCGGCCTATCCGAAAAGCCGGTGAGCTTTAGCCCCAAGGCATACGACACGCGTGTGACCGGCAAGGACAAGGACGGCAACGAGGTACGCGCCTGCGACGACAAGCGCGTTATCGACCCAACCCTTAAGGAGAGCGCGCTGCTGACCGGCGTGTTCAACCGTCTGGCCCGCAGCTGCTTCTACGGCGTCGCCGTCAAGGAAGGCGACGAGAGCCCCTACCGCAACGGCTGCATCCCCGCCGGTGCCGCTTCTGACACCGTGGTCGAAGCCGCCCAGCAGGCAGCCCTCGCCTTTGAGCAGGCCATGTACAAGTTCGAGACGCACCGCGCGCTTGCCGTGTGCGACGACTACCTGCGCGCCGCCAACAAGCGCTGGAGCGACGCTTCCAAGGCCGCCAACAAGCTCGAGGGTAACGAGGCAAACGCCGCGATGACGCAGGCCCTTGTCGACGCCTTTACCGAGCTGCGCGTGGCGACCGTCCTGATGCACGGTATTGTGCCGGCCGGCTGCGAGCTCATCTGCGAGTACTTCGACGTCGACCCGGTCGCTTTCTTTAGCTGGGATAACATCTTTGCCTCCACGGACGAGTTCGTGGAGATCCTGGGCGAGAAGCCCGGCGAGCACCGCGTGAAGCCGCTGCCCCCGCGCTTCGACTTCTTTAGCAAGCACGAGAGCCAGTACTAAACACTCGACATGTAATGGAATGGGAAGGAAAGACGGATGTCCAAGCCGCGTCGTCGTAAGCAGAAAAAGCAGGTCAAGGCCGAGCTCAAGCTTAGGCAGTTTGCCGCCACCGAGCTTTCCGACCAGCTTGCCGCCCTTCCCTGCGCCGCCGACCTGCCGCGCTTTATGGTCGACACGGTCGCCGGCGCCTATGCGCCCGCCGATGCCGAGCTTATGATCGAGGGCTTCGGCGCCGCGGCCACACGCCCGGTCACGCTGCGCGCCAACACGCTCAAGGCAACCGCCGAGGACATCGCCGCGGCGCTCGATGCCGCCGGCATCGCCCACCGCCCCGTCGCATGGTACCCGGACGCTTCCATCCTGCCCGAGGCCCAGGTTTCCGACCTGTGGGACCTCGACATCTACCGCGACGGCAAGATCTACTTGCAAAGTCTGTCGTCCATGATGCCGCCGTTGGTCTTGGGCGCCCAGGCCGGCGAGGACATCCTGGACATGTGCGCGGCCCCCGGCGGCAAGACGACGCAGATCGCCGCCCTCACCCAGGGCCAGGCACACCTCACCGCCTGCGAGATGAGCATTCCCCGCGCCGAGAAGCTCGAAGCCAACCTCCACCGCCAAGGCGCAAAAAACGTGCCCGTCATGCGCATCGACGCACGCGAGCTCGACGAGTTCTTCCGCTTTGACCGTATCCTGCTCGACGCTCCCTGCACCGGCACGGGCACAGTCGTCAGCGGCAACGAGAAGAGCCTGCGCGGCCTCACCGAGCAGTTGCTGAGCAGGTGCGCCCGCTCGCAGCGAGCACTTCTGGACCGCGCCATGGGAGCCCTCAAACCGGGCGGCACGCTCGTCTATTCGACTTGTTCGATCTTGCCGCAGGAAAACGAGGACGCCCTGCAAGAGGCCCTCGACAAGCACATGGACTGCGAGCTTATCCCCCTCGATGGCACGCCGAGCGAAAGTGAGGCACGCCGCGCCCAGGAAGCTGGTGAGGAGCCGCGCATCGAGTCCAACGCCCTGACCGAAGCCATTGCCGCGGGTCAGGTATCGGCCATCGCCAACGGCCTGCCCGGCACGCTCACCATTCCGCCCAGCCGCGACTTTGAGGGCTTCTACATTGCCCTGATCCGAAAACGCAGTTAGCGCACGGATCCAAAACTCAACAAGCTATCTCCGTGCGCGTTTGCCCTGCTGGTCGCGATGCTGTTTAAGCATCGTGCGCTCCTTGCGTTCGGCCCTTTTGCCCTTAATGGCCGTGACCACAAAGTAGATGACCGCGGCGGCAACAATTGCGCCCACACACAGGCCAATCGAGCCAAACATTGCTGTCAATTCCATACCGCGTCACCTCTCTTTTAAACGGGACTTTCAAGATAGCACCTCGATCCCCGCCACCACAGCTCCTTCACGTTCGCCGGCCCTTCGGTCTAACGAATTGCGTGGCGGGGAAAAATCAAATCGTCAAACGATTTAGCATTCGCAATTCCGGCTGCATCGCGCCGGCCGTCATCGCATAGAATCGAGCTTCCATGGATACCCTCAACGATCTAAATGAGCGCGTCGACGCCTTCGTCGGCACCAGCTCCTTCGACACGCCTGCCGCGGCAAACGACCAAGCCCCCATCGATGTGCCCGCCGAGGTTCACGAGGACATCGTCGCCTCGGTCGATTTCTCCGAGGTCGAGCTCGCAGACGAGTTCACCGAGCCCCAGGTAGCCGTGACCCCCAACGGACTGCTCCCCATGGAGCCGCTGCCCATCGACGGGCGTTTGCGCAAGGCGGCCCTTCGCATGCCTGACGAGATTGAGGAGGCCAGCGGCTTCACGCTCTTTGGCCGCCGCATCAAGTCGCTCATTTACACCACCGATGTCGCGGTTATCCGCAACTCCAACGCCGATGCCGTCTTTGCGGTCTACCCTTTCACGCCGCAGCCCGCCATTACGCAAGCGCTGCTGACCGTCGCCGAGTGCCCGGTCTTTGTAGGTGTGGGCGGTGGCACCACCACTGGTAAGCGCTCCGTGCAGATGGCAGCCGTCTCCGAGATGCAGGGCGCGGCGGGATGCGTGGTCAACTCCCCCGCCACCGCCGAGATGGTCGAGCACATCACCAACATCGCCGACATCCCCGTCATCGCTACGGTCGTTCGCTGCGACGACGATGCCCACGCCAAGGTGCGCGCTGGAGCCAAGATTCTCAACATCGCCGCCGGCAAGAACACGCCCCAGGTCCTACGCGAGCTGCGCAAGCACTATCCCAACCTGCCGCTCATCGCGCCGGGCGGCAAGACGCCAGAGAGCATCCGTGAAACCATCGCCGCCGGCGCCAACGCCATCATCTGGACGCCGCCTTCGGCCCAGCAGCTACAGACCGACATGATGCAGCGTTATCGCAAGATGAAGGAAGACGCCACACCTGTCATCTCGCACGACGATGTGCCCATTATCGACCAGGTCTCCGCCGCCGAGGTCAGCCAGGTCGAGAACATGAATCCCGACGTGCCGATTCCCGACGAAGTCATCGAGCGCGTCGCTTCGATCCACGAGCGCGTCGAGGAGCATCGCGCCAACCGCGGCCTCAAGCCGTCACTGCACGGCTTCTTCTTCCGCGGAAAGAAACGCTAACCCCCAACAGCAAGGCCCGCCCCACAAACGTGAGGCGGGCCGTTTTCGTTTGAGCAATCATGCAGCGATGTGATGGGGCAAACTAATCCACGCGCTTGTCGCCCATAAAGAAGAGCGCCACCGTACCAGGTCCGGTATGCGAGCCAATCAGAGTACCGATGTTATTGATCTCAATCTTGCCTTTAAGCTGCGGAATCTGTTCCTCGATCAGCGCCGCAACTGCCTCGGCATCCTCGCGGCACGCCGAGTGCGACATGACGCACTTACCCGAATAATCCGCACCGTCCTGCACGTGTGCCATCATGGTCTTAGCCATCTCGGAAATCGCGCGCTTCTTAGTGCGAATCTTCTCACGTGGCGACAGCCCACCTTCGCAATCGACCGTCATAAGCGGGCAAATCTTAAGCGCCGTGCCGATGATCGCGCTCGCAGCCGAAATGCGACCGCCGCGCAGGTAGCTCGACAGATCGGTCGAGAAGAACCAGTGGTGCAGGTTGAGCTTGTGCTCCTCGATCCAGGCAGCCGTCTCGTCGAGTGAAGCCCCGCTATCGCGCACGTCGGCGGCACATTCCGCCAGCAGGCCAAAGCCCGAAGACGCCGCCAGCGAATCGATGACGCGCACCTTGCCGCCCTGGGGATAGCGATCCGCGAGCATCTGCGCCGCAACGCAAGCCGAGCCATACGTACCCGAAATACCCGACGACAACGTCAGGTGCAGCACGTCTTTACCCTCGGCAACAAGCGGCTCCCAAAACTCCTCGTACTCACCCACGCTCACCTGAGACGTCTTGGGCATGGCGCCTGCGGCAATCTGGGCAAAAAACTCGTCCGGCGTAATCGACTGATACAGATCGTCCGTATAGACAACATCGTCGATCTCGTAATGAAAACACACGACAGGGATATTGCGCGATTCAAAGAACTCCCGAGTTCGATCGGCGGCGGATTCACAGGTCAGGACAAAATCACTCATATGAGGCTCCTTACTCATTGCTGCGCAAATTATCGCACAGTGAGCCTACATACGGTACATATGTCCACTATTTACCAAATCGAACCAAAAATAGCGAACATCTTTACCACCATCGTTTCCACCGACCCCACGCATAAATATCTGAGAAAACACCCTCTATCGTCTCCACTCAACCGCCATATCTACCTCCACTAAATCGATTTACCAAACCGTTCGGCTAACAATTCGGCCGCCCATCCCCAATCGAAACAAAAGCGGCGCATACTGATAAACGTTTTACGCTGTTTATCAGTTTTACCAGCCCTATCGGAAGGTGTTTCATGGTCGCATTCGATCGCAATCCGCAAGACTTCAAGTATCTGCGCCTGCTGTCGAGACAGTTTCCCACCGAGCAATCCGCGTTTACCGAGATCATCAACCTCTCGGCCATCCTCAACCTGCCCAAAGGCACTGAGCATTTTATGAGCGACGTGCATGGCGAGTACGAAGCCTTTATGCACATCCTCAACAACTGCTCGGGCGTCGTGCGCGAGCATGTCGACGAAATCTTTGGCGAAACGCTCTCCTTTGACGAGAAGGGCGAGCTGTGCACGCTCATCTACTACCCGCGCGAGAAGATCGAGCTGGTCCGCAGCCAGCGCGAGGACTCGCCCACCTGGTACAAGACGATGCTTGACCAGCTCATCATGGTCGCCCGCTCGCTTTCGAGCCGCTATACGCGCTCCAAGGTGCGTAAGGCCATCCCACGCGATTACGCCTACATCATCGACGAGCTGCTACACACGCATCCGGACGAGAACAACTATCGCGTGCGCTATCACGAGCGCATCGTGGAGTCCATCCTAGAGACCGCCAGCGCCGACGACTTTATCGAGTCGCTCGCCTCGCTCATCAAGCGCCTGGCCGTCGACCACCTGCACCTGGTGGGCGATATCTTCGACCGCGGTGGCGGCGCGGCCAAGATTATGGACCGCCTGCTCACCTACCATTCACTCGACATCCAGTGGGGCAACCACGACCTGCTGTGGATGGGCGCTGCGGCCGGTGAACCTGCCTGCATCGCCACGGTGCTGCGCAACAACCTACGCTACGACAACTACGAGATCCTGGAGAACGACTACGGCATCTCGCTGCGTGAACTTGTCGCCTTTGCTGATGCCACCTACACCGCCGGCGAGTCCATCACCCCGCTGATCAAGGCCATCAACGTGCTGCTCTTTAAGCTCGAGGGCCAGATTATCCAGCGCCATCCCGAGTTCGACATGACCGACCGCCTGTTACTTGACAAGATCGAACACGACACCGGCACGGTCACGCTCGCCGACGGCAGCGTGTGGCCGCTCACGACCAACGACTTCCCCACCGTCGACCCGGCGGACCCCTATACGCTCACGTCTCAGGAGCAGCACATCATCGACAAGCTCGTGTCCGAGTTTGTCACCGCCGATCACCTGCATCGCCATATCGATTTCCTCTATTCCCACGGCTCGATGTACAAGGTTGCCAACGGCAACCTGCTGTTCCATGGCTGCGTGCCACTCAACGAAGACGGCACCATTAGCAGCATGAACTGCCTGGGCACCTGGCACACTGGCCGCGATTATCTCGATTTTTGCGACTACATCGCCCGCCGCGCCTGGCGTGTGGGCGACCGCGACGCTCTCGACTGGATGTGGTACCTGTGGATTGGCTTTAACTCACCCGCCAGCGGACGCCTGGTGCGTACCTTTGAGCGCGCCTATATCGCCGATAAGAGCACCTGGGTCGAGCCGATGGACCCGTACTTTACGCTTACCAAGTCGCCCTCGGTCTGCGACGACATCATGCGCGAGTTTGGCGTCACGCCCATGGCATGTTCACCGACTGGCCACATCATCAACGGCCACACGCCCGTTAAAACCACCAAGGGCGAGCAGCCCATCCGCGCCGAGGGCAAGCTGCTGGTCATCGATGGCGGCTTCTGCCGCGCTTACCATCCCAAGACGGGTATCGCCGGCTATACGCTCATCTCGAGCTCGCGCGGCTGCCGCCTCAAGTCGCACCGGGCCTTTACGACGGTTGCCGAGGCACTCACCCGCAACGTCGATATCGAAAGCGAGACCAACCGCTTTGACGAGGCCGACCGTCGCCGCATGGTGAGCGACACCGATTCCGGTGCCAAGATCCGCAGCCAGATCCAGGACCTGCGCCAGCTGCTCGATGCATATAGAAACGGTGCTATCGAGGAGCGCGCCTAGCACCACCCGTGGGGATTGGCTAAACTTGCTGAGTTTGTCATCCCCGCGGCGCCCCGGCGCCACCATAAGGCAGGTACCATGCAAAAGCTCCTTGCGCAGATCATGAAGTTTGGCGTCGTCGGCGTCATTGCCACGGTCATCGACTTTGGCATTATGAATCTGCTCCACTACGGTCTGGGCCTCAACATCCTAATCGCCAACACCAGCGGCTTTATCATCTCACTCATCTTTAACTACCTCGCCAGCATGAAGTACGTGTTTGCGCACAAGGAGGGCATGAGCCGCCGCCGCGAGTTCATTATCTTTGTCGTGCTGTCTGTGATCGGTTTGGGACTCAACGACGGCATCGTGCTGGCGCTCAACGCCGGCCTGGGGCTCGAGGCCAATATCGCCAAGATTTGCGCCACCGCGCTTGTCATGGTCTACAACTTTGTGACCCGAAAGATCTTCCTGGAAGGCGACGAGACCAAGTAACTCGCAACTTTACAGCTTTACGATGCCCACGGATGACGCGCGTCGAGCGCTGTGTTGTTCGTGGGCTTTGCTCGTTTACGGGCAAATTTTCAACGTTTGCGGATTAGCTCTTGAAAATTTGGCGAGTTCGTATAGTTCTTGGCAAAGACCTTACGTTTCCCTTGCAAAAGCTCTAAAGTATCCTCTGCTCGATTCATCAACGCATTGGATGTGATTACGTGCGCAAGGCACTGGCACAACCTCATACCAAGCAGTTCCTCAAGTTCGCTGTCGTGGGTCTTATCTCCTTTGGCATCGACTGGGGTATGCTCATTGCGCTTGTCGAGCTGTTTCATCTCGACTTTTTGATGAGCACCACGGTCTCGTTTACCACCTCCGTTGTGGTCAACTACTGGCTCAGCATGAAGTACGTGTTCGACCACCGCG
>CATWKM010000048.1:0-12815 GCA_958351385.1 uncultured Collinsella sp. | reverse complement strand
AGTCCAACCCGGGATATGTGGTCAACCTTGATAAAACGTTTGCCCAGCTTGGGAGTATGAATGCCCCACAAGGGCTTTCAGGGATAGAAAAAACGTTTCATCATTGTCGGCTTTAGGTGAATAACTGACCAACCAGAACGGTAAAATAGTGTTTGTCTGAGCGTTGAGACGTTTAGACGTTTAGACGTTTAGACATCGCGCATTGTCATCGCCGGCAACGCGCAAAACGGTCCTAACGGAGCCAATCGGGTGCTCCGTTATATACGCAAGTCTAAGAGGGGCTTGTTTAGGAGGCACAGTATGGGACGTTTTACCAATCCTCGCGATCTGTACTTTGGTGAGGGCGCTCGCCACGAGGTGAAGAACCTCAAGGGCAAGAAGGCCATCATCGTTTCTGGCGGCAGCTCTATGCGCCGCGGCGGGTTCCTGCAGGACGTTGAGGCCGACCTTAAGGAAGGCGGCTTCGAGGTCAAGCTGTTCGAGGGCGTCGAGTCCGACCCGTCCATCGAGACGGTCATGAAGGGCGCCGAGGCCATGCGCGAGTTCGAGCCCGACTGGATTATCGCCATCGGCGGTGGCTCGCCCATCGACGCCGCTAAGGCCATGTGGGTCTTCTACGAGTATCCCGAGGAGTCCTTCGATAACATCATCCAGCCGTTCAGCTTCCCCGAGCTGCGTCAGAAGGCTCACTTCTGCGCCATCTCCTCTACCTCCGGTACCGCTACCGAGGTCACTGCCTTCTCCGTCATCACCGACTACGCCAAGGGCATCAAGTACCCGCTGGCCGACTTCAACATCACCCCTGATGTCGCCATCGTCGACCCCGAGCTTACCTACACCATGCCCGCCAAGCTGTGCGCTCATACCGGCATGGACGCTCTGACCCACTGCATGGAGGCCTACGTTTCCACCTGCGCTTCCATGTTCACCGACGCCAATGCTCTGCACGGCATCCGCGAGATCGTCGAGTGGCTGCCCAAGTCCTATGCTGGCGACCATGAGGCCCGTCAGCACATGCACGAGGCTCAGTGCATCGCCGGTATCGCCTTCTCCTCGGGCCTGCTGGGCATCGTTCACTCCATGGCTCACAAGACCGGTGCAGCCTTTGAGAACGGCCACATCATCCACGGTGCTGCTAACGCCATGTACCTGGGCAAGGTCATCCAGTGGAACTCCAAGGACCCGCGCGCTGCCGAGCGTTACGCTTACGTGGCCAAGGAGATCCTGCACCTTCCCGGCGAGACCAACGAGGAGCTCATCGCTGCGCTCGTCCAGAAGATTCGCGACCTCAACGACCAGCTCAACATTCCGCAGTCCATCAAGGATTACGCGAATGGTGGCGTGAAGGTCGACGCCGAGAACCCGCAGATGGTTTCCGAGGAGGAGTTCCTCGCCAAGCTGCCCGAGATCGCTGCGAACGCCGAGACCGACGCCTGCACGCCCGAGAACCCGCGTGAGACCAAGGCTGCCGACTTCGAGAAGATCCTCAAGGCTTGCTACTACGATACCGACATCGATTTCTAATCGACTCTTGTTATCGTAACGAGGGGCTCCGCACGTATCCGTACGGAGCCCCTTTCTTTTTTATTATTAGAGAATGGGATAAAAATGGCTGCAATTTTTAATAGCCCCAGCAAGTACATCCAGGGCCCGGACGAGCTCGCAAAGCTTGGCTCCTATGTCGAGCCGCTCGGCGCTAAGGCCCTCGTCATCGTGACGCCTTCGGGCAAGAAGCGCGTCGGTGCCAAGATCGAGGGCGGTTTTGCCGAGGCTAAGGCCGAGCTGCTGTTTGAGGACTTTAACGGCGAGTGCTCCAAGGGCGAGGTCGATCGCCTGGTTGCGCTCGCTCGCGACAACGATTGCGACATCATCGTTGGCGTCGGTGGCGGCAAGATCCTCGATACCGCGAAGGCCGTTGCCTACTACCTGGAGTCCCCGGTTATCATTTGCCCCACCATCGCCTCGACCGATGCACCGTGCTCGGCACTTTCGGTGCTCTACACCGACGACGGCCAGTTCGATAAATATCTCTTCCTTAAGGCAAACCCCAACATTGTCCTGATGGATACGACGGTTATCGCGGCGAGCCCGGTGCGCCTGACGGTTTCCGGTATGGGCGATGCGCTCGCAACCTACTTTGAGGCCCAGGCGACGCACGATGCCGATGGTGGCACTTGCGCCGGCGGCAAGGGCGGTATGGCCGGCCTGGCGCTCGCCAAGCTCTGCTATGAGACGCTTATGGCCGATGGCGTCAAGGCCAAGGTCGCGCTGGAGAAGGGTGCGCTCACGCCTGCCGTCGAGCATATCATCGAGGCCAACACGCTGCTCTCCGGTATTGGCTTTGAGAGCTCGGGCCTTGCTGCTGCTCATGCCATCCACAATGGCCTGACGATGCTGCCCGAGTGCCACGGCATGTATCACGGCGAGAAGGTCGCCTTTGGCACCATCGTTCAGCTGGTACTCGAGGATGCTCCGACTGAGAAACTCGAGGAAGTCTTGGGCTTCTGCATTGAGCTGGGCCTGCCGGTCACGATGAAGGAACTTGGCGTTGCCGAGCTTACGCGCGAGC
The DNA here is from genome assembly GCA_958351385.1 of uncultured Collinsella sp. Taxonomy (GTDB): domain Bacteria; phylum Actinomycetota; class Coriobacteriia; order Coriobacteriales; family Coriobacteriaceae; genus Collinsella. The sequence goes on along the minus strand of CATWKM010000048.1, from coordinate 10,246 downwards.
AGGCCATGATTGTTGCCGAGGCCGCCTGCGCGCCCGATGACACCATGTGCAACATGCCGTTTGAGGTGACGCCCGAGATGGTCGCAAACGCCATCCTGGGTGCCGACGCGCTGGGCCACTACTATCTCATGGATGAGTAAATCAAGCTAAGGAAGGGGCAAAGCCAGCAGACGGCTTTGCCCCTTTTTGCTATGGTGCAAACTAACCTGACCTCATCGCACCAAGTTGGTGCAAAGGGGTCAGGTTACTTTGCACCAATCGTTGTTTGATGAAGGGCGGATTCTCGTATGGCGCTTCCTATGGTTTACGGCGGTCCCGGCCGGTATGTTCAGGGGCCGGGCGAACTTTCGCGTCAGGGCAGGTATTTGTCATGGTTGGGCTGCGCTGCCTATGTCTTGTTTGACCAGGGCACCGAGGATCGGCTGTGCAGGCAGATCGTCGATGGATTTCTGGATGAAGATCTAAGCGAGCCGTTCTTTAAGATTTACAACGGTCCGTGTACGGAAGATGCCGTTGTCGAAATGGCCAAGGAAGCCCAGGCCGAGTATTGCGACATGGTGGTGGGCATTGGCGGCGGCAAGATGCTCGATATCGCAAAGGCCGTTGCGTTTTATGCTGAGCTGCCGTTGTGTGTATGCCCCACGGCGGCTTCGATGGACGGCCCGTGCAGCGCGATTTCGGTGCTGTATCACGAGGATGGGTCGTTCGATCGCTATCTGATGCTCGAGAAGAATCCGGACCTGGTCGTGGTCGATACCAACGTGGTCGCGGCGGCCCCACTGCGTATGACGGTCGCTGGTATGGGCGATGCGCTGGCAACGTACTTCGAGGCGCGTTCGTGCGCCGCGGCGAGAGGTGCGAACGAGCACGGTGGCGCGCCGGGGCACTTGGCACTGGTCGCGGCACGTGCCTGCTACGACACGCTTATGGAGTGTGGTGTCGCTGCTAAGCGCGACCTCAAGAAGGGTCGCATGTCACCAGCGGTTGAGCGCCTGATCGAGTGCAATATTCTGCTTTCGGGCGTTGGCTTTGAGAGCGGTGGCTTGGCGTTGGCGCATGCCATCTCCAATGGCCTGACGATTCTGCCCGAGTGCAAGGCCATGCACGGCGAGGCCGTAGCGTTTGGTCTGGTGGTCCAGCTTCGTCTGGAGCGTGCGCCCGAGCTTGAACAGGTGCTCGAGTTTTGTCAGCGTGTTGGTCTGCCGACGACGCTCGAGGATCTGGGCCTTGGCGAGATTTCCGATGCCGACCTGCAGAGTGTTGCAAATGCGGCCTTTAGAAACGAGCGTAATATGGCCAACGAGCAGGCCAAGGTGACCAAACAAAAGCTCGTGCAGCTCATGTGCGAGGCATAGTTTGGCGCTTGATTGACCTTGTGCAATCGAGGCGGCGATAGGCCATAGGCTATTTGTCCCAAAGGTGCTCCGCGTGTAATTTGCTCGAGGCACGGGCCGATGGCGTATCATTATTTCTTGCTTGTTTGCACTGCTCAGGGAGGGGCCGCGCATGGCGCAGGAACACGATCTGTTTGATGACATTATCGAAATCAGCAAGGGTTTCGACTTTCTTAAAAACCCGCTTGGCGGTGTGACCGACGCACTCGATCCGTCGGCGCCGCAGTGGAATCCTGCCGACTACAAGGAGCGTCCGCGCGGCAACACCATTCCGTGCTTGACCTGCAAAAACGAAAAGAGTGGCTGCACCGCGTGCATGGACGTGTGCCCGGTCAACGCCATCGAGGTCGAGGAAGATGCCATCGAGATCCTCGATTCCTGTCGCAAGTGCGGCCTGTGCGCCGCTGCCTGTCCGACCGAGGCGATTATTTCGCCGCGCCTGGCGCCCAAAAACCTTTACGACGACATTGTCTCGGCAGCTACGAGCCACGAGACCGCCTACGTCACCTGCACGCGCGCCCTCAAGCGCATGCCGCGCGAAAACGAGGTCGTCGTTGCCTGCGTGGGCGATATTACGGCCGAGACCTGGTTCTCGGTGCTGGCCGACTATCCCAACGTGAGCGTGTACCTGCCGTTGGGCGTGTGCGATAAGTGCCGCAACACCGGTGGCGAGGATATTCTGGGCGAGGCCATCGCCACTGCCGAGGAGTGGGCCGGTACGGGCATGGGTCTGGAGGTCGATCCCAAAAGCCTCAAGTGCCATAAGCGCCGCGAGTACGAGCGCAAGGAGTACATGGAAAAGATCGCCCGCACCACGGGCCTTACCGTGACCAAGCTCAATCCGGCAACGGCGGCACTGGCCTCGGTGACGCAGAAGCTCAAAGCCCATCGCCATCAGATTACTCAGTTGGAGCGTACGCTCAACACCATGTGCGGCACCACGACGGCCAAACGTCGCCGCACGCTTACGCACGGGCGCCAGCTGGTGCTCTCGACGCTGCAAAACCACCCCGAGCTTGCCCAGAACATGCAGGTGAGCACGCCGGAATGCGATTTTGACAAGTGCACGTCGTGCGGCGAGTGCGTCAACGTGTGCCCCACGTTTGCCTGCGATCTGGTGGGAAGCGGCCGCTTTGCACTGGAGTCCACGTATTGCCTGGGTTGCGGAGCCTGCGTCAAGGTGTGCCCCGAGCATGCGCTTAAGCTGGTTGAACATGATGCATCCAACCTAGTCGTCGTCGATCCCGAGGCCGAGGAAAAGGCCGCCCAGAAGGCTAGGGCCCACGAAGAAGCCCAGAAGGTCAAGGCTGAGGCGAAGGCCAAGCTCGACAAGATGCTCGATCAGGTGGAGAAGCTCGCGGACTAGTCAGCGACCCCTATCTCTGCTTCATTCGTGCCGCCGTGGCGTCCGGGTTAGCCCAGATGCTGCGGCGGCGCTATACTTATGCAGTTTGAAATGCTTGTACCAAAAGGAGCTGTCGTGTCCCTTTCCATCGGTATCGTGGGCCTGCCCAACGTGGGCAAGTCGACGCTGTTCACCGCGCTTACCAAAAAGACCGGCCTTGCCGCCAACTACCCGTTTGCCACGATCGACCCCAACGTGGGTATCGTCGACGTGCCCGATAGCCGCCTGCAAAAGCTCGCCGACATCGTTAACCCGGGTCGCATTGTGCCGGCGACGGTCGAGTTCGTCGACATCGCAGGTCTGGTGAAGGGCGCCAACGAGGGCGAGGGCCTGGGCAACCAGTTCCTGGCCAACATTCGCGAGACCGACGCCATCTGCGAGGTCGTGCGCTACTTTAAGGACCCCAACGTTATGCGCGAGGTAGGTCGTACGGGCGAGTTCGTCGATCCCGCCGGCGATGCCGACACCATCATGACCGAGCTCATCCTGGCCGACATTGGCACGCTCGAGAAGCAGCTGCCCAAGCTCGAGAAGGAGGCCAAGCGCGACAAGGAGCTCATGCCCAAGTTCGAGGTCGCCAAGCGCCTGCTTGCCTGGCTCAACGAGGGCAAGCGCGCCGCGTCCATGGAGATGACCGATGAGGAGCGCGCCGCTGCCAAGGGCCTGTTCCTGCTCACTATGAAGCCCATCCTGTATGTGGCCAACGTGGACGAGGATATGCTCAACGACGATCTGGCGCCCATCGATGGTGTTAAGCCGCTGCCCATCTGCGCCAAGATCGAGGCCGAGCTTTCCGAGCTCGATCCCGAGGACGCCGCCGACTACCTGGAGAGCCTGGGCCTGGAGCAGCCCGGCCTGGACGTGCTCGCGCAGGCGGCCTATAAGCTGCTCGGCCTGCAGTCGTTCTTTACGGCCGGCGAGATGGAGGTCAAGGCCTGGACGGTTCGTCAGGGCGCGACCGCCCCGCAGGCCGCCGGCGTCATCCACACCGACTTTGAGCGCGGCTTTATTAAGGCCGAGGTCATTGGCTATGACGACTACATCGAGCTCGGCGGTGAGCAGGGCGCCAAGGCCGCCGGCAAGCTGCGTATTGAGGGCAAGGACTATGTCATGGCCGATGGTGACGTCGTGCACTTCCGCTTTAACGTGTAAGGACGACGCATATGTTTAAATATGGCAAAAAAGCCGGCTACATGGGTATTGCGCTGCTCGTACTTGCGGTGATTCCGCTGGCGGTCGCAGCGTGTGTTATCCCCAACATTGGTCCCGAGGTGGCAACAAAGTTTAATGCCGCCGGCGAGGTGACGCGCTGGGGCAAGAGCTACGAGCTGCTGGCACTGCCGGTGCTCAACCTGCTGCTGAGCGTGGCGACGTACTTTACGGCAGGACGCCAGGCTAAAAACAATGATGACTCTGCCGCCATGGCGCGCATCGTGTGCGAGCGCTATCTGCGCAACGGCTGCATTACGGGCGTGTTCCTCAACGTGATCAACGTCTACTTTATGTATTCGGCGATTACCGGAACGGGCTTTGGCTTTGGTTTCTAGCTTGCCCTTTTAGGCAACGAGCCTGCAAGCATATTCGATGGCTGCTGCGAGGCCGCCGCTCGATCGTGGTTTAAAGACCATATCGGCGGCGGCCTCGTTTTCGTATCCGGCGCCGCGAAGGGTGAGCGCAATGCCGGCTTCTAAAAGAAGGGGTAGGCCGCGTTGGCTGGTTGCGATTACGGCAGCCTGATTGAGCGAGCAGCTATGCGTTTGGCATTGGATGGCAAGTTCACCTTGCGCCGGGCAAGGGACCAGAACGGCGGCGACGCGACTTGATAGCAATGCAAATGCTGTGCGCTCATCGGGTGAAAGGCATTCGGCTTCAACGACGAAGAGCTTGGGCGGTGCGCTGTTTGTGCGAAGCGTGGCTCGGTACATGCGGACCGAAGAACCCGACATAGAAAACTCCTGTGTATTCGGCAAAACGTAAACTATAGTTTACGTTTTTGTTCAGCTCCATTTCAAACTCGTCTGCATGGACGAACGTGCGAAACAGATTCTTGGCAGGCGGGTCGAAGAGACACGCAGGGACCTTGGTATCTCCAAGGTTGATTTTTGTGTGGCGACAGGAATCAGCCGACCCTACCTCGACCGAATCGAAGATGGGACGGCAAATTTCACGCTCAAGGTTCTATTTAAGATCGCGCCCGCACTCGGCATGACGGTGTCAGAGCTTCTCGAGGGCATCGAATAGGGGATACCCGTCGACAACTGAATTACGCCATCGGGATGCGGTCGTGGTTGACTTGGCTGTAGAACAGGCGCTGGATCTCGGCGGCATCGCGTGACTGGCCGAGTGCCCACATGGTTTTGGCTACGAGCGTCTCGGTGGTCATGTCGTCGCCGCGCAAAATACCCGAATGATCGGCGTAAGCGCGGCCGACCTCATAAACACCCAGGTCAAGGCCCTCTTCGGGGACCTGCGTGGTCATAACGACAGTGCGGCCCGAATCGACCCAGCGGAAAATTGTCTCTTGGAACGACTCGCCCGACTCACCAAACTCGGGGATGCCGCCAATGCCAAAGGTCTCCAGGATTACAGCATCGTAGCTATCGGCAAGGGCGTCCAGGATACCCGGGTTCACGCCGGGCGTGAGCTTAAGGACAAACACACGCGGGTCGATACTGTCGTAGAAACGAACCGGGCACTCATTCTGGTGAGTGCCGTGAATCCCGTTGCGCACGATGCGGTCGTTGCGGATGTAGGCAATGGGCGGATAGTTGACACTAATGAACGCGTTAAAGCTCATGGTGCGCTGCTTGCGGGCGCGCGTGCCGGCAATTGCCACGCCGCCAAACACGATCGAGACATCGTGCGAATGCTCGTCGAGCGCATAGAGCAGGCTCTGGTACAGATTGAGCTTGGCATCGGTAAAGGGGTTGCCCATGGGCTTTTGCGAGCCGGTGAGCACGATGGGCTTGGGGCTGTCCTGAATCAGGTAGGAAAGCGCCGCCGCGGTGTAGCTCATGGTGTCGGTGCCGTGCAGAATCACGAAGCCGTCGTGGTCGGCGTAACCCTCGACGATGACGTCGCGGATACGCATCCAGTCGCTCGGACGCATATTGGTGCTGTCGATGTTCATGGGCTGCACGACGTCGAGCTCGCAGAGGCCCGAGATCTCGGGGACGCTCTGGGCGAGCTCCTCACCGGTCAGGGCGGGGGAGAGGCCGTTGCCGTCCTCGGTCGATGCGATGGTGCCGCCCGTGGCGATGAGAAGGATGCGCTTCATGCTGGTATTCCTATCGTATTTGCCGCCGCAGAGGCGGAGTCGTTCGGCAGTATTGTGGCACAGGGCGTCCAATGTTCAAACGTATTACATCATCCGTAACGTTTGGTAACACTTCAATTGTCGTCAAACAGGGGCCCAGGTCGTGCGTTTGCCGTGCGCTGATGGCTGCGAGGGACGAGAAATCCCATATAACGTGTACACTATGGAAGTTAATTTCGTTCATTCGCGCGGGTGGGCACCGGCTCCCCGCCAACAAGAGGGGGAACCATGGATCAAAAGGCTTCCGCAAAGGTCCTCGTACTCGACTTTGGTGCGCAGTACGGTCAGCTCATTGCCCGTCGCGTCCGCGACCTCAACGTGTATTCCGAGATTGTCCCCTGCGACATCTCGGCCGACGAGATTCGCGAGATGAACGCCTCTGCGCTCATCCTTTCCGGCGGCCCGGCCTCCGTGTACGCCGAGGACGCTCCGTCCATCGACCCCGCCATCTTTGACCTGGGCCTTCCCGTCCTGGGCTTTTGCTACGGTCATCAGATCACGGCCGTGACGCTCGGTGGCAAGGTCGGCCACTCCGAGGTGGGCGAGTATGGCCGCGCCACCATCACGCGCACGGCAGGCGCCAAGCTCTTTAACTCCACGCCCATGGAGCAGACCGTGTGGATGAGCCACCGCGATGCCGTCTCCGAGGTGCCCGAGGGCTTTACCGTTACCGCCAGCACCGACGTGTGCCCGGTTGCCGCCATGGAGTGCGTCGAGCGCAAGATCTTCACCACGCAGTTCCACCCCGAGGTCAAGCATTCCGAGTACGGTCAGCAGCTGCTGAGCAACTTCCTGTTTGAGATCTGCGGCCTGGAGCCCAACTGGAGCATGGACAACCTGGTCGAGACCATGACGGCCGAGTTCCGCGAGAAGGTCGGCAACGACCGCGTGATTCTGGCCCTGTCCGGCGGCGTCGACTCCTCCGTCGTGGCAGCTCTTGGCGCCCGCGCCGTAGGCAAGCAGATGACCTGCGTGTTCATCAACCACGGTCTGCTGCGCAAGGGCGAGCCCGAGCAGGTGGAGGAGGTCTTCACCAAGCAGTTTGACGTCGACTTTATCCACGTCCACGCCGAGGACCGTTATGCCGAGCTTCTGGCCGGCGTGACCGAGCCCGAGGAGAAGCGCCGCATCATCGGTACGCAGTTCTGGAAAGAGTTCTTCGCGGTTGCTCAGCAGCTTGAGACCGATGGTAAACCCGTGAAGTACCTGGCTCAGGGCACCATCTACCCCGACATCATCGAGTCCGGCGCTCGCAAGACGGGCGGCAAGACGGCCACCATCAAGAGCCATCACAACCTGATCCCGTTCCCCGAGGGCGTGCACTTCGACCTCATTGAGCCGCTCGACCACTTCTTTAAGGACGAGGTCCGCGCGCTTGGTCTGGCGCTGGGTCTGCCGGGTCACATCGTGTTCCGTCAGCCTTTCCCGGGCCCGGGTCTTGCCATCCGCATCATCGGTGCGGTCGACAAAGAGAAGCTCGAGATCCTCAAGAATGCCGACGCTATCGTGCGCGAGGAGCTCGACGCCTACAACCAGCGTCTGTTTGAGCAGACCGGCGAGCGCAACTCCGAGCACAGCTGCTGGCAGTATTTCGCGGTCCTGCCCGACATCAAGTCCGTTGGCGTCATGGGTGACGAGCGCACCTATCAGCGCCCGATCATCCTGCGTGCCGTCGAGTCCAGCGATGCCATGACCGCCGATTGGGCCAAGCTGCCCTACGACGTCCTGGCCCGCATCTCCGGCCGCATCGTTGCCGAGGTCCCTGGCGCCAACCGCGTATGCTACGACATTACGTCCAAGCCGCCCGCGACCATCGAGTGGGAATAACCGAACAAATGTTCTATTTTCCCATATCATAGCATGAATTTAGAGCCGTAGCAATGCTGCGGCTCTTTGCTTTTCGGAACAATCTCAGTTTCGTCATTCGGGCATCGTCCCCAATACGACCGAAGCCGAAAAAACTAACCCATCACCTACTTCGTCGCATGCTTGAAAGATTCCGAAACCGCCCCTACAGGTCGTATACACGCTTGATCAGCTCAATTCCCTCCTCGAGCGTCATTGGAACCCCCATCTGCTTCAGAGGAACGCCCTCGGCACGGACCTTCTCGCAAAACTCAGTCATATCGTTGCGAATCGAATCGGGCAGTGCCGACGACGTTCTCGGGGAGAAGAGCTGAGCCAACCTGAAAACATCCTTTTTGTGCTTCTTGATGTCGCTCGAATCGACCCTCTCGCCAGCGGCCTTACGCTTCGATAGATCGAGATAGGCCTTGGCCTTGAAAGGGACAAGGTGCACCTCGTCCAGAACCATGATCCCGTCGACCTCCTTGCAACCGGACTTCATGTAGGCGTAGTAGTCGTCATCGAGAAGGATAGCCGAAAGGCTCGACGCCTCTTCGCCCGCTGGCAGCGGGACGATTGTCAGCCCTTCTGGTTCCTTGATGAACGAGGGGGCTTTGCTAAACAGCTCCACCATGCTCGGGAAGCCAGCAACGCTCGGCTTGGTGAATCGATAGAAATGAACTCCCCCGGAGCCCCTCCATCCGCAATCGTAGCCGCCGTCCTTCACCAGCTTCCATATTGCCGCCGCAACCTCGGAAAAGCGGTTCTCGGCAATCAGGATGACGTCGATGTCCTTGGTGACCCTGAAGTCGAGATCCGCGTTGCTCAGGATGATGTCGCACGCCGTGCCGCCAATGATCGCATAGCAGTCCTCGAGGCCCTCCATGTATTCCGAGAACCGGCGTAGCCCGTAAACTTCGCTCACTGCCATAATTCCTCCCCAAAAATCGCGTTCAACTGGCCGATGACGCGCTCGTCGCCCTCGCCGACGAGCGTCAACGCAAGCGACACGTCGTCAACCGCATCTCCTCCTGCCACGAGCGGGTCGTACGCCCATACCTGGACCTGAACCGTCTCCTCATCGTGAAGCTCGCCAAGTTGGACCTCCTCGAACTCAAGTTCTTTGAAGGCCCTCCTCGATACCGCGCGCTGCTCGATTCGGGGGGCTGCCAGCATACTGCGCTGCGAAAGCTCGCTCACCCCCGCAAGCGGAAGCTGCGCCGTTTGCTCGTCTCTTTTCGCATACACGGCCCGCGCGACAGGATTCCGCAGGCATCCGATTGCACTTTTGACGAGATCGTTCCTGCTCGTGCTGCGTTCGATGACCACTGCGCGGCCGTTTTTGGACTTGCTTACGAGCCCCCTGCGAGACAGATCGTCGAGGGCCCTCGAGATGCTCGACGACGGCATGCCCGTCGCCCTCATCAGCTCTTCGGACGTTCGCACCTCTGGGTTGGCCAGCAGCGTAACCAGCACAGCCTGAGTACCTGGCGCCAGCACCTCCGGAAGAGAACGCGGCTCCCGTTTCGCGCTCGCAACGAAACCCAGCATCGGAAGGAAAGCCTGCCTGCCGGGAACGACGAACGGGATGCCCTGTGAAACGAGGGCCTTTCGCTGGCGCGCGTCGATCTGGGCGACGAGCGCAACCTGCAGGCCCGCCCTCGCCGACACTTGAGAGACGATCCTCTTGAGGTTGGGAAGCGAGACCTCCCCCTCGACCTCTGCCATAATGAAATCGACCCCGTTGCAGGAACACAGCCGATAGGATGCCGCCTTAGCAAGATAAAGCGGGAGGTCAGACGCTCCAGACCATTCGAACTCGGTCACGAAGAGGCCCATCTCATCTTTCAGGTATTTTATGGTATCGTTCATTACCAGTCCCTTTTGCATATTCCCATTTGCCTTGGGATTATACAATTTTGATTGGGATATTGCGAGGTTTGCATTTCTTGCCTGTCGATTCCGTATCGTTCCGCAGTTTTCAGCGGCGTGCGCCGTGTACGCTTTCCTGCTTTCTACACGAAGGTCAGGAGGAGGGTTTCGCAGAGAGGGCGCTCTAGGTTCTGCAGGGTTCTGTTAGTCCCGTATTCAGAAAAGGGACATATTGAGGGCGCGGCGCCCGCGGGGACAAATTGTCCCAGCGGCATGGGCGCTTCCCCTGGACGATGATTGTCTGACGCGCCAGCATCGATGCTGAATGCGAGTCCGCGTCTGCCCCTAGGTCTTCCAGACGTGCATCGCATCACCACCTGTGCCGTGTTTCTGCTGCGTTTGTGAAGGCAGGCT
>CATWKM010000047.1:0-13480 GCA_958351385.1 uncultured Collinsella sp. | reverse complement strand
TGATGTCGACGCCGGCCTCGATGGCCCTGAGCAGATCCTGCGGGTTCTCGAACAGCAGCATCGCCTTGGTGTCGCCAAAGCGCGTGTCCTTGACGACCTCGGCCATCTTCTTGATAGGCACGACGTTGGCGTGGACTCCCGGAGGGGCAGCCTGCTCGATCATGGTCTTGCGGAGCTCGTCGTGAGCAACGCCGTCGGAGACCACGATGATGCGGTTGGGGTTGATCTGCTTGGTCCACGTGGTGGCCACCTGACCATGCAGCAGGCGCGTGTCGATACGGACGTGGGCGATCTTGATGTGCCCGTCGCCGATCACCGTTCCCGGAGGAATGGCACCCGCAGGAGCAGCGGCGGCCGCAGCCGGCTTCTTCTCCTCGGGCTCCAGAGACTCGGGCTTGACGCGCACGCCGGCCTTAGCCTCAGTCACGAGATGTTTTGCGATCGCATGTGCAGTGTTCTTTGCGTCAAAGCGCTGCGAATATGCCTCGATGAGCATAGGCAGGTTGACACCGGTGACGATAGCCCAGGAATCGTGGCCCTCGATGAGCCCGCTGATCTGGTTGAACGGCGTGCCGCCCCACAGATCAACGAGGAAGAGCACCTGCTCCTGGTCCTCGAAGGAAGCGATTGCCTCCTCGACCTTGGCACGGAAGTCGTCGGGGCCCATGCTCGGCTCGAGCGAGACCACGGCAACAGACGGCTGATCGCCAAAGACCATCGAGCCCGTCTGCTTGATTCCAGCCGCCAAGTCACCATGGCTAGCAAGAACAATACTTACCATCACATAACCTCCTTTTTGTCTACGTATTTCCTACACGACAATAAAGGAGTATACCTGTTCGCCTTGTGGATTTATAGCTAAATCCGCAAACGGTTGCATTATTTGTTTAAACGTCTAAGTTTGTTACAAATTGATTACGTTGCTGATTTACAGCTCATTGCCTACTAAAACGTGATTTCCCAATTACTTTCACAGATATATACAGACACTCTGTTCATTAACGCCGCTTTTAGGTTAATCCCAATGCGCCTGCGTGCCGCTATTTTGTTTAAACAGACATAACTTGACTAATTGTATAACTTATGCTCTAGCGCAAGTAGTCGTTGGGGACGTTCTTAAACGACTAGTCAAACAAGAACGTCCCCAACGACTAGGGGCTAGACGATGTGGAGAGGGTTAGCGGCGTCGACGGCGTCGGGGGCGTCAGAAGGGCCGCCGGGGGCAGCGTCTGCCGGATCCTCGTCGGGGGTCTCGATCTGCTTGATCATGACCTCTTGGCCCTGGAGCAAATAGGTATCGCCACTGCCGCAATGGGGGCAGGTCTTGCCGTGCTCGACTGTCGCATAGTCGCGGCCGCACGCCTCGCAATGCGTCACGGCCTCGACGGGCTCCACGATAATCTCCGCGCCCTGCGTGATGGACTTTTTATCTGCCGCCCAGCGCCAAGCGTCGAGCAGCAAGTCGGGAACGACGCCCGAGACCTCGCCCAGCAGCAGCGTGACGCTCGAAACGCGACGCACGCCATTGGCGCGCGCCACGTTCTCAACATCGCGAATAATGTGATAAACGATTCCCAATTCATGCAAGGTAGAAACCTTTCAACAACGGTTGATGCGATGCAAACTCAAAGCAAGGGGACAGCGAAATCTAGTCTGCGCCGTCCCCTTACCCGCCATGGTTACCTATTTACGACCGAACTTGATTTTGATTGCACGCTTTAAAGCATACTTGCCAAGGCTCGGGAGCTTTTGCTCGTATTTGACCATCGTGGAGCACTCGGGGCGATCGCGATCCAGATGGATGGCATCGAACGCGCACTTGGTGGTGCACAGGCCGCAGCCGATGCACTTGTTGGGGTCGACGATTGAGGCACCGCAGCCAAGGCAACGGGCGGTCTCGGCGCGCACCTGCTCTTCGGTAAAGGTCTCGACGTACTCGCTGAAGGGCGCGGCCTTCTCGCGCTCGTGGTCCACGTGGGCAACCTCACGGCTCGCGTTGTCATAGCTCTCGATCACGACATCGTCGCGGTCGAGCGCGGCGTAGCGGCGCTGGTTGCGGCCGATGGTGAGCGTGGAGCCCGGCTGCACAAAGCGATGGATGGACACGGCGGCCTCGTGACCGGCGGCGATGGCATCGATGGCAAAGCTCGGACCGGTATAGACGTCGCCGCCCACAAAGATGTCGGGTTCGGCGGTCTGGTAGGTCTGGGGATCGGCAAGGGCGCCCTGACCACGGCCAAGCTCCACCTTGGAGCCAGCCAGCAGGTCGCCCCACACGATGGACTGGCCGATGGACATGACCACGCGGTCGGCATCGACGCGGCGCAGGTCGTTCTCGTCGTACTCGGGCGCAAAACGGCCCTCGTCATCGTAGACGCGCGTGCAGCGCTTAAAGGTGATGCCGCACACATGGCCGGCCTCGTCCAGATGGACCTCCTTGGGGCCCCAACCGCAACTGATGTGTGCGCCGTCCTCGATGGCCTCGCGACGCTCTTCCTCGCTGGCGGGCATCTGCGCCTCGCTCTCCAGGCAGAACATCTCAACGTGCTCGGAACCCAGACGGCAGGCGTTGCGGGCAACGTCGATGGCCACGTTGCCGCCGCCCACCACGATGGTGCGGCCGGGCAGCGCATCGATCTTGCCGCTGTTGACCTCGCGCAAAAAGTCGACGGCCACGGTCACGTCCTCGGCGTCCTCGCCCGGAATACCGGCAAGGCGGCCGCCCTGGCAGCCTATAGCCACGTAGAAGGCCTTAAAGCCCTGCGCGCGCAACTCGTCGAGCGTCACGTCGCGACCGACCTCCACGCCATAGCGGAACTCGGCACCCATCAGGCGAATGACCTCGACCTCGGCCTCGATAACGTCCTTCTGCAGCTTAAAGCTAGGAATGCCATAGGTGAGCATGCCGCCCGGGCGCTCGTTTTTCTCGAACACGACGGGCTTGTAGCCCTTCTCGGCCAGGTAGAAAGCGCAGGACAGGCCGGCCGGACCGGCACCGATGATAGCGATCTTCTGGTCGAAGCCGCCGGCACGCGTCGGGGTCACCACAGGTGGGACATAGCGGGTCGCGGCATCCAGATCGCGCTGGGCGATGAACTTCTTGACCTCGTCGATAGCCACGGCGGCGTCCACACGACCGCGGGTGCAGGCATCCTCACAGCGGCGGTTGCACACACGGCCGCAGATAGCGGGCAGCGGGTTCTCGCGCTTGATGAGCGCGAGCGCCTCGTCATAGCGACCCTGCGCCGCGAGCTTCAAATAGCCCTGAACGGCAACGTGCGCGGGGCAGGCCGTCTTGCAGGGAGCGGTGCCGGACTCATGCGTCTCGATGCGGTTGTCGTTGCGGTAGTTGGGCGACCACTTGGTGTGGTCCCACTTGGTGGCATCGGGCAGCTCCTGGCGCGGATACTCGGGCACCTGTCCGCCGGCCTTTTTGCTGCAGAGCTTCTGGCCGAGCTTGGCTGCACCAGCCGGGCACACCTCAACGCAGCGACCGCAGGCCACGCACTTGTCCTTCTCGACCTTGGCGACATAGGCCGAGCGCGACAGGTTGGGTGTGTTGAACAGCTGCGAGGTGCGCAGGGCGTAGCACACGTTGACGTTGCAGTTGCAGATGGCGAAGATCTTGTTCTCGCCGTCGATGTTGGTGATCTGGTGCACAAAGCCGTTGTCCTCGGCCTGGCGCAGGATGTCGTAGACCTCCTCGCGGGTCACGTAATGACCGCGGTCGGTCTCGACCACGTAGTCGGCCATATCGCCCACGGCAATGCACCAGTCGGCGGGGTCGTCGGCGCAGCCCTCGCCCATCACACGACGGCTCGCGCGGCAGCTGCAGGTGCTGGCGGCATACTTACCCTCGTATTTGTCGAGCCAATGCTCGATATGCTCGATCGGCACCGACGTGCTCGCGGCATCGATGGCCTTCTCGACCGGAATGACATGCATGCCGATGCCGGCACCACCGGGCGGCACCATCGGCGTGGCCTTGGACAGCGGGCCCTTGGATGCCTGCTCAAAAAACTTGGCATAGACCGGATGCTCCTCGAGCTGACTCACGCGCATGTTGAGGAACTCGGCGGAACCCGGCACCAGCATGGGCAGCACCCACTGCTTGGCGCGCTCGGGATTTTCCCAGTTGTACTCGAGCAGACCCGTGTAGCTCATGTCGTCGAGCATCTTCTCGATATCGGCCTCGGGCATGCCGGTGAGCTTGACCATCTCGGGCAGCGTGTAGGGACGGCGCATCTTCATCTTGCAGAGCACTTCGGCCTGCTCGTCGGTTGCGGCCTCGGCAAACGACCAGTACTCGTAGCCCAGCAGCTCATCGCGATGCAGCAGACGGTTGGTGCAGTGCTCGCACAGCTTGACGATGGCCTCGCGCGGATGCTCCGGCAGCGGCGGCACGAACTCCGAACCGATGTCGGGCTCGGTGTAGCTAATCCCCGGTCCGTTGAGAATCATGGTTGTCCCTTCTCTTGCCGCAGCCCGGCGAGACCGCGGCGCCCCTCTTTTTTTGCAGGCTGGGCATGCCCCATGCCGTTCACCCGCCATTAGTTGACATTGTGTCAAAAATAGTATTGACGAACCGTCAACAATATTCAAGACTGTTAGGCGAACGGTCAAGCAAAAGAGGATGAAAGGCGGCAAAACATGGGCAACAACACAGCAGATACCTCTGTGGTCGATGCCGTCCCCGCATCCGATAGTGCGACAAAGCGCTTGACGGGCGACGAGCGCCGTCGCGAGATCCTCGCCGCCGTGCGCACCGTGAGTTCCGAGCTGGGCGTGTCCCACCTATCGGTATCGGCTGTGACCAAGCGAGCCGGCTGCACGCGCTCGCTGTTCTACCACTACTTTGCCGATATGGACGCCGCCGTCACCGCCGTTATGGACGAGGCGATCGACGGCTTTATCGCCGAGCTCGAGCAGTGGAATGCCAGCCGCACGGTTGGTGACATCGAAGGCGCACTCGACACCGTCGCTCCGCTCTTTAAGCGCCTGGTCGTGAGCGGCCACGAGTTGCCGAGCACGCTTACCTCGAGCAGCGGCGCGCTCTACGGCGGCTTTCTGCACAACGTGGTCCAGCGCGTGGCGCAGTATATCTGCGACACCACCGTGGTGGATTTTGTCGCCCATCATGAGCTGCGCATCGACCATGTCTACGAGACGTTCTACACCCTCATCATGGGACTGTTGATGTATATCCGCACGCACCCCGATGTACCCGACGAGACGATCAAGGAGATTATCGCCTCGACGCTCCACATCGAGGGCTACACCGCCAAGTATCCCGAGCGCAAGCCCAGGAACTGACGACATTTTGCCAAACTGCCCGCGATCGGAAGAGGGGCCGCGGGCGCGTGAAAGGAGAGCAGCATGCTGTTCGATGTTTGGGGTAGCAATACCCTTATCCACTGGGTCGGCTGGGCCATGGTCTTTATCGGCCTGATCGTGCTCAACGAGGTCGGCCGCCGCACCAAGCTCGGCGCGGCCATCATCTTTGGCGTGGCTCCGCTGGCCATGACCATCTACTGCGTCGCCATCGCCATCGGCGTTTCGCAGGGTGCCGAGTGGGCGCTCACCAACCCCACCCATGTGTACCAGAACAGCTGGTTCCACTACGCCAAGGTATACGCGGCGCTCGCCGGCTGCTGGGGCTTCATTGCCATTAAGTACCAGTGGGGAAAGATCGGCAAGGCGCATTGGTTCCGCGCGTGGCCGTTTGTGATCGTCGCCATCAACATCATGATCGCCGTCGTGTCCGACTTTGAGAGCGCCTATCACTTCTTTGTCCTGGGCGAGTCCACCTGGGTCACCTCCGAGGGCGCCACGCAGCTGGCCGGCTGGAACAACGTGTTCAACGGCATCGCGGGCATCATCAACATCTTCTGCATGACCGGTTGGTGGAGCGTCTACGCCTCCGAGGATCAGACCGACATGCTGTGGCCCGATATGACCTGGGTCTACATCATCGCCTACGATATCTGGAACTTCTGCTACACCTACAACTGCCTGCCCACCCACTCCTGGTTCTGCGGCTTTGCGCTGCTGCTGGCGCCCACCGTCGCCGCCTTTGTCTGGAACAAGGGCGGCTGGATCCAGAACCGCGCCTTTACGCTGGCCATTTGGTGCATGTTTGCCCAGGTGTTCCCGTACTTCCAGGAGGAGTCCATCTTTGTGACCCACTCCACGCTCGACCCCAGCGCCGCTACTGCGGTCTCGATCGCCGCACTGGTCGCCAACATCGCCGCGATCATCTACATCGCCTACCGCGCCAAGAAGCTCGGCCGCAATCCCTACAAGCAGGATGTCTTTGAGGGCACCAGCGATTGGGAGAAGGCTACCGCTCGCCGCGCCAAGGTTGATTACGCGCACGCCGAGTAACGTGCCTGACGCAAACATCGTTTGAGCACGAAGCGGCGTAGCCGGCTCCGCGCAACTCAACGCATTGCAGAGCCCCCCGGAATGTGATTCGTTCGCGTTCCGGGGGCTTTTTGCTGCCGCGAGGATGCGGCTGAACGATGTGCTCGGGTTAAATCGGATCTTATATTTCGCATTCGCTTTATATGGCTCCATTTTTGGGTACAGTGTTGAGCCGATATTGCATTGGGGGATATATGAGCGATGAGATGTGTGGCCGCGAGGATGCGGCCCAAGATGCGGAAGCATGTGCCGAGGCCCTGGAGAGCCTTGACCGGATTGCGCTAGACGAGCTCTTTAGCGATTCGGCCGTCGACACGCAGGACGAGGCGCACGAAGACAGCGACGCCAAAGACGCTCCTGACGAGGCCGAAGCCGAAGAGGACGATAGCAAGGACGATGACCAGCCGGAATCCGACTCGGGAGAAGAGACCGTCCTGCTTGGCAGCTTGCCTGCCGACGACTCGCTCACCCGCGAGCTTCTCGGCCTGGGCTCTGCGCCTGCCGTGGACGAGACCATCGCCATGGGCGATATTCCCCTACCGTCCGTTCCTTCGGCACGCGAAGCCGAGGTTCGTCATCGTAAGATGTCGCCCAAGCGCCGCAATCTGATGGTCGCCGGCGCTGTGGTCGTTGCGCTCGTCGCCGGCGGCGCAGGCTACGCAGCCTGGAACGGATACCGGCAAGAGCAGGCTGCCATCGCCGCCGCAAACGCCCATACCATGATGTCGGTGCAAATTGGCGTACATGCCGCGGGACTCGACTGCTCCACCGGCTCAAAGATCCCCGTGCAGGTGAGTGGCCAGGACTCCGACGGCTCTTCTGTGAGCGAAACGCTCTACGTTGACGAGCACGGCCGCGGCATCAAACTGCTGCCCGGCGATTACACGCTCTCCATCGCTGCCTCCCCCATCGCGGCCGACGGCACCATCTATACCGTCCCGACCACCAAGACGCAGGTCACGATCAAGAGCGACGGACAGGACCTAAGCAGCCAGGCCGCCTTTAAACTCAAGGTGCCTTCGGCCGACACGGTAACCGACGACCAGATCGATGCCGCCGCCAAATATGCCGAGGAGGGAGGCGCGAGCTCCTCCGCCACCGCCAAGGTGCTCCAGCAGGCGGCAACCGCGCGGCGCGACGCCGCCGTCAATGCCGTGAGCGCGCAAAAGGCACAGGCGGCCCGTGATGCCGACGCCCGTCACAAGGCAACCGACCTCTACCAGCTCGATATCCCCGTCGAGTGGTACGGCAAGGTCGAGACTTGGCAAAATGGCAGCACGCTATGCATCTATCTTGCCGGCGACAGCGATACGCCGATTGTGACGCTCGTCGCGGTGCGCGAGGGCGAGAGCTTTACGCCCGATGAAGGCGATACGGTTTTGGGTGCGGCCAACCTAGGCAACGGTTATACCGTCTACGCCAGCGGCCCCGCCTATCCGTACGTGGTGCCCCAGACCATCAACGGACGGACGCAGAATCCCGTGTCAACCTACCCCATGGACACGGCCATTGAGCTTGTCGAGCTCACGACCGGCAACCGCTATACCTATAGCCAGATCAAGAACGTGCTGGTCGGCAAAGACGGCAAGGTCGACGCTGCGACCAAACTAGAGACCGACTACCTCGCCCAGATTCTCCTGCCGAGCATCAAAGCCCAGGACTAGCGGACCACAGCACCCAGGGTAGCTAATTTGGGACGGGGCTTTTTTAGCTACCCTTGATGTTGTTTCGACTTTGCTGTTGGGCAGAGCAGAGGGTAGCTAAAAAGCCCCCGTCCCAAATTAGCTACCACAGATCAATAAATGATTAGGCAAGAAGCCACTTCCATGCGGGCACAGCGTGTACCACACCGCGCTCGCATGGAATATCGGCCTGCTCATCCATGGTAACGATTGTCGACTCACCAAGATCGAATTGGGCCATCGAGGCATCAAGCGCGGCAATTTCGCGCTCGCGCGTTTTCTCGCTTGCCATATCCGTACTCACCTGAATCAGGCCATAAGCCTGCATAAGAAGCGCATCCCCGGCCACAAAGTCCACCTCATGGCTTTTATTCTTCTCTTTGATCAGCAGGCGGCAGACCGAACCGGACCGCACGGCTGGAGTCCTTCTTCTGAGCGCATTGAACACCGCAGTCTCGAGCCTCTGGCCCTGATCAAATGCCGATGCGGGAGAGAATGCTCCGAACATCGCAGGATCGACAGCGTAGACTTTAGATGCGGACCGCGCATTATTTGCAAGTGAGCGCGTGAACTCCGGCACCGAAAACAACAGGTAGGCGTCCTCGTAATACTCAAGTAAGTCGCCGAGCGAATTACGACTGACGGGTATCTGCCTACTTTTGAACTCGTTGTACACCTTGTTCACTGACAGCTCTCGTGCCGAAGATGCCATACACCGCGTCAGGAACAGTGAAGCCAAACGAGGGTTCTTGATGTCGTAGCGCTCAACGACGTCCATGGCGACCGTTCGCGACGCATATTCCTGTAGCAGCTGAATCGCGTCCGCGGGCGTCTGCTCTAGCGTCGCGATGAATCCCCCTCGCTCAAGATATCCGATCAGATGATGTCGAAGCAGTGCTGCATCGCTCGATGAAAAGGGTGCATCAGGCTCAGGAACGCTCCCCGTCTTATATCGGACGTATTCCGAAAAACTCAACGGAAACAGCTCTCGCACAAGAGAGCGGCCCCTGAACTCGCTCTTAAGTTCCGAGGACAGCATCTTAGAAGAAGATCCCGTCACGTAGACGGTCGCTTTCTCCGTATCGACCACACGCCGCAGAAACGCACCCCATTCGGGAATTTCCTGGATTTCATCGAAGAAAATGTAGGCACCCTCGGCTCGAGCAGCAGGATATAGCGCATAGAATGTATCGAGCACGTCCGCTAGCAGCGACGGCTCATACGGACGCAAGCGCTCATCCTCAAAATTGAAATAAAGCATCCGGTCAAGCTCGATACCTTGACCCTGAAGCCGCTGCATCTCCTGATACAGGCGATACGTCTTTCCACAACGACGGGCTCCCACAATCACATTTACGATGTTGTCGCGCTTGGGTTCCTGCGGGTTTCCCAGATCAAGGTCGCGCTCAAAGACCTGTGGAACTCCTTGTTGCTCAAAGTCCTTTATTTTCTGGGCCACCAAGTCGTTGAATGCCATGATTCTCCAATCTTGCTTATATGCTAATCAAGATTATATCGATTCTTGATTAGCAGGAGAGCAAGATTGCGTGCAACTTGATTAGTAGCTAAGCAAGTTTTTCTGTTGCCGAACATCAAAGGCCAGGGCTAGCGGCTCCTATTAGATGCTGGCTCACATAGCAGCCCAAGTAGCTAAAAGAGCCCCGTCCCAAATGAGCTACTTAGCGCCAGGGGTCGGCTTCGAAGAGGGGCTCGCGCTCGGGGCGGCGATCGCTGTAGGGATCGTAGCCGTCGTCATCCTCGTTCTCGGCGCGGATATAGGGGTCGCGCGGCTTGGGTGCCGGCTTAGGCGCAGGCTTGGGTGCGGCGGGTGCTGCATCGGTCGCCGGTGCATTCGTCTCGTTCTCGTTTTTCATCTGCGCATCTCCTTACCATGTACTCACGATCAGTACCATCGATTGTCGCACGAAAAAGGGCGGCGGACCCAATTGGATCCGCCGCCCTTGGTGTTTAGAGACGACTGGTAGATTTTAAGGCATATCCCAAAAATCTACTCGGCGTCGGGGATCTCGTAGGTGGCCGCCGGCGTGTTGTCGCACACGACGGTAAAAGCACCGTCCTTGTCGACATCGACCGTCACCTGATCTCCCTCGCGCACCGTGCCGTCGATGATGGCGGCGGCGATGGCGTCCACGACCTCGCGCTGGACTAGGCGCTTGAGCGGACGGGCACCGAACACGGGGTCCAGGCCACCCACGGCGAGCATCTGCTTGGCCGCCGGGGTGATGGCAAGCGTCATGCGCTCCTTGGCAAGACGTGCGCGGACGTCGGCAAGCTGGATATCGACGATCTTTTCGATTTGCGCCATGCCGAGCGGATGGAACACCACGATATCGTCGATGCGGTTGAGGAACTCGGGGCGGAAGGTCTGAGCCATGGCCGCATCGACCTGGTGGCGCATCTCTTCCTCGTCCTTGCCCGAAAGATCGGCGATGGCCTTAGAGCCCACGTTGCTCGTCATGATGATAATCGTGTTCTTGAAGGACACTTGGCGACCCTGGCCATCGGTTAGACGGCCATCGTCGAGCACCTGCAGCAGCACGTTAAAGACATCCGGGTGAGCTTTCTCCATCTCGTCGAGCAAGATCACGGAGTACGGACGACGGCGCACGGCCTCGGTGAGCTGGCCGCCCTCGTCGTAGCCTACGTATCCCGGAGGCGCCCCGATCAGACGCTGGACGCTGAACTTCTCCATGTACTCGGACATGTCGATACGCACGAGCGCGCGCTCGTCATCGAACAGGCACTCGGCCAGCGCCTTGGCGAGCTCGGTCTTGCCCACGCCGGTGGGGCCCAGGAAGAAGAAGCTGCCGATGGGCTTGTCCGGATCGGAGAGTCCCGCACGGCTGCGGCGCACGGCCGCGGCCACAGCGGACACGGCCTCGTCCTGACCGATGACGCGCTTATGCAGCTCGCCCTCCAGGCCCTTCAACTTGTCGAGCTCGCCCTGCATCATCTTGGACACGGGCACACCGGTCCAGGCGCTCACGACCTCGGCGATCTCATCGGAGGTCACCTGTTCGTTGAGGCCCTCGCCGTCCTGCTGCTTTTGCGCCTCGAGCGCAGCCTCGGAATCCTGAATCTGCTGCTGCAGACCCGGGATCACAGAATAGCGAAGCTCGGACGCACGGCCCAGATCGCCGTTGCGCGTCGCGCGCTCCTCTTCGCTCTTGGCCGCGTCAAGCTGGCCCTTAAGCTCCTGCACGTGGTCGATGGCGTTCTTTTGGTTGAGCCAGCCGGCCTTTTGCACGTTGAGCTTTTCCTGGACTTCGGCAATCTCTTGGCGCAGAGCCTCCAAACGCTCCTTAGAGGCGTCGTCGGTCTCTTTCATGAGCGCCTGTTCCTCGATCTGCAGCTGGGTGAGCTGACGCGTGGTGGCGTCGATCTCGACCGGCATGCTGTCGAGTTCCATGCGCAGGCGGCTCGCGGCCTCATCGACCAGGTCGATAGCCTTGTCGGGCAGGAAGCGGTCGGCGATGTAGCGGTCGGAGAGGTCGGCGGCAGCCACGAGCGCGCTATCGGTGATGTGTACGCCGTGGAAGATCTCGTACTTCTCCTTCAGGCCACGCAGGATTGAAATGGTGTCCTCGACGGTAGGCTCGCTGACCATCACGGTCTGGAAACGACGGGCGAGCGCCGCGTCCTTCTCGATGTACTTGCGGTACTCGTCGAGCGTGGTCGCGCCGATCGCGTGCAGGTCGCCACGAGCGAGCGCCGGTTTGAGGATGTTGCCGGCGTCCATGGAGCCCTCGGTGGCACCCGCGCCCACGATGGTATGGAGCTCATCGATGAACAGGATGACCTTGCCTTCGGATTTTTGCACTTCCTTGAGCACGGCCTTCAAGCGGTCCTCGAACTCGCCGCGGTACTTGGCGCCGGCGACCAGCGCGCTCATGTCGAGCTCGATGAGGTCGCGGTCGCGCAGGGTGCTCGGTACGTCGCCGGCCACGATTCGCTGAGCAATGCCCTCGACGATGGCCGTCTTGCCGACGCCCGGCTCGCCGATGAGCACAGGGTTGTTCTTGGTGCGGCGGGACAGAACCTGAATAGTACGACGGATCTCGTCGGTACGGCCGATGACCGGGTCGAGCTTGCCGGCGCGAGCCAGATCGCAGATGTTGCGACCGTACTGCTCCAACGCCTCAAACTGCGTCTTGTCCTCGGCAGACGTCACGCGGTCATCGCCGCGCAGTTCCTCGTAGACTTGCTCGATGCGCTCCTTGGTCACGCCGGCGTCACGCAGCACGCGACCCGCCTCACCCTTGTCCTCGGCAAGTGCCATCAGCAGATGCTCGGTCACCACAAAGCTGTCGCCCATCTTGGTGGCCTTTTTCTCGGCCTTCTCGATCACGCGAACGAGCTCGTTGGACAGGCCCATCTGCTGACCCTCGCCCGACACCTTGGGCGCATGGTCGATGGCATCTTGTGTGGAGCGTGCGAGCTGAGCCGGGTCGGCACCGATGCGCTCGATGATCACGGAGATATTGCGCTCGCCGGCACCGAGCAGGGCAGACAGCAGGTGGATCGGCTCCACCGCGCCGGCCTGTGCATCGGCAGCCGTGCTCATGGCGGTCTGCAGCGCCTCGCGCGACGTCATTGCTAGCTTATCGATTCTCATGGAATCACCTCTCTTGGGGCGGCCGCCCTACGGGGCGGCTTCACGTTGTTCGAGAAGTATTGTTGCCAGCTTTACGCGATCTTATACACAAATCTAAGTCTCTATATATAAGATTTTCTGAGTGCTCTCATGACATGCGAACCACCACAAAGGGGACAGGCACCTTTGTGGTGGTTTCAACCGCCTAGTCGACGAGCGGCAGATAGGCGCGGAGGTAGCGATGGTAACGCTCGCCCTCGTGCACGCGGGCCACGAGCACGCCGTGAATCGCTCCCACATACCGAAGCCCACGTGCATCGGCTTCGTTGATCAGACCCTGGAAAAGCGGGCGCGAAAAACTCCCGCGCTCGCCGGCATCCAGGTAGGTCATGAGCGCGGGCCCGCCGGCAAACTGCTCGTAGTGCCCCGTGCCCACGTGCTCACCAAGCGCCTCGTACGTGGAGGCGCGCATCGCATAGCCCCAGTGGTAGTGGGGCTCGGAAATGTCGGGAAACCAAAAGTAGGGGGCCATGAGGCCGACGTTTCTGTTGCCGAACTCGGTCGCCGGGGTCACCTTGGTATCAAAGCTGTGGTCGCGGCGCTTGGGGACAAACAGGCAGCCCTCATACTCAACGACCCTATAGGTGCCAAGCGAGCCCTCGATCTGCCTCATATTGTCCAATTGATGCTCCGTCTCGCGCAGAACCAACCGCTTGATGCGCAGCTCGCGTTCGAGCTCCTCCGTGCGCCCCGCCATGCG
>CATWKM010000046.1:0-13544 GCA_958351385.1 uncultured Collinsella sp. | reverse complement strand
CGAGGAGCTCACGCGCGAGAAGGTCGATGTAATCCGCACCTGTGAGGACTACCTGCACGACCTTGGCCTGGACCAGGTCCGCGCACGCCTCGTCGGCGGCTGCATGCATATCGAGGCCGCGCCGGCAGACGTCGCCAAGATCGCCGCCCTCAGCGGTGCCACCGTCGACGCCGAAGGCAAGACCCCGCTGCCCGCCGCCATCGAGTCCACGCTGCGCGAGCTGGGCTGCGGCCATATCTCCCCCGAGGTCACCCCCTACATCCACGGCAACATGAACCTTTAAGTTACGCCGTTTAACCTACCAAAAAGGGACAGGTTTATTTTGGCAGGTTTTATCTGGGGAAACGCAGACAGGGCCGCGACGCCTATAGCGTCGCGGCCCTTTTCCTTGGAGAAGGATCGATTAATGGAACGGAGAGCCCGTTCTAGCCCTCGAGCCCGGCGTTGATGAGCTCGGCAATCTCGACAGGATCGGTGCTTTCGCGCACCCTGTCACGGAAGCCAGCATCCATCAGCATCACGGCAGCCTTGGAGAGCAGACGCAGGTGCGTGGTTCCCGCTTCGCCGGCGGGCACGTACAGCGCGAGCGCCACATCGACGGGCACGCCATCAAAGCTCGGCCACTCAACAGGCTCGGACAGCTTGAGCACGGCCACGCCCGGCGTATGGATCGCATCGCTCTTGGCATGCGGAACGGCAAAACCGGCGACGAGGCCAGTCTCGGCCTCGTTTTCGCGAGCAATAAAAGCCGCCTCTACAGCAGACGCGTCATCGGCAAAACCAAGCTCAACAGCCTGCTCGGACAGATAATGCAGCGCGTCCTCGCGCGAGGCGGCGGCGTAGCCAATCGTCACTTGGTTGGCAGATACAAACCCCATGGAAAGCCTTCCTTACAACACGGACCTGACCGCAGCTTCGATGCCGTCGGCGTCCAAACCGTACTTATGCAGCAAATCGACCGCAGGGCCGGACTCGCCGTACACATCGCGCACGCCGACGCGACGCATCGGCACTGGATGCTGCTCCGCGAGCACCGAGGCAACGGCCTCGCCAAGACCACCGATAATCGAATGCTCCTCGGCGGTGACCACGCGACCGGTCTTCTTGGCGCTGGCAACCACCAAACGCTCATCGAGCGGTTTGATCGTATGCATGTTGATGACCTCAGCATCGATGCCGTCGGCAGCGAGCGCCTCGGCAGCAGCGAGTGCCTCAGCGACCATGAGACCGCACGCGACGATCGTGACATCAGAGCCCTCCCGTACAACAACACCGCGGCCGATCTTGAACTCGTAGTCCTCGTGATCGTTGATGACCGGTGTTGCCAGGCGGCCGAAGCGCATGTAGACCGGCCCCTCAAACTCATAGGCGGCGCGCACACAGGCGCGGGCCTCGACATCGTCGGCGGGAACGACCACCGTCATACCCGGAATCGTACGCATGAGTGCGATATCCTCGCAGCACTGGTGCGTGGCGCCGTCCTCGCCCACCGAAATGCCGGCATGGGTGGCGCCAATCTTGACGTTGAGGTGCGGGTAGCCAATGGAATTGCGGACCTGCTCGTAGGCGCGACCGGCGGCAAACATCGCAAAGGTGCTCGCAAAAGCAACGCGGCCCGTGGTCGCGATGCCGGCGGCAAGACCCATCAGGTTGCTCTCGGCGATGCCGGCATCGTAAAAGCGCTCAGGATGGGCAGTCTTAAACTTACCCGTCTGCGTAGCGGCAGCCAGGTCGGCATCGAGCACTACAAAGTCATCGTGCTCATTGCCCAGCTCGACGAGCGCCTCGCCGTAGCTTACGCGCGTGGCGACTTTTTTGACCTCTGCCATTAGAGCTCCTCTCCTGCTGCCGCGAGCTCGGCCATGGCCTGCTCAAACTGCTCGTCATTGGGCGCCTTGCCATGCCAGCCAACCTGGTTCTCCATAAAGGAGACGCCTTTGCCCTTCACCGTCTCGGCGATGATAGCGACGGGCGCGCCGGTCACCTCGCGAGCTTCGGCGAAAGCCGCCTCAATCTGCGCCATGTCGTTGCCATCGGCTAGCTCTATCACATGCCACTTAAAGGCGCGGAACTTGTCGGCAAGCGGCATGGCCGAGTTGACTTCATCGATCGTGCCGTCAATCTGCAAGCCGTTGTGGTCGACGACGGCAACAAGATTGTCGAGCGCATGGTTGCCGGCAAACATAGCCGCCTCCCACACCTGGCCTTCCTCGCACTCACCGTCGCCCAGCAACGTGTAGACACGGTAGCTGTCGCCCCAGTGCTTAGCGGCAAGCGCCATTCCAACTGCAGCAGAGATGCCCTGACCGAGCGAGCCGGTGGACATATCGATGCCTGGGGTATCGTTCATGTTGGGATGGCCCTGCAGTCGGCTGCCAATATGGCGGAGCGTCTCGAGCTCTTCGACGGGAAAATAGCCGCGATTTGCCAACACCGAATACAGGCCCGGCGCCGCGTGCCCCTTGGAGAGCACAAAGCGGTCGCGATCGGCCTTGTGAGGGTCGGCAGGATCGATATTCATTTCCTCAAAGTACAGATACGTCATGATGTCGGCCGCACCGAGCGATCCACCCGGATGTCCCGACTTGGCCGCGTGAACCGCAGTCACGACACCCTTCCTGACCTCATTGGCGACCTTCGCCAGCTCCTGGTTGGTCATACGAATTCCTCTCTTGAGAACAACCCCGGCACCGGATGGCGCGATGCCGAGGGCAACCCGGTCGTTAAGCCTGAGCGACGACCTTCTGCCAGTCAGCCTCAAAAGAGGCGAGGCCCTGGTCGGTCAGCGGGTGATGCAGGCACTTCTTGAGAGCGGCCATGGGCACGGTCGCGATGTCGGCACCAAGAAGAGCCGCCTGGGTCACGTGGTTGGGTGTGCGGACCGAAGCGGTGATGATCTCGACGGTGTCGTCGACGTTCTTGCCGGTCCAGTCATAGTTCTTGATGCAGGTCACGACATTGTCGAGCTGCGAGATGCCGTCCTCGGCGATGTCGTCAAAGCGGCCGACAAACGGGCTGATGTAGCGGGCACCGGCGTTGGCGGCCATGAGGGCCTGCGTCGGCGAGAAAACAAGCGTCATGTTGACGCGCACGCCCGCATCGGCCAGGGCGCGGCAGGCGGCGAGGCCGGCCTCGCACACGGGAAGCTTGACCACGATGTTGGGAGCCAGGGCGGCAAGACGCTTGCCCTCCTCGATCATGCCCTCGGCAGTGGTCGCGGTGGACTCAGCAGACACGGGCAGGCCCTCGCAGAGCTCGGCAATCTTGAGCATATGGGGCTCAAAGTCGGCGAGCTTGCCGCCGGTCTTGGCGTACAGGGACGGGTTGGTGGTGACGCCGGCAAGGCAGCCCCAGCTCTTGGCCTCGGCGATCTCGTCAAGGTTGGCGGTATCGATAAAGAACTTCATGGTGCAAACTCCTTCTAAGGAATCCAAAACTCAAAAAATAGGACAAAGGGGATGTCCCTTTGTCCTATGTGCCGGGCCTGCAGCTGGGACATGCCCCAGGCCCGGCGTCGTGTAGGAAAAGCTACTTAGAGAGCCTTCTCGATGCGGCTCGTGACGCCCTTGAGGTTAAGACCGACGACGTACTGCTTGATCGGGCGCTTGATGTGCTCGATCACAAAGCGCTTACCGTCAATGTCCTGGGCAGCGAGGTTGCGATAGAGCTTCTCGACTTGCTCCTTGACCTCGGGATCGTTGAACGCGTAGTGGCCGGAGACATCCAGAATCTTCAGGCTGAGCTCGTCGTCGGCCAGAATGTCGTCAACCTGCAGGTTGACATCGTCGCCGGTCATCCACTTGCGCCAGCGCTCGGTCTTGATGGCCTTGACCAGCAGCGTGTGATACAGATCGGAGGGATCGTTGCACAGGCCGTTGTCGACCAGAATCTGCTCGGTAGCGCAGAGCTTGAGGTAAGCGCGGGTCTCCTCGGTGCCGTACTGAGGGGCGACATTGGAAGCGGTCACGTGTGCCGGGATGTGCTCGAGCAGCGTCGCGTCGTCCAGGTAGTCGGCGTTGTGCTCCTTCAGGCCCACGCCGTAGCGCTTGGCCATGTCGGCGAGCTCGCGGGCATTCTTAAAGTTGTAATGACCGACCTGCTCGGTCCAACGGGTGAGCGTACCGGTCTGGCCGACGATAAAGGTGGGCATGGGGCAGCCGCGCTTCTCGAGCTCGGGCTGCAGCTGAGAAATGAACTCCTCGTACTTGTCGGTGGAGGTCAGGCCGCCATTGGTCTCCTCGGTACCGACCTCATAGGCAACCTCGGGCAGGTTATGCTCGCGACGGTACTGCTCAAGATAGTCGATAAGATCGATCGTGCGGCGAAGCACCACGTCGAGCGGAATAACCTTGCCGATCTGATAGGGGTCCTTGGTGGGGTCGACCATCAGCAGGTCAAAGCCTGCCTCCATGTCGGCGACAAAGGACTTGCGGGCGAGCTCCATGGCCTCGTCCTCGGGCAGGTGGGCGTTACGCTCCTCGTCGCGCTGCCACGGACCGCCATGATCGCGGCACAGGTAGTACGGACCGGTATAGCCCACCTCGTCGGCAACCTTCTTAATGTCGGCGGCAAAGCGCGTCTGGTCCCAACCGTTGACGTAGCCGGCGCCCATCTCGTCCATATCGACCTGGTTGCGGCTAGCGATAAACATGGGCGGGAAATCCTCGTCCTTGGCAAGCTCGAACACGGCCTGAATCAGGTTGGGGCTCATGGGGCCAATGCCGACCATGGTTGCGTGATCGCCGCTGTCCTGCAGCTTGAGCATGCCCTGAACGGCCTGGCGGATGGTGAGGTTGGACATTTTGTTCTCCTTCTCCAGAGGATTTTTGACAAAAGTTCCCTGGGACCCAGATGTGGGCCCTATCAGTGCGGATGGATTTTGTTGTGTAGGGGCGGTTGTGCGGAGTCAAATCCATCCCTCCGCACAACCGGAGTCCTTAAAGGTTTACTTGGCCTGCTTATCGAGCGTGGGCTTCATGGCAATCAGGATTGCAGCGGCGACCAAGGAGCCAATCACGATGTCCAGGCAGAACAGCGCGACGTTGTTGGTGGCCAGGGCGACAATAAAGCCACCATGCGGAACATAGCAGTCGATGCCCTGGAAGGCGGCAAGCGCCGCGCCCACGGCAGAGCCGATGCAAATGCCGGGCAGGGTGTGGCCAAGATCCTTGACCGCGAAGGGAATAGCGCCCTCGGTAATACCGATGCAGCCCATGAACAGAGCAGAGATGCCCATCTGACGGTCAGCGTCATCGAACTTGTTCTTGGCGATGAGCGCAGCGAGGCCGCAAGCAATCGGGGGAATGGCGACGGCGACGCGGAACATACCGTTGGGGCCGTAGATGCCGGAGGCCATGATGGCCATGGTAAAGGTCGAAGCGGTCTTGTTGATGGGGCCACCCATATCGAAAGCGGTCATAACACCAATGACCAGGCCCAGGACGACGGCGGAGCCGCCCTGCAGGCTGCCGAGCACGCTGGTGAGCCAATCCATCACAAAGCCAAGCGGCGTGGCCAGGATGTAGATGTAAGCCATGCCCAGGACGAGCGAGGTCAGAATCGGGATGATCAGAATGGGCATGATGGTCTGGATGGTGTTGTTGACCTTCCAGGTCTTCATCCAGCGGACAAAGTAACCGCAGATGACAGCCATGATCATGGCGCCCAAGAAGCCGGTCGAAACGCTGTTGCCGCTCGGGGTGACGACGGCGTTGTTAACCAAGTAGCCCAGGACGAAGCCGGGGGCAAGTGCGGGCTTACCGGCCATCGAGTAGGCGATGTATGCCGCAAGCACCGGAATCATCATAGAGATGCCGGCCATGCCGATAGTGTTAAGACTCACCATCAACGGGTTGGTGACCTCCATACCGCTAGCACCGGCAGTACCGGATGCCAACGAGAAGGCGAGGAACACGCCACCGATAACGACGATGGGGATAAAATAGGAAACACCGGTATTGAATGCATTGAGCAGCGTCTTGCCAGGATCGGCAAAGATGGACTGCTTGGACGCCGGTGTCGGGGCCTGCGGGGCAGCGGAGACGGCCTTCTTCTCTGCCTTGGCCTCGGCCTTGGACGCGTCAACGGCACCGCCCGTCGCCTTGATGATCTCGACAGCCTGGTCGATAATCTTTACCGGATCGGCGATTACATCCGAGGTGCCGACCTTGAGGAACTTGCCCTCGGCCATCTTTTGCTCAAAACGGTCCTCGTTCTCGACACCCACGTCGACGGACTCGAGCACCAGGTCGGCGGAATCAACGTCTTCCTGCGTGAGCTCATTCTCGATACCCAGACCACCCTGAGCCTCGACTTTGCACTCGATGCCACGAGCGGCGCATTCATCCTGAATCGCCTTCTGGGCCATATACGTGTGGGCGATACCCACGGTACAGGCGGCAACGCCTACGATCTTCATTGCTTCCCTCTTTTCATAGAGTTGCGTGCGCAAGACACCGTTTGCGGAGGCCTCCGGAGCATCCCCTGCCGTTTGGACTTGCTGTCTTTTCGACAAGACCAATATAGGTGCTCGTTTTTCTTAATGCCAGTTTATTTCGGTAAACGCGCAGGTCAGAGCGTTGGTTACGCTATTTAGTTATGCGTTTAACTAAAAATGAATCCTGCGATTTTACCCTCGATTTCAAAAGTCAAGAAGTATTTGATTTTCTCGGTAGACGGCAGATGCGCATGCCGGTCACAAATTTCGACCCCACCCATATACCGCATTTGTTGCATACTCATATGAAAGGAAAAAGTCGCTCACCAAAGCGCATCCCTCACCAAGACTCAAAGTCATCATGTTGGAAAATGCTCATCTGTCGGAAGGAGTCGCTGTGGCAAAACAGCGCGTTACGATCGCAGACGTCGCTCGAGAGGCGGGAACCTCGACGGCAAGCGTCTCGTATTACCTCAACGACAAACGAGAAAAGCTTAGCGAGAAGACGCAGGCAAAGATTGCGCGCGTCATCAAGGAACTCGGATACGTTCCCAACGCCCAAGCGCAAACGCTCACCGGCAAGCAAACCCACGTCATCGCCATCATCATCTTGGATAACACCAACAAATGGGCAGGCCTCGTCCTCAACGGCATGGAGCAGGTCATGCTCCCCGCGGGCTACCAGACGGTCGTTTGCACGAGCAACTTTAATCCCGAGACCGAGCTCATGTATGTCGACAAAATGCTCTCACTGGGCGTCGATGGTTTTATCATCCAGCCCACGGCAAATTTCAAGGCAGTCCACGACCGCATCAAGCGCGCCGACAAGCCCGTCGTCTTTTTTGACGCGGCCATCTACAGCCCAGGCACCAGCTGGATCAAAACCAACCTCTACGACGGCGTGTACAATGCCACGCAGGCGCTTCTCGACGCCGGCTACGAAGACTTCTTTTCCATCGCCGCCAACATGACCGAAATGCGCACTCGCATGGAACGTTTTCAGGGATATGCCGAGGCATTGGCCGCGAATGGGCAGCTCTACAAAGCCATCCCCATCGATCACAACAAGCCGTCAATCAACGAGCTTACCGAATACTTTAAATACAAGTTCAACCCCGCCAAGCGCACGCTCATCTTCGTACAAAACCAATGGGCGCTTCCCCGTGTCTACAAGGCCCTCCAACCCATGGCCCATCTACTTCCGCAGCAAATAGGTCTTTTGGGACTCAACTGCGAAGACTGGACCAACCTCACCACGCCGACCGTCTCCACGATCATCGAGCCCGTCGACCAGGAAGGCAGGGAGGCGGCCGAGATGCTGCTCGCCTTGCTTGATGGCAGCAGCCAACCCGGCGAGCAGCGCATTCTCGAGTGCAAGCTCAACTGGCTCGACTCCACCTCGATCTAGCCATACGTCAAATATGAAGCAAATGAACCAGTAGCGTTTGTCCCAAATCTTAAGTATTTGTTCGACAGAACGGCCTCTGCCGGCTCCTGCTAGACTGGTAGATTCCCAACCGTCCATCCAGGAGCCTCAATGTCGCGCAAGTCCGCCTACAAGCAAGTACTTTCCATCGGCACCGCCGTGGTGCTGGGGTTTGCGCTGTTCACAGGGTCGCTCGACGGAGCGCCCAAGCTGCTCTCGCCGCAAAGCGATGAGCAGGCGGCTGCTCTGGCCGAGAAGCAAAGCGAGAGCCCCAACCGCACCGACGACGAAGCGGACTTGGTCGCCCAGCTCGAATCGGGAACAGCGAGCTCCACGGACTCCGAAGATGATCAGGACTCCGGCGATGGCTCTGAATCCGCCACGACCGACACCGCTGACGATGTCTCTTCGAACGTCACCCCCATCGACGAGGTCGAAAACCCCGATCTCGACCGCGCCCGCGGCGTATATCTCAGCAGCATTCCCGACTACGCCGGCAACCCCTACGTTGCCCTTCGCGCCGACAGCACGCACCCGCTCGGCACACCGTCGTTCACGCTCGATGAATACGAGCGCGCCACCGAAGAGGGCTGCTTTAAGAAGTTCTCCAAACTCGACAGCCTGGGCCGCACCCGCAAAGCGCTCGCCTGTGTGGGCCCCGAATCGCTCGGCCAAGGCAAGCGCGGCGACATCTCGCGCATCCACCCCGCCGGATGGCACCAGCAGCGCTACGACTTTATTCCGGGTCAGAGCCTCTACAACCGCTGCCACCTTATCGCTTGGTCGCTCTGCGGCGAAAACGCCAACCGCAAGAATCTGCTCACCGGCACACGCTATCTCAACGAGACGGGCATGTTGCCGTTTGAGGAGCAAATCCTCGACTATATCCGCGGCACGGGCAACCACGTGCTCTACCGCGTCACGCCCATGTACAACGAAGAGGAGCTCGTCTGCCGTGGCGTACGCCTCGAGGCGCAATCGGTCGAGGACCACGGCAAGACGCTGTGCTTCCACGTATATTGCTACAACCTGCAGCCGCATGTGCAGATCGACTACCCCACCGGCCGCAACCAGGCCTCGGGTGATTAAGCCCCTAACCGCGACAAGAATCGATTTGCAGTCCCCAAGGAATCAAATAAGGCCGCCCCGGTTACCCAGGGCGGCCTTTTCGTCAGCGCCTACATTGCAGGCAAAATCACACGCTACTTGGCGCGGCCCTCCTCATAGCGCTCGACCAGCTTGGCCTGAACGTCATAGGGCACCTGCTCGTAGCCGGCGGGCTTCATGGTAAAGTCGCCCGTGCCGCGCGTGATAGAGCGCAGACGCGTCGAGTAATCCGTCAGCTCGGCCAGCGGCGCCTGGGCAATGACCACGGTATCGCCGCGCTCATCGGTCTCCATACCCGTCACGCGACCGCGTGAGGCCGAGATGTCGCCCATCACGGCGCCGGCGTAGCTCTCGGGGATAGTCACCGTGATTTCCTCGATGGGCTCCAGCACCACGGGGTCGGCATCGGCGCACGCCTTGCGCAGGCCGATGCGAGCCGCCGCGCGGAACGCCATCTCGTTGGAGTCGACGCTGTGATACGAGCCGTCGTACACAGCCACGCGAATGCCCGTGAGCGGGTAGCCGGCAATGATGCCGTCCTTCATGGTCTCCTGGACGCCCTTGTCCACGGCGGGAATCAGCGAGCGCGGAATGCGGCCGCCCACGACCTCATCCACAAACTCGTAGCCGTCGCTCGTGCCGTCGGGCCCAATGAGCGGCTCAACGCGCAGCCAGCAGTCACCATACTGGCCGGCGCCGCCGGTCTGCTTCTTATGACGACCCTGGGCACTTGCCGTGCGGCGGATAGTCTCGCGATACGGAATACGGATCGGCACGCTCTTGGCCGCGACCTTGGTGCGGTCCTCCAGACGATTGAGCAGAACCGAAACCTGTGCCTCGCCCACCGCCGAGATGATGGTCTGGCCGGTCTCCTCGTCGCGGTCGATGCTCATGGTCGGATCGGCCTTACAAGCCTTCTCGATAAACGTGTAGAGCTTCTCTTCGTCGCCGCGATTCTCGGCCTCGATGGCAATGCGGTACTGCGAGTTGGGGAACTTAAACGCCGCAGCCTCGACCTTGCCGGTAATCGAGAGCGTATCGCCCGTCTCGGCCGCCAGCTTGGGTGCCACGATGATGTCACCGGCATAAGCGTGGCCAACCTCGGTCATATCGCGGCCGCACATCAAATACAGGTGGGCCAGACGATCGCTCTTGCGGGTACGCGCGTTGATCAGCTCAAGGCCCGGCTCAAGCGTGCCCGTCAGCACCTTGATAAAGCTGATGCGACCCTGCTGCGGATCGGCCAGGGTCTTAAACACAAACGCCACCGGGCGGTCATCGTCACTCGAGATCTTGAGCGAATCGCCGTCGATGAGCGGCATCTCGCCGTAGTCCGTCGGCGCCGGGAAGTACGTGGCGATGTCGTCCATCAGCGAGTTGACGCCCTGCTCCTTAATGCAATCGCCCGCAAAGACCGGCACAAAGATGCGCTCGGCGATCGCCTTCGACAGCAGGCCCTCGAGCTCCTCCTGCGTCAGTGTCTCCTCGCCTTCCAGGTATTTCATCATCAGCTCGTCGTCGGCCTCGGCCACCAGCTCGCACAGATGGTCATGGGCCTCCTCGGCCTGGGCACGATACTCCTCGGGAATCTCCGACTCAACGGCCTCGGCGCCGTTGCAGTGGCGCGCCTTCATGCGCACCAGGTCGATGATGCCGTCAAAGTCCTCGCCTTCGCCCCAGGGAAGAGTCACGGCGCCCAGTCGCGTACCAAAGCGCTCCTGCAGCAGGTCCATCGTGGTCGCAAAGCTGGCCTCGGAGCGCGACAGGCGGTTTACGAATACCGCACGTGCCAGACGCAGGTCCTCGGCGGCATACCAGAGCTTAACCGTCGTAGGCTGCGGGCCGGCCTCGGCGTCGACCACAAACAGAGCCGTCTCGCAGACGCTCATCGCGGCATAGGCGTCGCCGATAAAATCGGGATAGCACGGGGCATCGAGCACGTTGATACGTGCGCCCTTCCAGTCGATCGGCGCAATGGTCGTCGAGATGGAAAATGCACGCTTGACCTCTTCAGGGTCATAGTCGAGCGTGGGCTTGGTGCCGTCGTGGCCGCCCAGGCGGGCGGTCTTGCCGGAAAGGTGGAGCATGGCCTCGGCGAGTGAAGTCTTGCCCACCCCGCCTTGGCCTACGAGCACCACGTTCCTTACGTTACCGGTCTTGGGAGCACCCATGATGACCTCCTTGCAGGGCCGCGCGCAATGCGCGACGCCAACGGGGAGGGTTCGCGGTCGGTGCCGTCCCGGGAGCAGCATGGTCGGCAGCCGAGCCGACTCACCCTCCAAATGTCCTATGCCACCACCCTACCCTCACGGGCGGCTGTCCATGCATACCTTTCGGCGCACGTATGAATACGGGCGGCGAGAGGAAGGGACAAGCTTGTGAGGCGACTATTAAACCCCATCGATACAAACAAAAGCCGCCGCAGACCATAAGACCTGCAGCGGCTTCATCTCAATACATAGCTGAGCCTAGCCCTCGATACGGCTCAAGAACTCACGGGTACGTTGCTCACGCGGATGATCGATAACCTGCTCGGCTGGACCCTCCTCGACAATACGGCCGCCGTCCATAAAGACCACGCGATCGGCAACATCGCGCGCAAACTGCATCGCGTGGGTCACGATCACCATCGTCATATTCTTCGCGGCAAGGTCTTTAATGACACGCAGCACCTCGGCCGTTAGCTCGGGATCGAGCGCCGAGGTCGGCTCGTCAAAGAACAAGATCTCCGGGTCGAGCGCCAAGGCGCGGGCGATGCTCACGCGCTGTTGCTGACCGCCCGAAAGCTCACAGGGCACCTTGTTCTCGTTGCCCGTAAGCCCCATCTGCGCGATCAGCTCACGCGCATGTGCTTCGGCCTGCTCGCGCGGGCGCTTGAGCACGCGAATCGGAGCGTCGGTGATATTTTTCATCACCGTATAGTGCGGAAACAGATTGTAGTTCTGAAACACCAGACCAAAACGCGAACGCGCTTGCTTGGGAACATCTCCCTTCGCATATACCGCACCCGACCCCGCATCCGTCGCAACCGCAAGGTCGCCAAACGAAAGCGAGCCACCGTCGAGCGTCTCGAGCAGCGTGGCGCAGCGCAGCAGCGTGGACTTACCGCCACCCGAAGGCCCGATAATCGCCACGACCTCGCCACGCTTTACCTCGAGCGAGATATCCTTGAGCACCTCATTGCCGCCAAACGCCTTGCGCGCGCTCGCTATATTCATTACCGAATTAATCATGGTAGTAATCCAATTTTTTCTCGGCGGCGCCCAACAGCATCTCGACCACAAAGTTAAAGACCCAGTAGATCAACGCCGCAATCGCAAACGGCACCATGCTCACTTGCGAGGCGACCAGCGCCTTGGCGGTCGAGAACATCTCACCCACGCCAATGGCAAACGCCAGCGACGTGTCTTTGACCAGCGTGATGATCTCGTTGCCCATCGCCGGCAAAATGCGCTTGGCGACCTGCGGCATCACAATGTACAAAAATGTCTGCAAGCGCGAGTAACCCAGCACCTCGGCGGCCTCATATTGACCGCGCGGAATCGACTGCAGGCCCGAGCGATAGATCTCGGCAAAGTAGCCGGCGTAGTTGATGATGAACGCCACAACGCACGCCGTCCACTTGGAATCGGGCGTAAGCGAAATGCCGAACACGTAATACGGGGCAAAGTAGATGGCAAACATCTGCAGCATGAGCGGCGTACCGCGCATGACCGAAATGTAGATGCGCGCAATCCAACGCAGCGGCGCGACCTTGCTCATGCGCATGAACGCCACGGGAATTCCCAGGGGAATCGACCCGAGCAGCGTCAGCACAAACAACTGCAAACTGACCAAGAACCCCTGGCCAAGCATCTGCATCATGACTTGGATAGACAACCTAAGCTCTCTTTCGCGACAACAGAACAGCAAACCCAATGCTAAAGCGGGTTTTCCAGGTGCTCGAGTTTGCCGTGAAAGAGGAGCGCCGCGTACTAAATGTACGCAAGCGACGGTTTGAACGGCAAAATCGGGTGCCTGGGAAAGCCGCTATTTCAGAACCCAGTTGTCGAAGGAAAGGCCGTAATCTGCGTACTTGTCGCACAGGTCCTTGACCGCGCCGTCCTCGTAGAGCGCCTTAAGCGACTCGGTCACGGCATCGGCCGACTTGGTGTCGCCCTTCTTAAAGCCGACGGCGTAGTGCTCGCTGGACAGCGGCTCATCAAGCTGCGTATAGGCATCGGGCTTGGCGGCAAGCTGATACTGAGCGATCGAGAGGTCACAGGCAACGGCATCAACTGCACCACTCTCGAGCTGCATAAAGGCCGTGTTGTACTCACCGATGGTATCGAGCGTGGCAAACGTCGCCGCCAGATCCTTCTGGTCACCCTCGAGCACATCCTGCGCAGCGGAATCGGTCTGGGTAATCACGGTCTTGCCGGCAAGATCGTCCCAGCCCTTGATGCCCGCATCCTTCTTGACCACCAGCACCTGCTCATTGAGCATGTACGGCTCGGAGAACGTGTAGTCGTCCTCGCGACCCTCCATGGTAAAGCCGTTCCAGATGCAGTTGATGGCGCCGGAGTTGAGCAGCGT
>CATWKM010000045.1:0-13632 GCA_958351385.1 uncultured Collinsella sp. | reverse complement strand
CAGTTACATTTTCTGCTAAAGATTACAAAAACCAAGGGCTTTGGAAAGAGATCACACGCACGCGATACATCGACGGAATCTGCTTGAGAGCCTCGATGGTGCTGCTGTCCAGGTGCTCGTCGGTGTCGAACATAGTGTAGGCGTTCTCGCCAGCGGACTCGTTGGTCATGCGCTGCACGTTGGCGTTGTCCTTGGCGAGAATGGCCGTGATCTGGCCGATCATGTTGGGCACGTTGGCATGCAGGCAGGCAATGCGGCTTGCGGCGCGCGCCTTGCCCATGCTGCAGGCGGGGTAGTTGACGCTGTGCGCGATGTTGCCGTTTTCCAGGTAATCCTTGAGCTCGCTGATGGCCATGTCGGCGCAGTTGGCCTCGGCCTCGCCGGTGCCGGCGCCCGAATGCGTGGTGATAAACGTGTTGGGCATCTTGACGGTCTTGGGCGTGGCAAAGTCGCAGCTAAACCAGCTGAGCTTGCCCGCGCGCAGGGCGGCGTCGACGGCGTCCTCGTCAATGATGGTCTCGCGCGCGTAGTTGATGAGCACGGCGTCCGGGGCCAGCAGGTCGATCTGCTCGGTGCTGATCATGCCGATGGTATCGGCCTTGCTGGGCACGTGCACGGTGAGGTAGTCGCAGCCGCGGCACAGATCCTCGAGCGTGCCCACGCGCTGCACCTCGCGGCTCAGCACCCACGCGTGCTCGACGGAAATGAACGGATCGTAGCCGTAAACGTCCATGCCCAGGTCGACACAGGCGTTGGCGACCTTGGAGCCCACGTTGCCCAGACCGATGACACCGATGCGCTTGCCCTTGAGCTCGCGGCCCACAAAGGCCTTCTTGGCCTTCTCGGCATCGACCTGGATCTCGGGGTCGTCGGCGTTGTTGCGCACCCAGTTCATCGACTGCACGACGCCGCGGCTCGAAAGCACCAGCATGCCCAGGACGAGCTCCTTGACGGCGTTGCTGTTGGCACCGGGGGAGTTAAAGACGACGACGCCCTTTCTGGCGTACTCCTCGACGGGGATGTTGTTGACGCCGGCGCCGCAGCGGGCGATGGCGCGGATGCCCTCGGGCAGCTCGTAGCCGTGCAGGTCGGTGGAGCGCATCAGGATAGCGTCGGCCTCCTCGGCGGTGCCCACAAACTCGTAGCCCTCGCCAAACTCGACTTTGCCGTCTTTGGTGATGTCGTCGATGGTCTTAATCTTACGCATGGAAAAACTCCTTAGCAGGTTTTGATCTAAACAGGGTGGTTTGAGATGGCTGGTCGGCCCGCGCGTTGCGGGCTAGTTAGATCGCGGACTCAAACTATGCTGCGCTTCGAAGTCCTTCATGTACGAGGCAAGTGCCTGCACGTCTTCCATGGTTACGGCGTTGTAGACGCTGGCGCGCATGCCGCCCACCAGGCGATGGCCCTTGACGTTTTGAATCTGGTGCTTGGCCGCGCCTGCGACAAAGGCCGCGTCGAGCTCGGCGTCGCCGGTGCGGAAGGTGACGTTGGCGATGGAGCGGCTGTCGGCCTGCGTGGCGCCATGGAACAGCTCGCTGTGCTCGAGCAGGTCATAGAGCAGGTTGGCCTTGGCCCAGTTGCGCTCGGCCATGGTTGCGAGCCCGCCGGTCTGCTCCACCCAATGGAACACCTTGCCGCATACGTAGATGCCAAAGGTGTTGGGCGTGTTGAGCATGGAACCCTTGGCGGCCTGGGTCTTAAGGTCCAGGTACTGCGGCGTCTGCGCAAAGGCGGGGCCGTCGGCGATGAGGTCGTCGCGCACGATGATCACGGTCACGCCCGCGGCGCCGGCGTTTTTCTGCGCGCCGGCGTAAATGAGCCCGTAGCGCTCAACGTCGAGCGGCTGCGACAAAAAGCAGCTCGAGACATCGGCGACCAGCGGTACGTCGCCGCAGTTAGGCAGCTCGTGGTACATGGTGCCAAAGATGGTGTTGTTCTGGCAGATGTAGACGTAGCCGAGCCCGTCGCCCGCGGCCTCGGCGGCAATGCGCGCGTTGATGTCGGCCATGGCGGGAATGCGGTCGAAATTGGTGTCCTCGGAGCTCGCGAGCAGCACGGCCTCGCCGTACTTGGCGGCCTCCTGGTACGCCTTGTTGGCGAAGTTGCCGGTCACGACGTAGCCGGCGCGGCCGCGGCGCATGAGGTTCATCGGGATGCCCGCAAACTGCAGCGTGGCGCCGCCCTGCAAAAACAGAACACGGTAGTTATCGGGGATGCTCAGCAGACGGCGCAGGGTTGCCTCGGCGTCGTCGATGATCTGCTGGTACATGCTAGATCGATGGCTCATCTCGAGCACGGACATGCCGCAACCGCGGTAGTCCATCATCTCGTCGGCGATCTCGGCGAGCACGCTGGTAGGCAGCGCGGCCGGGCCAGCTGAGAAGTTGTGCACACGTGCCATCTTCTAGTTCCCCTCGTAGTCGTTTGAACGTTCGGGATACTTTAGCACAGTGGAGCGCCAGGCGCGACCGCATCACGGTAAAACTCGACTGCGCTGCTATGATTTACAGGATGGTTACATGGGGGAGGGGTGCTTTACTCCTCGGGCAAATCCAAATCTGCGAGCGAAGGCATGAGGTTCTCTAGGCGCTTGATTTCTTCGTCGCAAATTAGCTAACCCCTGGCCGCTACGACGCGAGCGTGGCGATGACGGCTTCGTCGCCGGCGTATATGAGGGTGTCGCCGTCGGGGATGATCGTTTGGCCTTCGCGCTTGAGCATCACCACGATAAACGGGTGCTTGCCCTGCGGCACGTCGCGCAGGCGCTGACCGGCCAGGCGACCGTGGGGCGTCACGGTGATCTCGCGCAGCGTAACCTCGGCACGCTCTTCGAACGTTGGGGCTGCCATCACCAGAAGGTCGCCTTCCTCGATGACGGTATCGCCGTTGGGCAGTACCGGGTGCGCCCCGTCGCGCAGCACCAAGACCACGAGCATGTCCGTCGCGCTGCCAATATCGGCGAGCGAGCGCCCGGCAAACGGATGGCCAGCGCCCACCTTGAGCTTTACAAACGACATGCCGTCCTCGTCGCGGTAGTCGTTAAAGGTGCGGCGCACGTCGCCGGCCGCATCGATCATATCGAGTTTCTTCGCCACCGCCGGCAGTAGCGAACCCTGCACCACAATGCTCGATACGGCAATCACAAACACCAGGTCAAATAGGTCGTGTCCGCCGGGAACGCCGGCCACCACAGCAAAGAGGCTAAAGACGACCGAAGCCGCGCCGCGCAAGCCCGCCCAGCTTACGAGCGCAACCTGGCGAGGGCTCGTCTTAAAGGGCGCCAGCAGCAAACCGACGGCGATGGGGCGGCTCGCAAAGAGCATAAACGCCATGAGCGCCAGGCCGGGTAGCAGCATTTGCGGCAGGCGCGCGGGCGTGACGAGCAGGCCGAGCAAGAAGAAGATCGTCATCTCGGTCATCTCGGTAAGGGTGTCAAAGAAGTGCGCCATCTCGACCTTGCCGGTGATGTCGCTCGCGCCCAGCACAATGCCTGCCAGGTATACGGCCAAAAAGCCGTTGCCGCCCAGGTAGCTCGGCAGTGCGTAGGCGACGATCGCCACGGCGAACAAAAAGATAGTCTGCGCGCCCTCGGCCGTTGCGTGTGCGCGCTCAATCAGGCGGCTGGATATCCAGCCGATGGCAAGGCCCAGCCCCACGCCCAGGATGATCTGCTTGGCCAGCAGCACGGGAATGTCGATGTTGCCACCCGCCGCGAGGGTGGCGAGTACCGCGGTGAGCATGTAGGCGACGGGGTCGTTGGAGCCCGATTCGACCTCGAGCAGCGAGTCGGTGCCGCCCTTTAGCGACAGGTTGTGCTCGCGCAGCACGCTAAAGACGCTCGCCGCGTCGGTCGACGCCACGACCGAGCCCAGCAGCAGGCCGCCGATCCAGTCGAAGCCCAGTGCGAAGTGTGCGAACACGCCAGTGATGCCGGCGGTGGCGATAACGCCGAGCGTGCTCAGCAGCACAGCGGGCGCGGCGACGGGTTTGGCACGGTCGATGTTGGTGTTAAAGCCGCCGTAGAACATGATGAACAGCAGCGCCGTGCTGCAGACGGTTTCGGTGAGCGCGTAGTCGCTAAAGTCGATGTGCGCCGGACCG
Organism: uncultured Collinsella sp.; assembly: GCA_958351385.1. Classification (GTDB taxonomy): domain Bacteria; phylum Actinomycetota; class Coriobacteriia; order Coriobacteriales; family Coriobacteriaceae; genus Collinsella. Next base: position 9,528 of record CATWKM010000045.1, on the reverse strand, counting down.
TTGACGCCGAGCAGCATGCCGAGCGCAATAAAGATGAGGAGGGTGGGGAAGGGGAGTTTTTTGCCGACGGGTTTGATGGTCAGGCACAAAATGATGACGAGGCCGATAAAGAGAAGTATCTGGTTCATGGATAGTGTCCGCTCCTGGGTGGTTGGCGTGGCACGGTCAGTTGTCTGCGGTTATTTGTACCCAAAGGTGGTGGGTTTATGGGGGCGGATTACGGGCGTGCGCGATATCGTCATAGACGGCTGCCGTCTTTGCCTCTGCTCGGAAACCCTTTCCAGCTATATTGCAACGGAGTACAATGGGTAACGTTTAAGTTCAACTTGAAGTTTTAGTTGCGGCGCCGGGCTTAGACCGCAATGCAAGGAGAGGCGTACCATGGCGATCTATGTGACATCTGATGCTCACGGGCACGTGCGTGCGCTTGACGAGGCCCTGTCTAAGATCTCGTTGACGTCCGACGACACGCTGTACGTGCTGGGCGACATGATCGATCGCGGGCCCGATCCGGTCGGCGTTATTAAGCTCGTGCGCTCGCTGCCCAACGCCCGTGTGCTCAAGGGCAATCACGAGCAGATCATGCTCGATGCCATCATTGGCCAGGATCCGCTCGATGCCGAGACCTGGGATATCAACGGTGGCTGGACGACGAGCGAGCAGCTCAACGACATGGAATTTGAGGCATACGAGGAGCTCGTGCGATGGATGGCCACGCTGCCGCTCTGCGCGGTGGCCGAGACCGAGGAGCGCCCGTACCTGCTGGTGCATGCCGGCATCCAGACCGAGGCGGCGCGCGCGTTTTTGCTTGAGCATGGTGTCGATTGCGGTGACGGCAGGGGAGCGGTCGATGCCGATAGCGAGCTGCTGCGGCAAATGCTCGCCGTGCAGTCGTCCGATGACCTGCTGTGGATTCGTCACGGCTATTGGGATGCGCCGACGGGACTGCTTTCTGCCGAGGGCGAGGGCCCGGTCGTGGTGAGCGGCCACACGCCCACGGTGTCGCTTGGGCGCTATTGCGAGGTTGGCGGCCTGGCGGGGCTCGATGAGGAGTCGGGCCGCGGGCAGATTGTGCGCCTGGGTGGCGAGGATACCGCCGGCGTGCCCGATCGCATCGACATCGACTGCGCCGCCGCCACCGGCTCCGAGTTCGGTCGCGTGGGCATCCTGCGGCTCGATGATGGGGCGGAGTTCTACGCGAACATCAACCCGGGCGAATAACGGGTGCAAGGGGTAGCTAATTTGGGAAGGGTTTTTGACTACTTTTGCCCTTCTGCCCGCTAATTGATTTCTCTGGGACGGGGATTAAATAATCATTTGGCTGCCCGCTGGCTAAGTGAGTAGACTTTTTTGGAAATGCCGAGCACCCAACATATTTGCCTCAATAAAACCGCAGGTCACAGACTTGTGCTCTGTCGGTGTGGTCAGGGATTCGGTAAAAATCTACTCACTTAGTTTTACGTGATGCATATTGTCTTCAACGAGGCTCCAGCCGGGGTGATTCCATCGCAAATTCCGGTGACCGGGGCAGCTAATTAGGCGCCGTAGGGGTTGCGGTCGCGCTCGATGCGCTGGCGGATGTGGGCGTACTCGATTATCAGCAGCACCAGGAGTAGGGCCATGATGGCTAGGTAGCTCACCACGGCGCCCATCAGACCCAGCAGCTTAATCAGGATCACCGGCAGCACCACGCTTACGGCGAAGCAGATCAGGTAGATCTTGGTGACATCGCCGGCGTGGCGCAACACCGTGATGATGGCGTAGATAAAGTCGATTGCCGCGGTGACGCCGCCGGCGACAACCATTAGCAGTGCCAGCGTGCGGTAGCGCTCAAAGTTGAGGCCGTACATAAAGCTCATGAGGGGAATACCGGGGCCTGCCATAAATGCGGCGCACGCTCCGGTAATGACCACGATCAGTGCCATAACGGCAACAATAATCAAGTCAAAGCGGCGACGCTTGCGCGGATTCGCCCAAATGCTCGACAGACGTAGGAGCTGCGGTTTATAGATAAATCCAATGCTCAACAAAATAGCCTGCGCTGGAAAGAACAGTGCATTAAAGTACAGCTGATACTTGTAGGCCAGCGTGCCTTCCATCACGAACTTGGGCATGCTCTCGATAAGGTTGAACAGGAACAGCGCGCCAAAAAGCGGGGCGCACTGGATAAACAGGTGACCGACCTCGCGCAGGCTCACGCGGCGCGATTTTTCGGTTTCGAGCAGGGCGAGCGGCGCGGTGACCAGAACGAGCGAGGCGATCGCGGTAACACCCATGGCCATGGCGGCGATGGGCATGCTGCGCGTGAGGAACAGTACCACGCTAAAGACCGCGATGACGCCGACGGATCGTAGCGTTTGGCTCATGCCGGCCAGGTAGAGTTTGTCGGCCTGCTGCAGGCGGCCCTCGTACACGTCGGCAATGCCGTCGATCACCTTATACAGGTAGACGCCCAGGCCGATTGTGGCCATCTGCGCATCGTAGCCGCGGGCGCTGCTGTATACCAGGCCGCATGCCAGCGCGAGCGCTCCGCAGATCCAGCGGTTGAGCTGGTAAGAGGCAAAGGACGTCTTTTCGTCGATGTCCGAGACCTGGAAATTGCGCACGCCGTAGTTGCACGCGATCATGATGAGCGTGCCGGTGACAAAGGCGATGGAGAATTTGCCAGCCTCCTCGGCGCCCACGAGCTGTGTGGACACGATGGTGAGCAACGGAAACGCCATGCCCCATACGGCGGTGCCCAGGGTATTCCAAAGGTAGTCGCGACGGGTGGCGTGATCTTCGTACTCGGCTTCTTGCGTGGAGAAGCCGCCGCCGTAGACGGCTCCGAGCAGGCGGTTCCACCAGGCATTGACCATGCGGTGGATGGGGCCGGGCTGGCGATCGCGCTCGCGGCGACGGCGTGTGGCCTGGCTGCTGTCGGGACCGCCGGCGTTACGCTGGCTTAGCTCTTGGATTCGTGCGAGCTCCTCGGCGGTGTGCGATGCGGGGAACAGGCCGTTCTCGATGCGTCCGCCCTGCCCGTGCGCCCCGTCCGATACGGTGGGGTCGGCGACGCCATTGCGGCGGGCGATGGCGCGGCGAATGCTATCGATGGGCGTGATGCTCAAAGCGGAGTCCTTTCTATTGCTGCGCTCTAGTATAGACGCGACGGTGTTCGTTCGTGTTTTTGAACAGGTTGTTCGATAATTTCGGCGGCGCCATTCAGTAGCCGGCACTCGGGGACGTTCCTTATGTGCCGGCACTTTAGGAACGTCCCCGAGTGCCGGCATCCGGGGACGCTCCTTGGTTGTTGCCTGTTCAAGAGTGTCCCCAACGATTAGTCGTTTAAAAACGTCCCCAATGACTAGGCCGCTTGCCTGCGATTTTTGACCGTTGGGCGGGCTTGCCGCCCTTGCCGCAAAAACGTTTTTGCATATCGGGTACAACGGGCTTTACGTGAGTAAAGTGCGCGTCGTGTCCTCGTGTCGCGTTTTTAAAGGAGGCCCCATGCCTGGTGTTACCCCTGCAGATGTTTTGTCCAACTTTGGTATTACGCTGGTCGAAGATCCCGCCGAGAATCAGCCCCGTCTGCTGGTCGATCTACCCGCCGCGGAGCTCGTCGAGCACGCTATCCGCCGCGAAGAAGGCCGCATGGCATCCAACGGCGCGCTGGTGATCGAGACGGGGGAGCGCACTGGTCGTTCCCCCAATGACCGCTTTATCGTTGACACGCCCGACGTGCACGACAAGATCGCCTGGGGCGCCGTCAACCGACCGCTTTCGATCGAGAGCTACGAGACCATCAAGGCCGGCATCGTCGACTACCTCAACGAGCGCGACGTGTTCGTCACCCGCGGCATGGCCGGCGCCGACCGCAACCACACGCGCCGCCTGCTCGTCGCCTGCGAGCGCGCCAGCCAGGCACTCTTCATTAAGCAGATGCTCGCCCGCCCGCTTGCCCGCGAAATCGCGCGCACCGGCGAGCCGGACTTCTGTGTGCTCGCCGCGCCGGGCTACCAGTGCGATCCCGCCATCAAGGGCCTCAACTCCAGCGCCGCCGTGGTCATCAACTTCCAGGAGCGCGTGATTTTGGTCGCGGGTACCGGCTACTCCGGCGAGATCAAAAAGTCCATCTTCAGCGTCATGAATTACCTGCTGCCCGTCGAGGACGACGTGCTGCCCATGCATTGCTCGGCCAGTATGGATCCCGTCACGCACGAGACCGCGGTGTTCTTTGGCCTGTCGGGCACCGGCAAGACCACGCTTTCGGCCAACCCCACGCGGCTGCTGATCGGCGACGACGAGCACGGTTGGTCCGACATGGGCATCTTCAACATCGAGGGTGGCTGCTACGCCAAATGCGAGGGCCTGGACGCGTTCCACGAGCCTGAGATCTTCAACGCCGTCCGCTTTGGCGCGATCTGCGAAAACGTGGTGCTCGACGAGAGCCGCAAGCCCAACTACGATGACGTCTCGGTCACGCACAACACGCGCGTGGCCTACCCTGTGGAGCACATTCCCAACGCGTGGACCAAGGGCATGGGCACCACTCCGAGCGTCGTGCTGTTTTTGACCTGCGACGCCTTTGGCGTGCTGCCGCCCATCTCGCGCCTGACGGCCGACGCCGCCATGTATCACTTTGTGACGGGCTTTACGGCCAAGATCCCCGGCACCGAGGTCGGCGTCACCGAGCCCACGCCCACGTTCTCTTCGCTGTTTGGCGAGCCGTTTATGCCGCTCGACCCCATGGTCTATGCCAAGATGCTCGGTGAGCGCATCGCCGACGGCCGCACGCGTGTGTACCTGGTCAACACCGGCTGGATTGGCGGCGGCTACGGCGTGGGCCATCGCATCGAGCTTGCCTACACGCGCGCCCTGGTGGCCCGCGCCCTCGACGGTACCATCGAGGACAGCGAATTCGTGCATGACGATATCTTTAACGTTGACATTCCCACCACGTGCCACGGCGTGCCCGACGGCATCCTGGTGCCGCGCCAGTACTGGCAGAGCACCGCGCGCTACGACGAGGCGGCGCACAACTTGGCCGTGATGTTCGAGGAGAACTTCGAGAAGAAGTACTCGCACCTGCCCGAGTCCGTGAAGGCCGCCGGTCCGCACGCTCAGGTGCACGCCGACGCCCGTCATCGCGGCCGCGGCCTGCTGGGACTCCGACACTAGCGTCGCCGCGAGTCCATATCCGCCACAAAGGGGACAGGCACCTTTGTGGCGGTTTTGCTTGGGCGAATGACTCGGGTTACAATACGCCTGACATATCGCCCCCTTCTCCGGATGGGGGCAGCGTAAGCGCTCTTGTGGCGGCACCGTAGGACTTTGAAGGTGGCCGTCGTAAGGGCGCTTTTTGTTTAGGCACCCGGGCTCGGGCGCATGCTATGAAGGGAGAGCACATGAAGAGTTTCGTTGCCGAGGATTCGTTTTGGGAGCTATTTCCGCAGGCGGCTGTCGGTGTTGTGGTCGTAAAGGGCATGAAGCCCGCGGCTCAGATTCCTCAAGAGGACGTTGATGCGATTGCCGCGTTGCTCGACCGCGCCAATATCGATGCGGAGCGTCACCTGACGAGTGATACCATCAGCGAGAATGCGCCGGTTAAGGCATGGCGCGAGGCATATCGCCTATTCAAGACCAAGAAGGGCGCGCGTTGCTCAATTGAGAACCTGCTCAAGCGCGTGCTCAAAGGAAAGCCGGTGGGCCACATTACGCCCGCGGTGGACATCTACAACACGGTGTCGCTGTCCTACGCGCTGCCCGTAGGCGGCGAGGATTTGCACGCGATTGAGGGAGACCTTTGCCTGAAGGTGACCGACGGTGGCGATTCATTTCTGCCGCTTGGCGAGGAGACAGATGACCCGACGCTGCCCGGCGAGCTCGCCTACATCGATGATGCGGGCGCCGTATGCCGCTGCTGGAACTGGCGCGATGGCGTTCGAACGGCGTTGTCCGATGATTCGGCCGATGCTTTCCTGGCGATTGAGTGCGTGGAGCCCGAGCGGATGGGGGATTGCCAGGCCGCGATCGATCGCTTAGCCGAGCTGCTCGAGCGCTATCTGGGAGCGACGGTTGTCGTTAAAACGCTTGTGACCCGCGACAATCCTTGCGTGGGGCTGTAGCGAAGTCTGCGGATCAAACTCGATGCCCCAAACCACCACAAAGGTGCCTGTCCCCTTTGTGGTGGTTTTTATGTTGATGGGTTAACAAATGGGATATTTGGGTACGGGTGTTGCCTTGTGCGGCTAAGATGTTTACCCGTTAGCATCATGTAAGCGAAAGGCGGTCGTCACCATGCAGCAGAACGACGAGACACGTTTTGAGGACTTTGTCGGACTGATCAGCGGCCTCTACAAGGAGATTCAGCGTATCAAGACGTCCGAAGGCGCAAGGCTGGGCCTCAAGGGCTCCGACGTTATGTGCCTGTACTATCTTGAGCGCAGCAAGGACGGCCTGACTGGCGCCGACCTCGCCCGCATGGCCGGCGTTACCCGTGCCGCCGTTTCGCGCACACTGGCACATCTGGAGGAGGGCGGCTACGTCGAGGTTGACGACTCGGGTGATGCGGCCGTCAAGTATCGTGCTCCGGTGCGCCTGACTGCCCTGGGCGGCGAGAGCATGAGCGAGGCCGATCGCATCATTCGCGAGGTGCTCGATACCACCGGCAAGGCCATGGGCGTGGAGCAGCGCGAGCAGATGTATGCATCGCTGCGCACGATCCTCAACACCCTGCGCGAGATCTAGAGCCGCGCTGGCGCTAGCTTTCAGCCAAGAACTGCATCGTCCCGTTTGAGCGCGTACGCCGTGCCGGGACATTGCTGTCAAAATTCCCTGCGCGAGACCTGCGCAAGAAAGGATTCGTTATGTCCGTCCGCATTATTACCGATTCCGCAAGCGATATGTCGCCGGCGGAGCACCCCGCTCTGCGTGTTCTGCCGCTGTCCGTCACCTTTGGCACCGATGTGTATATGGATGGCGTCGACATCGATCACCAGCGCTTTTACGAGATGCTTGTGGAGCGCGATGAGCTGCCCAAGACCGGTCAGGTCAACCCGTACGCCTTTTCGCAGGCGATTGCCGAAGCGCGTGAGGCCGGCGATGAGGCCGTGATTATTACCGTGGGAGCCAAGCTCTCGGGCACCAACCAGAGTGCTCGTACGGCACTTGCCGAGGCGCCGGGCGGCGACATGTTCGTCGTGGACAGCAATAACGTGACCTTGGGCGAGCGCGTGCTGGTCGAGTATGCGCTGCGCCTGGTGGACGAGGGCCAGGGCGCGGCTCAGGTTGCGGCGGCTGTCGAGGCCGTGCGCGACCGCGTGGTCGTCATCGGCCTGCTCGAGACGTTGGAGTACCTGGTGCGCGGCGGTCGCCTGTCTGCTGCGGCCGGTGCCGTGGGTACGCTGCTCAACGTAAAGCCCGTGGTGGCTGCCGAGGACGGTCTGATCGTGCAGCTGGGCAAGGCGCGCGGTTCCAAGAACGGACGTAACCTGCTCAACCAGAAGGTCGAAAAGGCGGGCGGCATCGACTTTTCCATGCCGCTGGCGCTCGGCTATACGGGCCTTTCGGATGCGGTGCTCAAGAAGTATATCGAGGACAGCGCGGCACTGTGGGCTGGCCACACCGAGGGCGAACTGCCCGTTCACACCATCGGCGCCACCATCGGCACCCATGTAGGCCCCGGCGCCGTAGCCGTAGCCTTCTTCCAGCCCGTTAACTAGCCCACCTGCCAAAACCACCACAAAGGGGACGGGCACCTTTGTGGTGGTTTATGCTATTCCGGGTGGAAGGGAGCGAGCAATGGCGTCTGAGGGCTTTTTTGAGCGGGTGTACGAGGTGGTCGAGCAGATTCCCGAGGGGATGGTCGCCACGTATGGTCAGGTGGCGCTGCTTGCTGGACGTCCACGAAGTGCGCGGTACGTGGGGTATGCCCTGCATGGCAATCCGCGCCCCGGCGAGATTCCCTGTCACCGCGTGGTGTTTGCCGATGGCCGCATATGCGATGGTTTTGCTTTTGGCGGTCCCGATGCTCAACGTGAGCTTTTGCTAGGGGAGGGTGTGGCGTTTAAGGACGACATGCACGTCGACTTGGCCGCCTGTCGCTGGCCTGCAGGGCTCTAGCGGCTCTGCCGTGGTTAAAACCACCACAAAGGGGACCTTTGTGGTGGTTCTAGTTTACCTGAGCTAACTTATGGAGAAGCTATGGGGGAACATATTGACGCTATAAAGTAAACCACGGTGAACTATATTGTATTCAGCAACGGAGCAGGCAATAGGCGATGAAAAAGCCTGCCCTGTTGAGTTTGATTCGCATTCCTCCCCTCTGTGCGATTCAACGGTGTACTTCGGGAACAGGCCCGCTGGCAACTAACTGCCAGCGGGCCTGTTCCTGTTTGTCGGGGGAGTGCAATGGGCAGAGCCGAACCGGTCGGGCACCAAAAAAGGCGGACGCACTAGCGCCCGCCCTATAGCAATCGAAAGTTCTAGCCAGCAGATCGATCTAGTACACCATGCCCATGGCGTCCTGAACCTCGGCCAGGGTCTGCTCGGCAATCTCGTTGGCGCGACGGTTGCCCTCGTGCAGCACGTCCTTCACATAGTCCAGGTCGTTTTCGTAGCGCTGACGACGCTCGCGGATCGGCGCGAAGTACTCGTTGACGGCCTCGGTCACGTACTTCTTGAGCTGGCCGGAGCCGCCCATGCCAATCTCTTCGGCAATCTCGACCTCGGAACGGCCAGTGCAGATGGCGGCCGTCGAAAGCAGACCGGACACGCCGGGGCGGTTCTCGGGATCGAATGTGATCATGCGCTCGGAGTCGGTCTGGCTCTTCTTGATGCGCTTGGCCGTCTCCTCGGCGGTCATCGAGATGTTGATGGCGTTACCGTAGCTCTTGCTCATCTTGCGACCGTCCAGGCCCGGCAGTAGCGGGGTCTCGGACAGCAGCGCTTCGACCTCGGGGAACACTTTGCCGTAGCGGTTGTTAAAGCGGCGGGCGATGGTGCGGGTGAGCTCGATGTGCGGCAGCTGGTCGCGACCGACGGGCACCACATTGCCCTTGCAGAACAGGATGTCGCAGGCCTGGTGCACCGGGTAGGTGAGCAGAAGGCCGGTGAGCTCGTGGCCCGAGGCCTCCATCTCGGCCTTGACCGTGGGGTTGCGCGCCAGCTCGGCCTCGGAGACCAGCGACAGGAACGGCAGCATGAGCTGGTTGGCGGCGGGCACGGCGGAGTGCGCGTAGATCATGGTCTTGTCGGGGTCGATGCCGCAGGCAAGGTAGTCCATGACCATGTTGTACACGTTGTCCTGGATGTGCTCGGTCGTGTCGCGGTCGGTGATGACCTGGTAGTCGGCGATGAGTACGTTGGTCTTGGCACCCATGTTCTGCAGCTCCACACGGCCCTTGAGGGTGCCGAAGTAGTGACCCAGGTGCAGGCGGCCGGTGGGGCGGTCGCCGGTAAGCATGGTGAACTTCTCGGGCGTTTTTGCCAGGTTCATCTGCTTTTAACTGCAACGACCCGCACCATGCGGCAGGAATATCTTGCCGG
>CATWKM010000044.1:0-14339 GCA_958351385.1 uncultured Collinsella sp. | reverse complement strand
TCGGTGTGCTCTCGGCCGACGACCCGACCTATACGTTCCTCTACACCACGCTGTACGAGGCCACGTTCACCTTTATCCCCATCTACCTGGGTTATGCCGCGGCTAAGAAGCTCGGCGCCAGCCCGGTGCTCGGCATGCTGCTCGGTGGCGCCCTCATGGCTCCTTCCGTGGTGAGCGTCGCCACCCAGGAGGGCGGCGGCATCATCTCCGTCTACGGCATCCAGATCGCTGCTGCCAACTATCAGCAGTCCGTCCTGCCGATCATCCTTTCGGTGCCCGTCCTGTACTTCATCGAGAAGTTCTTTAAGAAGGTTATGCCCGACGTGCTGTCCACGGTCTTCACGCCGTTCTGCACCATGATCGTCACGATCCCCATTGCCTTCATCGTCCTCGCTCCGATCGGCAACGAGATCGGTACGCTGATCGCCAACGCCCTCTTCGGCCTTGCTGACCTTGGCGGCATCGGCATCCTGATCGTCATGGCCATCCTCGGCGCCTTCTGGCAGCTCTTCGTGGTCTGCGGCATGCACATGCCCGTCATCCTGCTCGCCCAGGTTCAGATCATCGCTGCCGGTTACGATCCCTTCGTCTTCGTTTCCACCAACTGCGCTATGGCCGCTGTCTGGGGCTGCGCCTTCGGTGCCTTCCTCAAGATGAAGAACCCCGACGAGAAGTCTCTCGCCATCGGTTACGTCATCTCCGCCATCGCCGGCGGCGTCACCGAGCCCGCGCTCTTCGGCATCCTCATGCGCTTCCGTCGCACCATGTTTGGCATGTTCATCGGCGGTGCTATCGGCGCTGTGTTCTCCGGCCTCATGGGTGTTACCTACTACCTCGCAGGCGGTGCCTCCAACTTCCTGGTCTTCACCAACTACCTGCAGGGTGGCCAGATGAACACCGTCTGGGCTATTGTTGGTATGGCAATCTCCTTTGTCATCGCCGCTGCCGTCGTCTTTGCCTGCGGCTTCTCCAAGGAGGAACTCGCCGAGATGGAGGCCTAAGGCCAAACCGTTCGGTCACATATGACCTCACCTACACGACAGGGCCCCGTCAGGCGTAAGCCCGGCGGGGCCCTTCTTGCAAGGTAGACTGATGGGGCGGACGGTATTCGCCCGCGATGGTTTGCCAAGCGGCGGGGGCTTTCGCGCGGGGTTACCGCGAAAGCCCTCGGCGGTTCGCAAATCCTTTATCAAACGAAAGGACATGCAGATGAGTTTGGGAAAGCTGACCGTCAACGGTCGCCAGGATGGCTTTTTGTGCGAGGGCAAACCGTTCTTCTGGTTTGCCGATACGTGCTGGAGCGCATTTACGAGCATCGCCGAGAACGACTGGGATTACTACCTGACCCGCCGTGCCGAGCAGGGCATGAACGCACTGCAGATCAACACGCTGCCGCAGTGGGATCGCTGCTGCCCCGACCTGGGCATTTGGCCCTATGCCAGCGAGGACGGCGTGCACTTTGATTGGTCCCGTCCCAACCAGGCGTACTGGGATCGTGCCGCCGCCATGTGCCGTGCTGCCGTCGAGCACGGCATTCGTCCGGCGCTCGTGCTCATGTGGTGCAATTACGTACCCGGTACCTGGGGCGCCAAGATCGCCGAGCGTTGCGGCGCCGAGGTTATGCCGCGTGAGGAGGTTCGCGTCCACGTTGCCCGCGTCGTCGAGAACCTGGGCGAGTTCGACCCCGTCTACGTGGTGACGGGCGATACCGACTTTGCCGGCGACGAGGCGATCGCCTATTACGAGGACGCCCTCGACGAGGTCGTCAAGCGCGCGCCCGAGGCACTGCGCACCATGCATATCAACCGCGGTAACCGCACCATTCCGGCGCAGTATCTGGACCGTCTGGACTTTTATATGTTCCAGCCCGGCCACAACTACGAGGGCCAGCCCGAGGCATGGCGTCTGCCGCAGGACTTTATCGCCAACTATCCCAAAAAGCCGATGGTCAACTCCGAGCCTTGCTACGAGCAGATGGGTGCGTCGCGCAACGTCTACTGGCGTTTTACCGCGCAGGATTGCCGCGCGAGCGTATGGTCGTCGATTCTTGCCGGCGCCAGTGCCGGCGTGACCTATGGCGCACACGGCGTGTGGAACTGGCAGACATCGCGCAGCCAGGGCTCGGTCCTGGGCGAGGGCTTTGACATGCCCTTCCGCTGGCAAGAGTGCCTGCAGTTTGCGGGTGTGTGGGACTTTGGCGCGATCGAGCACGTGCTTGCCGCCCTGGGCGCTACGGCTGCCGACGATGCACTTGCCGTGGTTCCGGCGCAGGAGCTCCTCGACGACGCGCGCGAGTCCATCCGTGTGGCGCGCGTTGGCGATCGCATCGTCGCGTACCTGCCGCGTACCACGGCGCTCAAGTTTAAGCTCGACGGCGCGCGTGGCTGGACGGCGACGGTCCTCGACATGGAGGACAAGCACATCGCCAAGCTGCCCGTCCGCGATAACGGTGACGGCACCGTGCGCGTGGCTCAGCATCCCTTTGAGCACGACGCGCTGGTGATCCTGGCCCCCGGGCGCTAACGGCTCTTCTCCAGCATTTACTACTCATTGGGGACAGACTTAAATGAGTGCCCAATGACTATCCGCAGAATGAGAGTGGATAATCTTCCGTTTTTGGCCTTCATACAGGCTCAAAGTGGGAGATTATCCACTCTCGTCATTTGATTGGCACTTGCACTCATTGGGGACGTACTTAAATGAGTGACAGTTGGGGACGCTCCTTGCCGAGCTGGAAGTCGCGCGTGCATCTTCTGGGTCATGCGGCTCAAAACCGGTGTATGCCGTGGGCTGTTGGGGTCAAATTGGCGGCATTTCGAGGATGGGTTCGATATTGGGACTGGTTCTCTAATAGAATAGATTTGCAGGCAATTAAACGACTGCGGGGGGGGGGTATTCATGAAAGGTATGGGAGACACGGCCGCGTACTTTCGTCGGGGCATTCGGGAGATTATATGCCTGGCGCTGTTCTATTTTACGTTTTTGGCTGGCGAGTACCTCTTCGACGTGCGTGTGGCCGAGTTTGTGCCGCCGAGTGAGGTCGCTGTCTACGAGAGCCTCATCATCGGCGCGAGCGTGATCGGCTTTTTTGTGCGTCCTATTCTGTACTATCGCCGCCCCCGTGCGATCGATACGACGAGCGACATCACGGGCGTGCTGCTGGTAGCGGCATTGCTGCTGATGATTATGGCGGTACAGTTTGGGGTGCTAATTGCCGGCGGTTTGATGGCATGCTGCACGCTGGGCTACTGCGGATCGACCGCCCACGCCAACTTTGCGCGGCGCTTTGCGCGGACGCCGTATTTGGCGCGCGCGGCGGCACTTTCGTATGGCCTGGGTGTTCTGGTGCAGGTACTCAACCATATGGTGATGCCCGCGGGGATTCCGCAACAGTTTGTTCTTGTTGCCTGTGCGGTTGTGCAGGTAGCGCTGCTCCACGACGCTCGTCGTGCCAAGCTGCGCGGTGAATCTGAGCCTGGGCTCGAGTCCGATATCGCCGAGCTTTCGGTGGATGCATCGGAGTTTGGCGCCAAGTGGCAAGACGATTCTGAGTCAACGGCGGCTTTTCGGCGTGCCGTGGTGCGTCTGACGGTCGCGACCGCCTGCCTTACCGGCGTGTTTGCCGCCCTCAATGCAGGGCTCACGACCTCGCACGCCGCCGGGGCCATCGACTTGGGCGATTGGCCGCGCTTGCTGATGGGCGTGAGCGCACTGGTCGCCGGCGCCCTATTTGACCTGCACGGTCGTTCGTATATGAACATCACCATGACTTGCACTGCCATGTTGTCCACGCTTTCGTTCTTTGTCTTGCTCGTCGACGGTAATGGCGGCAATGTGCTTGCGGCCATGGCGATTTTCTATCTGGGTTCGGGCTTCTTCGTGGTGTTTTTCACGACGAAATTTGCTGCCATTTCGGTTTATGCGCACTGGTCGTATCTGTGGCCGTGCATGGGTCGTGTCATCAGCAACATTTGCGCGATGCTCGTGACGGCGCCGGCGGTGGCGATTATCTCGAGCCAGAACGTGCTGCTGGCGGTGGGTGCGGTGCTCGTACTGTTTGTGGGCATTGCGATTTCGCTGCTGGGACAGTTTGGGCATCGGGCAGATGACGCTGCGGTGCCCGGCGAGCTGGCGTTTGCTGCCGACGACCTTGATGATGGCTCCGTGTCTACCCAAAGCGAGCCCGCTCCCGCGGAGGCATCGGAGCTCACGCTCGATGAGCGCCTCGATGCCTTCGCCGCTGCCTTTGAGCTTACGCAGCGCGAGCGCGATATTCTGGAGGCCTTGGTCGCATCGCACGAGAGTGTTCAAGACATCGCCGCAACGCTCTTCCTTTCGCGCTCCACGCTCTACCGTCATATCGCCTCGATCAACAAAAAGACCGGCGCCCCCTCACATGTGGCCCTCATCAACTTTTTCTGGTCCTGGACACCCAACTAGCTCATTTGGGACGGGGCTTTTTTAGCTGTTTTGGGCCGCCGCGGCCAGCGGGGGCGGGTCGCGGCGGCCCACGCATTCTTGACGATAGCGACGACGATACTACAGCAGCTCGCCGTGGCGGGCGATGTAGCGGCGCTTGGCCAGCTGGGTGAGCACGATATAGGCGGCGACGATGCCGATGAGCAGCGCGAAGAAGCTCGGCGGCAGCGGCATGAGGCCCAGCGCATCGGCGATGGGGCTTGCCGGCAGCCAGGTGACGAGCGCCAGACCCAGCACGGTGAGGATGCACAGCGCGGGCGCGGCGTGGTCGCGCGCGCTCGGCAGGCGCGGGGAGCGCAGCATGTGGATCACGAGCGTCTGTGACCACATGGACTCGACAAACCAGCCACTCTGGAAGATTGCGGCGAAGGTCGTCATGCCCGCGACGTTGCCCGCGGCGGCAAGCTCTGCCCAGCTCGCGCCCACGGCGGCGGGGCACACCACAAAGAAGAGCGCGGCGAAAGTTGCGATATCAAACAGTGAGCTCACGGGGCCCAGCTCGAGCGTAAAGCCCTTGATGGACGCGGCGTCCCAAGCACGCGGACGGGCAGTCCAGGCGTCGTCGACGGTGTCCCACGGCAGCGCGATGCACACGATCTCGTAGACCAGCGACAGCAGCACCAGCTGCAGAGCGCTCATGGGCAAGAACGGCAAGAACAGACTCGCGACGGTCACGGATAGCACGTTGCCAAAGTTGGAGCTCACCGTGGTCTTGAGGTACTTGAGTAGGTTGCCGTAGGTGCGGCGGCCTTCGATGATGCCGCGCTCGAGCACGCTCAGGTCCTTTTGGAGCAAGATGATATCGGCGGATTCCTTGGCGATATCGACGGCCGAATCGACCGAGATGCCGCAATCGCTCGCACGCATGGCGGCGGCGTCGTTGATGCCGTCGCCCATAAAGCCCACGGTGTGGCCGAGCAGCTCGCGCATGACGCGCACCAGGCGCGCCTTCTGCAGCGGCGAGAGCTTGGCGAAGAGATGGGTTGTCTCGGCACGCTCGGCAAGCTGCGCGTCGTC
Source organism: uncultured Collinsella sp. (assembly GCA_958351385.1). Lineage (GTDB taxonomy): Bacteria > Actinomycetota > Coriobacteriia > Coriobacteriales > Coriobacteriaceae > Collinsella. The sequence goes on along the minus strand of CATWKM010000044.1, from coordinate 8,843 downwards.
GAGCGCATCGATCTCGGAGCCGAGCAAGACGTTACTCGCGTCGATGCCGATCTGTTCGCAGACGGTGGCGGCGACACGGTCGTTATCGCCGGTCAGGATCTTGACCGCTACGCCCTTGGCCTCGAGGGTGGCGACGGCGCCGGCGGCACTTGCTTTGGGAGGATCGAGGAAGGCCAAAAAGCCCATCAGCACCATGTCGCACTCGTCGGCGATGCCAAACTCGCCCACGCAGCGCGGATTGGTCTTCTGCGCCACGGCGATCACGCGCAGGCCCTCGGCGTTGAGCTCGGCGACCTGCTTGCGAATCTGGGCGAGCTTATCGCCGGTAAGCGGCTGGGCGACCCCATCGACCTCGACAAAGGAGCAGATCTCGAGCATTTCCTCGGCAGCCCCCTTGGTGACCATCTGGGTTTTGCCCTGGGCGTCGGCGACAACTACGCTCAGGCGACGGCGCGAGAAATCGAAGGGCACCTCGTCGACCTTGGTATAGCGGTCGCGCAGGCTCTGGCCCAGCATAGAATCGGGCACGACGGTCGAGGGCGTCACATCGGCACGGTCGATGACGGCCAGGTCGATAAGGTTTTTGAGGCCGGTCTGGAAGAAGCTGTTCAAAAACGCATGGCGCAGCACGCGTGCATCCTCGTTGCCGTCGGTGTTGAGGTAGCGCTCGAGCACGATGCGGTCTTCGGTGAGGGTGCCGGTCTTGTCGCAGCACAGGACGTCCATCGCGCCGAGGTTTTGGATCGCCGGCAGCTCCTTGACGATAACCTGGCGACGGGCGAGGTCCTTGGCGCCCTGCGACAGGCTCGTGGTCACAATGACGGGAAGCATCTGCGGCGTGATGCCCACGGCCACGCTCGTGGCGAACAGCAGCGCGTCGATGACATTGCCCTTGGTGGCGGCGTTGATGGCAAAGACGGCCGGCGCCATAACGAGCATGAGGCGCACGAGCAACATGGAAACGCTCGAGACGCCGCGGTCAAATGCGCTCTTCTCGCCGCGTCCGTTGAGCATCTTGGCGATGCCGCCCAGGTATGTGTCCGAGCCGGTGGCAACGACGAGTGCCATGGCGGTGCCGTTTTGCACGGAGGTGCCGGTAAAGACGATGTTCTTGCAGGCAGACAGCGGCAACGCGGAGCTGTCGGCGCCCTCAATGACAGCTGCGGCAGCGGTCTTCTCGACGGCCTCGCTCTCGCCCGTGAGCGCGGACTCGATCACAAACAGGTCGCGCGCGGTGATGATGCGGGCATCGGCCGGCACCATATCGCCGGCAGAGAGACGGATCACATCGCCGGGGACGAGCTCGTCGAAGGGGATTTCGATGCGCTCGTCGTCGCGCAGGGCGCAGCAGGTGTTGGAGACCAGGTCCTTGAGGGCCTCGGCCGCATTGCCGCTGCGGGCTTCCTGGATAAACTTCATGCCGCCCGATACCAGCAGCATGATGCCGATGACGATGACCGTGGAGGGGTCGCGCTGCGGCTCGGGTACGGCGAGCACGTCGATGTAGAGCGAGACCAGTGCGAGCGCGGCGAGGATACCGGCGAAGGGGTCGATGAACGCGTCGGCGATGCGGCGCGCAAGCGTCTTGGTCGGCGCCTCGATGGTGTTGGGGCCGACGGCGCTCAGGCGCTCGGCGGCGTGCTCGGCAGTGAGCCCGCCAGCTGTGGCGTCGAGCAGCACGAGGGTGTCCTCGGCGCTATGGGTGGCGGCGAATATGGCGTTCTTGGACAGGTCGGTGTGAGCGGCCGGGCGCGCCGTACGGCGGCGCTTGGAGATGGCTTCGAGTACCGTGGCGGTTTTGAGCATCAGCATAGGGTCCTCCTTGCTAAAGGGAGTTAGCGTACGTGTCGTATTTGCTTCAAAAAAACCTAGATGTCGCTCACGTCATACTCACGAACCACCACAAAGGGGACAGGCACCTTTGTGGTGGTTTTGACGATCGGTTAGTGGCGCCTATGCGTGCGCGGAATCCTCGCGGCGTGCCGAGGGCGACATGCAGGTTTTTCGACTATGGCTGCCTTCCATGGCACACCTCCTTAAGGCCGGGCGCGGCGCGCTTTGGGTATCTCGTACCCGTTACAATCCGCCCGTATTCTTGATGAGGGGGTTTGCCGTGTCAACCCCAATGTTTGGAAAACCATTGCCCCTGACAAAGCCTTTACAGAATGCCGAGGCCCCAAAGCGCGCCCGCAACGCGCCCTGCCTGCGCTAAACTAGAAGGCACGTACGCGATTACGAGAGGAGCCCGCATGGAGGCTTACAAGCAAGAGTTCATCAAGTTCATGGTTGAGTCCGACGTTCTTAAATTCGGCAGCTTTACGCTCAAGAGCGGCCGTCAGTCCCCGTTCTTTATGAACGCCGGCGCCTATGTGACGGGCTATCAGCTCAAGAAGCTGGGCGAGTATTACGCCCAGGCCATCCACGATAACTTTGGCGACGACTTTGACGTGCTGTTTGGACCGGCCTACAAGGGTATTCCGCTGGCCGTCGTGACCGCAATTGCCTACCACGAGCTGTACGGCAAGGAGGTCAAGTACTGCTGCGATCGCAAGGAGGCCAAGGACCACGGCGCCGACAAGGGCAACCTGCTGGGCTACGAGCCCCAGGACGGCGACCGCGTGGTCATGGTCGAGGACGTCACCACCAGCGGTAAGTCCATCGACGAGACCTATCCCAAGGTCAAGGCTGCTGCCGATGTCGAGATCAAGGGCCTCATCGTGTCCCTCAACCGCATGGAGGTCGGCAAGGGTGGCGTGACCACCGCGCAGAAGGAGATCGAGGCCAAGTACGGTTTCTCCGTCGCGAGCATCGTCTCCATGGCCGAGGTCGTCGAGACCCTCTACAACCACGAGATCGACGGCAAAGTCGTCATCGACGACGAGCTCAAGGCCGCTATCGACGCCTATTACGAGCAGTACGGAGCTCGTTAGTTACGGCGTTTTACCAAACGCCGTAACTGCTCGACGCTGCAAACCCGCCAGAGCGGCAATCTGCCTTTCAACTTCGGCGGCATGACCAGAAGGTCAATGCCGCCTCGTTTCAAGGCACCTTGCTCGCTCTGGCGGGTTTTCGCTGTCGCTACCAAAACATCGGCGTTGCCGTGGTAGTCATTGGGGACAGACATAAATGAGTAGTCATTGGGGACGTTCTTAAATGACTACTCAGGATGAGCGTCCAAAAATCCGCGCTCGTTCGATTGGCGCATGTCTACGCAGCGTAGGTTGTCGAGCCTGGCCTTCAAATGGATACTGACTGTCGAACCGGTTCACTCCATTTCTTCAATTTGATTGGACAGCCCATGAACCAGACACGGCAAACCAATGCCTCCCATACTTTTTTGGCAGCGCATGCCATCAAGCAGCTGCGCGAAGAGCGCGGCCTCACCCAGCGCGCCCTGGCGGAAAGCCTTGGCGTGACCGATAAAGCCGTCAGCAAGTGGGAATCCGGCCGCGGCCTTCCCGACATTTCCCTCGTTGAGCCTTTGGCCCAGAGACTCGGCATAAGCGTGGCTGAGCTTTTGGCTGGTGACATTCGGGCCAACGCCAACCGTGCAGGCAATATGCTCAAAGGCGTCTTTTACGTTTGCCCTATCTGCGGAAACGTTGTGCACGCGCTCGGAGAAGGCAGCTTTAGCTGCTGTGGCTCCACGATGTTTCCCCAGGAGGCCGAAGAGCCGGACGCGGACCACGCCTTTTCCATCGAGCGCATCGAGGACGATTGGTACGTCACGCTCGATCATCCAATGACCAAGGATCACTACATTAGCTTTGTGGCATATGCGACTATGGACGGCATCTGCTTTAAGAAGCTCTATCCAGAGCAATCGGTGCAGCCGCGCTTCCATATTACCGGGCGCGGCAGGATATATCTTTACTGCAACCAACACGGACTCTTTACGTCGCTGACGCCTCGCAAATAACGGCTGTCTATCCGCCCTCCTCATGCGTTCCCGGGGGACCCAAAATGAGCGTGGATAATCTCCCGGTTTTGGCCTGTGTGCGGGCTCAAAGTGGGAGATTATCCACGCTCGTTATCTGAGTGTCCAAAAATCCACGCTCGTCGCTACTTGAGTCCGGGCAGGCGGGTGTAGGGGAACGAGCGCTCTAAGAACTCGGAGCAGCGGGCGTAATCTTTGGCAAAGTAGCTGCTATAGAGCGAATCGAGTACGTATTGCACGGCGATATGGCTGGCGAACTGCGTGATGCGGTGCGTCATGCTCTCGTGGTCGCTTACCGTGAGATAGGCGGCAAAGCCGGGGTGAATGCGGGCACAGTACGGCGTGCCGATGACGATGACCGGGACATGTCGACTGCTAAGGATCGGCAAGATCTCCTTGAGGTTGGGGGCAAGGCCGCTGTAGGAGATGATGATTGCCACATGGTCGGGACCCGAGGCGAGTGCCGTGCGCACCTGCGCCTCGACGCTGTCGTGGCACGTCGCGCTTTTGCCGGCGGAAAGCAGGCGATCGCGGAACATTCCCGCTGGATACAGGTTATGCGAGCCCGTGTAGATGTCCACGGTGCCGGCGCGCATGATGAGCTTGGCGGCGTGGTCGAGCTGTGCAGGGTCGAGCAGCTCCTGCGTTTCGGCCAAGGTGGTCTGGTAGAGCCCCTCCATGCGCTCCATCACCTGCGCAGGGGTGGAGGTGGCATCGAAGGGAAAGTTGATGTCCACGTCGCGCCGGTTGCCCGCCTCGGTCGCCTGGCGGATGAGCTCGACCTTGAGGTCTTTGAATCCCTCGAGGCCGAGCTTTTTGCAAAAGCGGTGCACGCTCGCGACCGAAACGTTGGCGCACGCGGCAAATTCCTTAATGGAAAGCCCGCGCACATCCTCGCCCATGGCGAGGGCCGTTCGCCCAAGTTGTTGCTCGGTGGGGGTGAGGCTTTTGCCCTGCGTGATCTTTCGCCTGATATCCATATGGCTCCTATGCGTTTGCGTCGCGATAAACCAATCATAGCGATAAATAAAACGTTCGGCTTGGCTGGGAGTTTTGGTCCGCCGGTCTATGAACGACGGACCGCTCGACGCTGCGCGGGCTCAACATAGGGCGTGCCCTGCCCGAGTTGTTTGCGCTCGGGCTGCTATCCGAGCACGCGTACGGGCCCCAAGAGGCCGCTGGGATCGGAGGGCTCGGTCATGCCGAACATGTCGGGGACGGCGTGGTCGAGGGTGTTGATGATATCGATCGTAAGCGCGTGCTCGCCGGCTAAAAGTGCGGCGGCCTCAAAGCGGTAAGGCGGACAGATGCGGGTGCCGAGGGATTTGCCGTCGAGGGTGACGGTTGCGGTCTCAAAGACCTCGCCAAGGTCGATGACGGTGCGGGTGGCCGCTTCGCCCAGGACAAAGGAGGCCCGGTAGCGGAATGTGCCGGCCTTGCCGGGGAACTCGGCCGAGGAAAGGTCGTGCAGGTCTGCAAGCTCAACAGACTCGCCAAAGGCATCGGTGCCAGGGGCAGAGAAGGCAACCGCCCAGGGCCCGTCGACGCATGTGGCTTCGTCTTCGGCGGTTGCCACAGCAACGGAACCTGTAGCCCCAAGGACCACGATGCAGCTCTCGTAGGGAGCCAGCTCGAGCGTGCCGTCAAAGGCGGCGGGCTCGGTGCCGTTGAGCAGGTCGAGGCGCGCGCCTGCAACGGGTGTGCCGTCGGCAAGCGCAATCTGAGTGGAGATACCCTGCTTGGGATGCTCGTTGACGAGCATCAGATAGCTCTCGTCCGCCCGCTCGTAGCGCAGTGCGCGCAGCCAGGACTGGGGCTCGGCGCAAACCACGGTCTGCATGCCGGTATTGGCAAGTGTGTCTGCGAGCTCGGTGGTCGCCAGGAGCTTGATGTCGGCGACCGCGGCTGCATCCAGGGAGGCAAAGCCCTCGCGGCCTGCAGTGTCACCGTCGTAGCGCTTGTTCGGCAACTCATCCAGCGCGTACACGGCAACACCTGCGGCTGCGGCACGCGCGGCAAAGTCGAGCACGGCTCCGCCGACAAACTCGGCTCCGGGCATCACCAGGCAGCGGTATGCCTGGCCGTTCACGCTAAAGCCGCTACCGTCTGCGGCAATTTCAACGGCATAGCGCCCTGCGTCCTCAAATGCCTCTGCCGGCACGATGTCAAAGTCGACCTGCGCGCGCAAAAGCTCGGAGGCGGCATGCTGCATAAAGTTCGCCTCGCCTGCCCACTCGGCGTCCGCATGGTAGAGAAGCGCCACCGGGGTCGTTGCGCGCCCGCCGCTCAGCAGGCTCGCCGTACGGTTCATGTAGCTCATGAGCTGCCCAAAGTGTGCAAACTGGGGGTTTTGGCCATGTGCATAGAAATGCGGCGGGCAGTCCCAGTCGGGGAAGGCGGCCATGCTAAAGGCGTGCGGCACAAACCAATTGACGCCGCGCACCAAAAAATGATCGGCGATCCACTTCATCTCGCGTAGGCCTTCGTGCCATCCAAATGCGCCAAAGACCTCGGCCATGCAGCGCCCCTGCTTTTTGGGGTCGAGGTGTGCTGCCGAGGAGCCCAGCTTGGGCAGCACGTAGTTATAGAACTCGAGGTCCCACACGCCGCGTCCGTAGCTGTGAAGGCCGCGGTCCATGCCGGGTACCAGCTGGTTGATCACGATGTCGACGCCCGCCATGTCCTGACCGCCCACGGCGCGGAAGTAGTGCCCGGCGCCCACGCCCAGGCGCGCGTGGCAGTCCTTGTCCTCGATAACGTGGCCGATGTACTGCACGCCGCGCGCGCGGCACCAGTCTCCGAGCTGGTCGCAGAAGCACTCCTTATAGAGGGTGCTCGCGATGTCCATATAGACGTGGCGTACGTGCGCGCCGGACGGCTCGCGGTCCCACAGGTGCGGGAGCTCGGCCAGGTAGCGCTCGCCCAGTGCCGCGCGTAGGCGACGCTCAAGCTCGGCCGACCAGGGTAGGGGCGCGGTGGCCTTGCCGATGAGCGTGTCCGAGATGCCATCGGGGCCCGTGGTGCCCTTCTCGTTGGCAAATCCGGGCTCATCGGAGAAAAAGCCCAGGATCGTCTTGCCAAACTCATCGCCCAGATGCTCAAAATGCGGCTCGTAGACAGCATCGATGAGCTGCGCCACCGAGGCGGGGTCGACCATATTGATGTAGTCCTCGTTGTAGGAGGTCTTGCCGCTCGTGAACATCACGCATGCCTGCGTGAGGCCCGCAGGTGCATCGAAGACCAGGCGGCTGGGGTTGCCGTCTGCATCGTCGATTACTCGGTAAGCGACGTCGACGGGGCTGCCGTCCTGCATAAATGTCACGCCGTAGAAGCGCTCCGTTTTGTCGAGCATGTTGGCGAGCGCGATGCTCGCGGCGGACGTGGGGCCCACGATGTCGAACGTGCGGTGCGTGAGCGCGATCTTGCGGAGCTCGGGCACGGCCTCCTTGACGGCGCCGTTGGCAAAGCCCGTGGGGAAGTGCGCGTCGTCCAAGATCCAGAGCTTAAGGCCCAGCTGCTTGCACTCGTCAATGACAAAGCGCAAGTCGCGCCACCAGCCCTCGCCGCAAAAATCGGGGTGTGGGCGGCTTTCGAGACAGACCTCGTGGATGTCGGCGCCGGCGATCTTTTCCAGATACTCGGCAATGGTCTTATGGCTCTCGCCCTTCATCCACAAAAACGGAAGCACGTGGTTGTCGTATGTGCCCTCGAGCACCTGCTGATAGTACACGGTCATGGATCCTCCTTGGCTCGATCGATCTGCTGCATAGCACAGATTATGGACGCGTCGGCGCGTTCTGCTAATATCTGAATCACGACGAACTATGACTAAATCAACGATTGGCAAGCCATGGAGATCGACGAGCTCGAGCGTAGGCTCAGCGAACTGAGCGCCAGTGAGATCGCTTATAAAGACGGCATGGCATTTGATTGGTCGATTATGACCGAGCATGTCGAAATCGACGGATGCCCAGTGCGCAAGATTGGGCAGCCAGGGTTTGCCTATGCCCAGCCCGGCATGCCGCGCGGCCTGACGATAAGGAAAAACTCGCGCTTTAATGCAGTTCCCGAGCACGTGCATGATTACGTGGAGATGAGCTATGTGTATCGCGGGCGCTGCCCGCAGACGGTGGCGGGGGAGAGGCTCGAGTTGCGCCGCAACGAGGTGCTTTTGCTCGACGCCCTTTGCCCTCATGCCGTGGCGGCGCTCGGCGAGGACGACATCATGCTGAGCATGACCGTTTCACGCTCTTTTTTGCGCCGGAGTCTCGAGTCGAGCCTCTCGCGCGAGAGCGCGGTCTCGCGGTTTTTGTTCAACGCGCTCAACAGCGAGACGGACCATCGGGGCCATGTCCGTTTTTACTGCGGCGAGAGCCGTCGGATTCGGCGCTACATGCAGGAGATGCTCTGCGAGCTGTACGACCCGAGCCCCAACGGTCCCGAGATCGTCTTGCGTCTGTTTCAGCTGTTTTTGGCCGAGCTCATGGATTGCTACGAGCGCGAGCTGGTGCGCGGCGCGGCGGACGGCACGGCGGGGCCCACTGCCCTGGTGACGGGAATGCTTGGCTATATCGATCGCGAATTCGCCGCGTGCTCCCTCGAGGGGATGGCGGCGGAGTTTGGCTTGAGCCCTAATTATGCGACGGCGCTCCTCAAGCGACATGTGGGCAAGACCTTTAGGCAGCTTGTGCAGGAGCGACGCCTGGTGCGTGCGGCCGAGCTTCTGCGCGGTGGCGCCACGGCCGGGGCGGCTGCGCATGCGGTGGGCTATGAAAACATGAGCTTCTTCTACCGTAAGTTTCACGACAAGTATGGATGCACCCCCGCGGCATACCGCCGGTAAGCGCGGGGCGGATCTTCTTCGCTCCTTCGGTGTCAAAAAGTTTCAGCTGCAGCGCTGTTGCAG
>CATWKM010000043.1:0-14407 GCA_958351385.1 uncultured Collinsella sp. | reverse complement strand
CTCGGTAGAACTCGTCCTTCAAGTGGCCGAAGACCTGCTCGGTGGCGGCGTTGTCGATGCAGTTGCCCTTTCTGGACATGCTCTGGACGATTCCGGCGTCCCTCAGCCTCCCGCACCATGCGGCGTGCTGGTACTGCCAGCCCATGTCGCTGTGAAGCACCGGTTTCGCGCCCTCGGGCATCTTCGCCAGCAGCCGGTCGAGCAGCTCGGCCTGCTGCGCCATGCCCGGGCTGGTCGATGTCGACCACGCGACTATCTCCTTGCTGCCGAAGTCGTACACCGGCGCGAAGTAGGCCTTGCCCCAGGGCTGCTTGAACTCGGTGACGTCGGTGCCCATCTTCTGCCACGGCCCGTCGGCGGCGAAGTCGCGCCCGATGACGTTCTCGAACGTCTCGCCCACGACGCCCCTGTACGAGTTGTACCTATGGTAGTCGGTCTCGCGGCGGATGCCGCAGCGGACCCCCATCTCCCGCATCATCTTGAGCACGGTCTTGTAGGCTATGCGCGCTCCCAGCTCGGCGCGCAGGCACATGGCGACCTGGCGGTGGCCGCACCCGTTGGCCGTGCTCGAGAAGATCTCCGCCACCGCGCCCCGCAGCTCCGGGCGCGTCGGCCTGGCCGGGTGCGACAGCGCGTAGTAGTAGCTGGACCGGGCCATGCCGGCGCACTCCAGCAGGCGCCCCAGCTCGTACCCCTCTTCGCGCAGGGCGCTCACGGCCTCGACCTTCGCCCTGGTCAGAGCCCGTCCCTCTCGACCAGGGCGCGCAATTTTTTTAGGTAGGCCACCTCGGTCTCGAGCCTTCGGCAGCGCTCCTCGAGCTCCTGCTCGCGGGTGCGCTCGCGCGACTTGGGGCCGGACCCCCTCGGCCTGCCCTTGGGCCTGGGCCTGAGCGCCTCGGCGCCGCCCTCGCGGTAGAGCGCGCACCATCTCTTGAGCGGCGCCAGGGACATGATCCCGAACGCCTCCATGGCATCCCGCTTGCCCATGCCGCCGTCGACCACGGCCGAGGCGGCGGCGACCTTCTGCTCGTATGTGTGCCTGGCCTGCTTGCCGTCCATGGATAGCAGCACCTCGCTTCCGAACGACCGGTATACGTAGAGCCATTGTCTCACGGTGTCGCGCGGGACCGACAGCGCCTTCGCCGCCGACTCGGAGCCGTGGCCTCGCTCGAAGAGCCCGATTGCCGCCTTCCTGGCCTCGATGTCGTGCTTCACCCTCAAGTCGATACGCATAAAAAGCCTCCCATTTCTCATGTCCAAGAAATGGGAGGCAGTTCATTGGCGTGGCGGGGCCTCTTTTGTCCCATGGAAACTTCCTGGAGCGGCGGCGAGGACGTGCCGTGAACGGGTGGGGGTAAGGGAAGCGTGCATTTTTGCGAGTATTCAGCATGCCGAGTAAGTTGCATACAGTTGAAATGCGATTTTTGCGGTTCCAAGTAGTAGTGGGCGAGCGGTTTCAGCGGCGGAATCCAAGTTGAAGGGACGATCTGTCCGTTTTGAGCTGCGTTGTGCCCCAAATACAGGACGAGGCGGTCGGTTTTGCCGCCTCCCGATGGCGCTATCAGGCACCGCGATGTTGAATATTCCGTTTTTTGCACGGTCCAAGGTGGGGTACCCTAACACAAGAGAAAAAATGCTTCATTATTATGCATGAATCTAAATCCTTTATACAAGAATAGGATTGAATGACACGCGTGCGCTCAAGTCGGCGCACCGACGTCCGAGGGCTGATCGGCTCCCAGGGCTTTGCGCGTGCAGAACGGTTAAAATCGGGACTCGGTCTTAGTTTTACTTGGAAGGATGCATATGGCTTCTAATGTTGATGCTTCTCTAGAGGAGGCGCTCTCCTATATTACTGACCAGTTGAAGGCGCTGACTTCTATCGCGTCGCCTACGGGCTTTACTCGTGCGGCTACTGATTATCTGATGGAGACCCTGCGCGATATGGGGTTTGGGCCTGAGCGTTCTAATAAGGGCAACGTGCTGGTTGAGCTTGGCGGTGAGGGTGAGCCGCTTGTGTTGGCGAGCCATGTCGACACCTTGGGCGCTATGGTGCGCTCCATTAAGGACAATGGTCGCCTGCGCCCCACGACGCTCGGCGGGCATCAGTGGTCTACGGCCGATGGCGAGAACTGCACCGTTTACACGCGCGACGGCAATGTTTACACGGGCGTGGTCCTCAATACCGAGCCTTCGGCGCATGTGGCCGATGAGCCGGTCAAGACCATCGAGAAGAACATGGAAATCCTGCTCGATGAGAATGTCGACAGCAAGGACGACGTACTTGAGCTGGGCATTCAGACCGGCGACATCATCGCTATGGATCCGCGCACCACGGTGACGGAGAGCGGCTACATCAAGAGTCGTTTCCTTGACGACAAGCTGTCCGCGTCGATTCTGCTGGGTTTGGCCCGCGCCGTTGCTGGCGGCAAGGTGACGCTTTCGCGCAAGGTATCGCTGCTCTTTACCGTGTACGAGGAGGTCGGTCACGGCGGCGCTTTCGTGCCGGCCGATACGCGCGAGATGATCAGCGTTGACATGGGCTGCGTGGGCGACGACCTGGGCTGCACCGAGCGCATGGTGTCGATTTGCGCCAAGGATTCGGGTGGCCCCTACAACTACGATCTGGTAACCACGCTGTCCAATATCGCGCGCGAGCTTAAGCTCGATTACGCCATCGACGTGTACCCGCATTACGGTTCGGACGTCGAGGCCACGCTCTCTGCCGGCTACGACATCCGTCACGGCCTGATCGGCCCCGGCGTGTACGCGAGCCACAACTACGAGCGCAGCCACATGGACGGCGTGCGCAACACCTACGAGCTCGTCCGCGCCTACGTTCAGCGCTAGACGCATCGACAATGCTCATCGAGCCTGCCGCCCCGGTTGTTGCAGCGATGCCAGCCGGGGCGTCCTCTATAACTTGCGGTGGCGAGGAGCTGTTATTTGATGGCTGACGTAACGGTGCCGCCGCCCAAGACGATGTCGCCGCGGTAGACGACGACTGCCTGGCCGGGGGCGATGGCTCGCTGTGGCTCGTCAAAAGTTAGCAGCATTTGCCCGTCTTCGCCACGTGTAAGGGTTGCTGCCTGGTCCTTTTGACGGTAGCGGTACTTGGCGCCCACGTGAATGCCGCCGGCGTCGAGCTCTGCCTCCATGCGGTCAGCAGGGGCGCTCCAGATCCAGTCGTTGGCCGTGAGTGCTGCGGCCGTCAGGTCCTCGGCCTCGCCCAGATGCACGGTGTTGTTGGCGGCGTCGACGCCCGTCACATACACGGGATGCGCCATTGCGACGCCCAGGCCCTTGCGCTGGCCGATGGTGTAGCGCAGCGCGCCGTTGTGGCGTCCGACCACGCTGCCGTCGCGCCACACAATGTCGCCCGGTGCAGCGGGATGTCCGCAGCGGCGCTCGATATAACCCGCGTAGTCACCGTCTGGAATAAAGCAGATATCCTCGCTTTCGGCCTTCTTGGCGTTGGTAAAGCCCTGCTCGGCGGCTATGCGGCGCACGTCGCGCTCTTTGTCTAGGCCTGCCAGCGGAAAGATTGTGCGTGCCAGGCGCTCTTGCGTGAGCGAATACAAAAAGTAACTCTGGTCCTTTTTGGGGTCCTCGCCGCGGTGCAGCTGCCAGGTTCCGTCGGACGCCTGGCTCGTCTTTGCGTAGTGGCCTGTGGCGATGTAGTCGCAGCCCATATCCAGCGCCGCATCGAGCAGCGCGCCAAACTTAATATGGCGGTTGCAGATGATGCACGGGTTGGGCGTCAACCCCTTCTGGTAGGCGGTCACGAAGCGCTCGATAACGTTGCTGTCGAAGGTCTGCTGCAGGTCGAGCGCATGGTGGGGTATCCCCAGGCGCTCGGCGACGGCCTTTGCATCGGCGATGTCGCGGTCGACCTTGCTCATGCCCGTGGCGGGGTCGGGTGCGGGGCAGGTGAGGCGCATGGTGGCGCCGACGCATTCGTAGCCCTGGCTTTTGAGCAGGTACGCGGTCACGCTGGAATCGACGCCGCCACTCATGGCGACGAGCACGCGCTTGTTGTGCATGGGGAGGTTCTCCTTGGTGGCATGTGGCCAAAAAAGAAAAGCGGCGCGGGAGGCTGGTTCCGCGCCGCAGACATTGTAGCAAGTTCGGACGACTCGTGGGGCGCCCTGATGGGATGGGCTCAGACTGCCGGGAGAGAGGAGACTGGTTCATCCTGGGCTCAACCTATGGGCAACAGACCTTAGTCCTGGAAGAGTGCCGTGGACAGGTAGCGCTCACCGGTGTCGGCGAGCAGCGCCACGATAGTCTTGCCCTCGTTCTCGGGACGCTTGGCCAGCTGCAGTGCGGCCCACACGGCGGCGCCGGACGAAATGCCCACAAGCACGCCCTCCTTGTGGCCCACGGCGCGGCCGGTGGCAAAGGCGTCCTCGTTTTCGACGGGGATGATCTCGTCGTAGACCTGGGTGTCGAGGACGTCAGGCACAAAGCCGGCGCCAATGCCCTGGATCTTGTGCGGGCCGGCCTGACCCTTGGAGAGCACCGGGGAGGTGGCGGGCTCGACGGCGACGACCTTGATCTGGGGGTTCTGCTCCTTGAGGAACTCGCCCACGCCGGTCACGGTGCCGCCCGTGCCAACGCCGGCGACGAAGATGTCGACCTTGCCGTCGGTGTCATCCCAGATTTCGGGGCCGGTCGTGGCCTTGTGGATAGCGGGGTTGGCGGGGTTCACAAACTGGCCGGCGATGATGCTGTTGGGGGTCTCCTTCTGCAGCTCCTCGGCCTTGGCGATAGCGCCCTTCATGCCTTTGGAACCGTCGGTGAGTACGAGCTGTGCGCCATATGCCTGCATAAGCTTGCGGCGCTCGACGGACATGGTCTCGGGCATGGTGATGATCACCTTGTAGCCGCGGGCCGCCGCCACCGAGGCGATGCCGACGCCGGTGTTGCCGCTCGTGGGCTCGATGATGGTGTAGTCGCCACCGCGCACGAGCTTGCCGGCCTTCTCGGCCTCGTCAATCATGTTCTTGGCGACGCGGTCTTTGACGGACCCGGCGGGGTTGAAGTATTCCAATTTGACGAGCACACGGGCCTTGAGGTCCTCGTCGGCCTCGAAGTGGGTGAGCTCCAGAAGCGGGGTGTGGCCGATAAGCTGATCGATGGACGTGTAAACATTGCTCATGGTGAACCTCCAAAGTGTTCAAATGACTGGATACCGTGTGGTTTTACGGTGTGTGTGGCAGCGAAACCCACAAACCTTATAGGTTGTTCGTTTTGCTGTTGGCAAGCATAGTAGACAGTAAAGCCTAGTAACGCAATAGGAAATAGAAGATTGTTACGAGTCGATTAACCATCTTGACGGGAATAGGTATTTTCAAAACCAATTTTTCGGCTAGAATTTCTACGAATTAAAAGACCGAAAGGCAGCTATATATATGTTGGTTTCCACAAAGGGCAGATATGCCCTGCGCGTTATGGTCGACCTGGCCGAGCACCAGGCGACAGGCCGTATCCCGCTTAAAGAGATTGCGGCGCGTCAGGGTATTTCGGAGAAGTACCTCGAGAATATTCTGGCTACGCTCGTGCGCGCCAACATGCTCTCGGGCATGCGCGGCAAGGGCGGCGGCTATGTGCTCACGCGCCCGCCCGAGCAGTACACGGTGGGCGAGATCTTGCGCCTGACCGAGGGCAGCCTGGCGCCGGTCGCCTGCCTGGATGGCGACTGCAAGGGTTGTTCGCGCTCTGACGAGTGCCCCACGCTCGACGTGTGGAAGAACCTGGACAAGCTTATCAACGACTACCTCGACGGTGTGACGCTCGATCAACTTGTCGCTCCCAACGAAGGCTACGATTACGTCATCTAACCCACACCTGCCATTTGGGGACGGGGTGGAAATGGCAGATTCTCTCGCCCTTTGAGACTTGGCAAATAAGAAGGCCGCCCATTTTTGTGATGGGCGGCCTTCGTTTTGGGCTGTTGAGACGGGCGCGGCCGGAATGGCCGTTTTAGCCCTCGGCGATGCTGTCGAGGATGCTGCGCATGATGGACACCAGGATGCTGCCCATAAAGGCCGATCCAAAGCTGGCGATGGAGATACCCGCGCCCAGCAGATTGACCGACAGATAGCTGGCCAGCTCGAGCATAAAGCTGTTGACTACGAGCTGAAAAATACCCAGCGTAATGATCGTGAGCGGCAGCGAGATAACCGTCAGAAACGGCTTGACGAGCGAATCGACGATGTTCAGGAACAGTCCCACGAAGGCGAAACAGACCCAGGCCTCGGCAAAACCGAAGGGCTGGATGCCGGGGACGAGGAACGTGGCAATCGCGATGGCGATCGAGGTAAAGAGCCAGTTAAGCATAAAGCGCATGGTGTGAATCCTTTCTTGCGCAGGGTGCGTCGGTGTCGCGTGAAGCGGTTTGCTGCGGCAGCTTGGACGGCCGCTCGGGTGTGCCGCCTTGTTCGGCCGCCCATTGTCTCAGATATTCGTGGAGCTTACGTGCGCATTCGGTTTCAAAACGGCGTTCGTCCTGAAAAACGCGCCGCTGGCAGAGAGTCTTGTCGCTTTAGTTTGGTGGTGTGCTACACTGCTACGGGCAAAAGCCACAGGCGTTGCCCTATTGCATAGAACGGGCGAACGATGCCCGATGTCAGTATCAACTTCGATGCCTTATGGCGGGTTTGGCGGTGATCGATGAATATCGAGAACATGTTTGACAAGCCTGATGTCAAGCAGCTGGTCCACGCATTTAGTCTTTTGGATGACGAGAAGGATATCCAAGCGTTTTTGACCGATATCTGCACGCCGCGCGAGATCTGCGATCTATCGCAGCGTCTGCAGGTTGCGCGTTATCTGGATGAGGGCGAGCCTTATGTTGAGGTTCAGGCCCGCACCGGCGCTTCGTCCACTACGGTGAGCCGCGTTTCAAAGGCACTCAACGGCGAGTACGGCGGCTATCGCAAGATCCTCATCAAACTGGAGGATGGCGAGTAGGCCAGCGGCAACAAACGAATTGCGCAGAACCGTCCCTTCGGGGGCGGTTTTTTGATCCTTTGGGGACGGAGGAAAACGGATCGCTGGGTTAGACTGACCTCCTCGGTGATCCATTTTCCTCCGTCTCCAAGGGGTCAAATCTGTTGGCGTGGGGCAAATCTGTCCGCGCGGGCGGGTAGGATGGAAACATTGAATATTGCGAACGGTTTGAGTGGAGGACCATGCCTGTTCGAATCTATACCACCAACGCCGGCGCGGATTTGAGCGATGCCGAGGCGGCGCTGCTTGCCGACCTTATTGCCCGCCACGGGCGTGCCGTGCTGCTGGCGCCAACGTTTGCTGAGCTCGACCTGTGCCGTCATGATGCGGCGGAAGCCGGCGTTTCGCTGGGTATTGACTACAAGACGCCTACATCGTGGCTTCGCTCGCTTTGGGAGCTTTTGGGCGACGGGCGCGGTTTCGTCGACAACCTGCAGCGCCAGATGCTGTTTTCGGACATGGTAGCGCGCCTCGACGACGCCGACCTGCAGCCGCTTTCGCGCAGCCAGGGCACGGTGCGTATGCTCGCGCGTATGGCTCGCGATGTGCTGCCGGGTGTGGCAGGGACAGGCACCGAGCGTTGCTGCGACAACGTTTGCAAGCCCAAGCCCAAAAGCGACGCCGAGGCTCGCGTGTTTGAACTTTTGTGCGCCTATGCGCGCGGTTTGGACCGTCGAGATATGGTCGAGCCCTGCGAGGCGGCTGACATTATGGCCGATGCCCTGGCCGATAACCTGCCGGCGTGCACCCGCGCCGTATGCGTGCGCGGTATCACGTCGTTTACGCACGGCCTGCTCGAGCTGCTGTCTGCCGTGGCGAACAATGGGGGAGAGGTCGTCGTACTGCTTGCCTGCGAGCAGGCGGCGATGCGCGAGGAGCTTGCCGCGGCATTTGATGTCCGCGGTGTGCTGTTTGAGATCGCGCCGCTGGGGGAGGGCGCCGCCGCGCCCCAGACTGCCTCCAAGTCCGCTGCTCAGCCTGCCTTTATTGAGGTCGCCGGCCCCCATGCCCGTGCCCATGCTTATGCGGACGTCATCGATAAGTTGGTGAAAGCGCACAAGGAGTCCAAGGACGATAAAGTTGCTGCAACACCCGCCGACCCCGTACGCGTGCTCGTTGTTTCTGCCCGGGCACCCCAGCTGTTCGGCGAGCTTGCCGCTCGTTTGGCGGCGCGCCACGTTGCTGCCGAGACGGCCGAGTTCACGGCGTTTTCCCAATCCATTGCGGGCAGGCAGTTCACGGCGCTCGCCAACCTGATCGAGCGTATGAAGGCCGCCGACGAAGGGGCAGCTTCTAAGACTGAGTGGTGGCCCGCTCCGGAGCTTACCGACTGGATTTACAGCCCGCTTTCGGGTGCCGACGCCGCCAGCGCGCGCACGTTCGACAAGAATATGCGACTGTCGCGCAGCAAGACCACTGCGGGCGTCAAGAGCCTGCTGCAGAGCGTGCAGGGCCAGGTGAGGGGCGCGCGTAAAGCGGCGAGCGACGAGAACTGGTTTAAGAGCGTGCCGTGCGTGATCTCGGACGTGTTCCAGGCGCTGTGGCGCGACAAACCCGTGACGGCGCTCAAGGCCATGCTTGCCGTTGCCGAGGCACTGCCCGATCGCGCACTTGGCGGTCTCGACGGTCAGGCCCGTCGCCAGGCGGAGGTGGCCCTGCTGCGCCACGTCATCGACATCCTTATGAATGGCGCCCGTGCGCTCGACGTGTCGCAGGCCGCGACCGTGCCCGTGCTCGATGACATTCGAACCAAGGTGGACAAGCGTAGCGCCGCCTACGATTACGAGACCTACGAGGTTGACCGTGCGCCACGCGCCCAGGTTCGCTTTGCTTCGCTTGCCGATGCGGCGGCCCTGCGCCCCGGCAGCTACGATGCCGTGCTGTTTGCCGATGTCGATCTGGACAGCTATCCGCTCTCACACGAGGAGGGGCCGCTGGCCACGCTGACGGCGAGCCTTGGTCGCGAGGGCGTGACGCTTGAGCCCGCGGCTTTGCTGCGCGTGCGCTTTGGCCACGCGATGCAGACGGCACGCGGTCCGGTTGCGCTTGCCCGCGTGACGCACGATCGCCAGGCACGCGAGTGCTATCCAGCCGCCGTGTGGACCGAGCTGCGGGCGCACGCCGAGGCCGCTGACGCTGCTAAGGCCGCTGACGCCGACAAGGCCGCTGACGCCGACAAGACCGCTGACGATGCCAAGGCCGCTGACGACGCTAAGGCCGCTGACGCCGACAAGGCGAAGTGCGTGGGTGAGGGCGATATCGTAAGGGACTTCGATCCCGCGGCAGGCGAAGGTCTCAAGCGCGAGCGCGTGACCTGTGAAGCCCCTCAGCATCTGAGCGCCGAGGCCGTGCCGTATTTGGTCCTGCGTCGTCGCGATGGCGAGGGCGAGGACGCGCCACTCGTGCCGCGCCTGACGTCCGCCTCGCAGATTGAGGCCTATTCCACCTGCCCGCTGTGCTGGTTCGTCTCGTACCGCGTGAAGCCCCAGTCGATCGACGCTGGCTTTGGCAATATGGAGAAGGGCAACTTTGTCCACGACGTGCTGGAACACTTGCATGCCCGTCTGCCCCAGGAGGGCATGGAGCGCGTGACGCCCATGAATCTGCCACGCGCGAAGGAGCTGCTGCGCGAGGTCTTTGACGAGACCTTGGCCGAGCATGCGGGCAAGCGCGGTACCGAGGGCCCGCTGGTGCCGCTCTCTGCGGTGGAGGAGCGCCAGGTGGCCGAGATCTTGCCGCAGTTGGAGGGCGTGCTTGCCTACGAGTCCGAGGCACTTGCCCCCTTTGTCCCACGCTACCTGGAGTTTGCGTTCAACGAGCTCCAGGTCGAGTATGCCGGCTGGCCGCTCGGCGGGCGCATCGACCGCGTGGATGTGGATGCCGAGAATCGCGCCGTGGTAATCGACTACAAGCATCGCACGGGCGTTGAGGAGTTTAAACTCGCCGACCCCACGGTGCGCGACGAGGAATCGGGCGAGGCCGCCATCGACGACCCGCGGTGGCTGCCGCCCCATACCCAGACGCTTATCTATGCGCAGGCCATGCGCCGGGCGCTGGATCTGGATGCCCGTGCGGCGCTCTATTTTTCGACCAAGGGCGGCAAACCGGCGCTGCGCGGCGCCGCGAGTGCCGAGCTGCTCGAGGAGGAGCGTGGTGACGGCCGCATCCCGGGGCTTAAGAAGGGCTTTCCCGGCGAGGGTGGCAGCATGGACTTCGACGCCCTGCTCGATCGCGTGGAGGCCGGCATCGCCGAGCGCCTGCACGAACTCGAGGCAGGCGACGTTGCCGCCGTCGACCCGACGTCGGCTCAGGCCGCGCATGCGCGCTGCTCGTATAACCACGAAGGAACGTTTGTAAGGAGGGACGTGTAGACCATGGATCTTTCGACTTTGATGCCGCAACAGCTGCAGATCGTCAAAACGCTCGACCGTCCGCTGTTTGTCTCGGCGGGTGCCGGTTCGGGCAAGACCTTTACCCTCACGCGCCGAATCGTCTACGCGCTCTCGCCCGAATCCGGTCCGTTCGTTGAGCATCTGGACCAGGTGCTCGCCATTACCTTTACCAAAGATGCCGCGGCCGAGATTCGCGACCGCGTGCGTCGCGCGCTTATCGAAGAGGGTATGGACGAGGAGGCCCTGACCGTCGACGACGCTTGGATCTCGACCATTCACGGTATGTGTTCGCGCATCCTGCGCGCGCATGCGTTGGAGCTGGGCATCGATCCCGAGTTCACGGTGCTTACCGATACCGATGAGCTTATGGATCAGGCTGTCGAGCATGTGCTGGGGCGCGCGACGGCGCCCGATGCCGCGCCTGAGCTCGCCGCCTCGCTTAAGGCCCTCTACGCTTGGTATCCCATGGCGGGCGAGGGCGGGCCGTTTGGCGCCGGTACCACCATCAAAGGTCTGGTGCGCGACCTGCTGGAGCTATCGAGCCAGCTGCCGGGCGGCATGGACGATGTGTGCGTGGCGCGCGGCCAGGCCGACACCTCTGCGCTTGCCGACGCCTATCGCGCGGCGTTGGGTGCGAGCAAGGCCGCGACCGAGAAAGCGCAGGTGGCACTCGATGCCATCGACGCGTTTGAGGCGAGCGGCAAAACCATGGAGGATGCGGCGCGACTCATGATGTCGTGCAGCATGCCTCGGGCGAGCAAGGCGTTTCCTAAGGAGCAGGTGGAGCTGCTCAAGGCCGAGGCCGCCGATGCATTTATCAATATCGTGCTTGCCTGCGGCGGTCCGGCGCTCGATGCGCTGGTGGGGCTTGCTCGTGCTGTGGAGGCGGAATACCGCGCGCTGAAGGCTGCCCAGTCCGCCCTCGATAATAACGACCTGCTCCGCATGGCATACGAGGCGCTGCGCGACTACCCGGCCATTCGAGCGGCCTATGAGGGACGCTTTAAGATGGTCATGATCGACGAGTTCCAGGATACCGACCAGATGCAGGTCGATTTGATTCGCTATCTGACGGGTGCGGGGGAGCGCGCGCTGTGCACCGTGGGCGATGCGCAGCAGTCCATCTATCGCTTTCGTGGGGCAGAGGTCGAGGTGTTCCGTCGCCAGGAGCGCAAGGTGGGCTCCTCTGCTGCGCCCGAGACCTCCGTCGCATCCGATGCCCCTGCCGGCGAGCTCGTCAAGCTCGTGCGCAACTTCCGCAGCCACGACGAGGTGCTGCGCTATGTGGCACGCGTCTTTGACGGCGATACCGGTGGTTTGATGCAGGGGTTCTTGGACCTTGAGCCGAGTGACGATCGCGAGGACAAGCTCAAGGCAAAGGCTTCGCGCCGCCAGGCGCTGCTCGTTGCCGGCGGCAGCACCCAGGAGCGAACGCAGGCGAAAGCTCGTGCGATTGCGGAGCGGTTCCAAGCGCTCGTTAAAGCGGGCCAGCCCCAGGGCGGCATGGTGCTGCTACTGGGCCGCATGACCAACGCCGACGTCTACGCCCAGGCCTTCCGCGACCAGGGGCTCGACTGCGTGATCGCGGGTGGCTCGGTCTTTGCCCAGGCAGCCGAGGTGCAGACGGTGCGCGCCCTAGTCTGCGCGCTCGCCAACCCGGCCGATACGGCGCAGGGCCTTATGCCGCTGCTCGCCTCGCCGATGTTTGCGCTCGGCGCCCAGGAGTTCCTGGCGCTGGCGACCAAGCTCGATAGCGAGACGGGGGAGACCTCGCGCCGGAATATCGACGCGGGCATCATGAGCGATTTCGACGTGCCGGGTTTGCAAGACTTGCCGCTCGTGACGCGCGCCCGCGAGGTGCTGCGGTATGCGCTTCGTCGCGTGGGCCGCGATTCGTTCGCTGCCATCGCGCGCGACGTGGTCAACGCCTCCGGTTGGTTTGTGCGTCTGGCACAGCGTGGCCCCGAGGGCAAGGCCATCGCCGCCAACGTGCTCAAGGCGCTTGATGCTGTGGTTGAGGCCGAGGCCGAGTTCGGTAACTCGCCGCGTTCCATCGCGCTGGCCTTCGACCGCTTTTTGGCGGGCAAGGAAGCCCCGGGTGCCCTCAACGAGGAGGGCGACGGCGCGGTACGCATCATGACGGTGCACGCCTCCAAGGGTCTGGAATATCCGGTCGTGGCGGTCGCCGAGTGTTTTGGCGTGCGCAAATCGTCCGGTGCGGCACAGATGGGTCGCGTCGACGGCGGGGCGCAGGTCGTGGCGCTGCCGGCACGCTTCGACGGCGTTAAGCTCGCCGACGGAACCTTTGTGAAGGGCGACGACGTCAAAAAGCAGTTTGAGCATGCGTTTAAGGGCAAGGGCACGTCGCTGTGGCTGTCGCCGGAGCTCATGGAGGATGTCTGCGCGACAGGTTCTCCCGCCGAGGCATTCGTTCGCCTGCGCAACGATGACCTGCGGCTCTCGCTCGAGGAGCGGGCCCGCTTGCTCTACGTCGCCATGACGCGAGCGCGCGAGTTGGTCATTCTGGCGATGGATGCCGGCGTGAGCCGCGGCAAGGTGTGTGCGCCGACCTTCGATGCCGAGACCGATCTGACCTACGACGTGCTGCGTCGCATCCTGCCGACCGACAGTCTGGACATGCCGCAGCTCGATAGCGACCGTTTGGTGTTCGACAACTCCAAGCCGGGCGATTACGAGCTCATCTCGCTGGCGGACTTTACCTTTGGCGAGCAGGCGTTTGAGGCTAACGCTTCGCTGGATGCCGAGGGTAGGCTTGTTCGCGGCGATGTCGATGTTGCTGATAATGCTGCGCACTCAACTGTGCCCGGTCCTGCCGACCCCGAGCCCGATTCGTTTGAGCTTGTGTATCCCCAGGCAGTGGGCGTGCGCATGGGCGCCTGTCCGTTCCCGGCGCGTGACTCGTATAGCTACTCGTCAATCGCCGCGGCGCTCCATGCCGAGACAGAAGACCGTGCCGCCGAGGCGCGTGTGCCCATGGACGAGTCCGGCGATGATGCGGAGTCGGATGGCTCGGAGATGGCCGATGCAGACGTGGCCGCCGTTGAGCCCGCCGGCAACCCCATGGCGCTGGGCTCGGCGTTCCATGCCGCCTGCCAGTGGCTGATCGAGATGGGTGCCGATGCGCTGCCCGCTGAGCGTGCCGATGCGCTGGCGCGCCTGTGGTGCCTGACGCCGGAGCAGCGCGAACGCTTCGACGTTGCCCTGGACCGCTGGCTCAAGTCGGCTGCTCGTGCCGACCTGCTCGCGTGGCCGTGCGTTCGCGCCGAGGTGCCGTTCTTCTCGCTGGGCTGCGAGGACGAGGACATCGCCCGCTACGGTGCATATGCCGAGGGCGCCATCGATGCACTGGCGACCGACCCGGCCGATCCGTCACGCGCACTGGCCATCGACTACAAGACGGGTGGCACGCCGGATGAGACACCCGACCAGCTGTTCGAGAAGCACGCCCTGCAGGCGCGCGTCTATTCGGATGTTCTGCACAAGGCGGGCTTTAAGACGGTGACGGTCAAGTTCGTCCGCGTGGAGCAGTCCGATCCCTCCAACCCCGCCGAGTCCCAGGTGGTCACCTACAACCTCTAGCTCACCAGGGCCGTCCGCACGCCCAGTCTCCCCATAACTTGCGGTGAAATAGTTCCTGTTTTACGGCCCAGCTGGCTCCATCAGGAACTATTTCACCGCAACTCAGAATCAGTCGGGGGTGCGGATTACGCGGATGAAGTTGCCAATCAAGGGTGCGGATTACGCAAATTTACACTTGACGTTCATCTCGGGTGGGCCTATAAATACATGTGATGGGTTGTTATCCCTTTGGGGAGCATGGCCATCCGGATTCCGTTCGTTATTCAATTGCACATATATTCGGGTGTCACTTTAGGGCATGACCGTAGGCAAGTAGGGTGCTGCTTTCTGCCGAGGTCATGCCCTTTAATATGAGAAAGCCATTGTCAATAGGCGTGTTTGTTCGAGCCCGGTTTTAAACC
>CATWKM010000042.1:0-15257 GCA_958351385.1 uncultured Collinsella sp. | reverse complement strand
GAGGGTTCGAGTCCTTCCTGGCGTGCCAGTCATTATTCCGTAAGCTCCCACTTGGGGGCTTACGGTTTACTCATGTATAAGCGCATTGCGCGGAGGTAACCCAAATGGCCAACAAGAAGAACAAGAAGAAGGCACAGCAGCCGGCACCTGCCAACAACGCTGCCGCCAACTCCAAGGTTGAGGCCAAGAAGGCCGTTGCCAAGAAGAACGAGAAGGCTGCGAAGTCCAAGAAGAACGAGAAGCCTGGTTTCTTCGCCCGCACCAAGAAGTATTTCGCTTCGGTCAAGTCCGAGATGAAGCGTGTCACGTGGCCCGATAAGAAGGAGCTCGTGAACTACTCGGTCGTCGTTTGCGCTTCTCTGATCGTCGTCGGCGTCGTCATCGCTCTGCTCGATGCTGGCTTTGGCGAGGCTCTTGCTCTGTTCTCTGGATTGAGGGGCTAAACCATGTCTAAGCGTTGGTACGTCGTTCACACTTACTCTGGATACGAGAACCGTGTTAAGTCCGATCTCGAGCACCGCATCGAGACTATGGGCATGCAGGACCGTATCTTTGATATCGAGATTCCTATGGAGCGCGTCACCGAGATTAAAGAGGGTGGCAAGCGCGAGACCAAGGATTCCAAGATCTTCCCGGGTTATGTTCTGGTCCGCATGGAGATGGATGACGATGCCTGGACGTGTGTTCGCAACACGCCCGGCGTCACCGGTTTCCTAGGCGGCAACGGCAAGCCCGCTCCGCTTTCCCGTGACGAGTACAATAAGATGACTCGTCGTCCCGGTAAGGGCGATTCGCCCAAGCGCACCTCGGTTGATATTCAGGTCGGCACGTCCGTCCGCGTCACCGATGGCCCGCTTACCGACTTTGATGGCAAGGTCTCCGAGGTTAACACCGAGGCTGGCAAGCTCAAGGTCACGCTGATGATCTTTGGCCGCGAGACGCCGGTCGAGCTCGACTTTAACCAGGTCGCTGTCATCGCTTAAGTTTTTGTCCGTTCGCGCGAGCGTGCTTCTTCTGTGACTGCTCATCTCAGGAGTGCTTCTAACACGTGCGTGCTTACGATATAGCAAGTACTTCACACTCGTGATTCGAAAGGAATGACCATGGCTGAGAAGAAGGTTGCCAACGTCATTAAGCTCCAGATTCCTGCTGGTGCAGCTAACCCCGCTCCTCCCGTCGGCCCCGCCCTGGGCGCTGCTGGCGTGAACATCATGCAGTTCTGCCAGGCCTTTAACGCCGAGACGCAGGACAAGAAGGGCGATATCATCCCCGTTGAGATTTCTGTCTACGAGGATAAGTCCTTCTCCTTCATCACCAAGACCCCGCCGGCGGCTCACCTCATCAAGAAGGAGCTGAACCTCAAGTCTGGTTCCGCTAAGCCCCAGGCCGATAAGGTCGGTCAGCTCTCCCAGGAGCAGCTCACCAAGATCGCCGAGATCAAGATGCCGGACCTCAATGCCAACGACATTGACGCCGCTAAGAAGATCATCGCCGGTACCGCCCGCTCCATGGGCGTCACCATCGCTGAGTAGCGATTTCTTTAGGTAATGACGGGTGCTCCGACCGGGGCGCCCGTTATATGTGTGCAATAGGGCACACGATACGATGTGGGAGGGCTCACGCCCGTTTAACCACAGGAGGTAATGCACATGGCTAAGCATGGTAAGAGCTATAACGCCGCTGCCGAGAAGATCGACCGCGCCACGCTCTACACCCCCCTTCAGGCTGCCAAGCTCATCAAGGAGCTCGACACCGCCAAGTTCGACGAGACCGTCGAGGCCCACTTCCGTCTGGGCATCGATACTCGTAAGGCTGACCAGAACATCCGTGGTTCTATCTCCCTGCCTCACGGCACCGGCAAGACCGTTCGTGTTGCTGTCTTCGCCGAGGGCGAGAAGGCCCGCGAGGCCGAAGCTGCCGGCGCCGACATCATCGGTTCCGACGAGCTCGTCGCCCAGATCCAGAAGGGCGAGATCAACTTCGACGCCGCTATCGCTACGCCGAACATGATGGCCAAGGTTGGCCGCATCGGTAAGATCCTTGGTCCCCGTGGCCTCATGCCGAACCCCAAGCTCGGCACCGTGACCATGGACGTCGCCAAGATGGTCTCCGAGCTCAAGGCTGGCCGCGTTGAGTACCGCGCCGACCGCTACGGCATCTGCCACGTGCCCCTGGGCAAGAAGTCCTTCTCTGAGCAGCAGCTCGTCGAGAACTACGCTGCCCTGTACACCGAGATCCTGCGCGTCAAGCCCTCTTCTGCTAAGGGCAAGTACGTCAAGTCCATCTCCGTGTCTTCCACCATGGGCCCTGGCGTCAAGGTCGATCCCGCTATCCAGCGCGACTTCCTGGCTGAGTAACTAACAGTTACTGCCTGAGCAAAGCAAGCATTGCTAAAGAGACCCGGTTCTGCCTCGTGCAAGACCGGGTCTCTTGCTTTTGAGTCAACGAAACCACCACGAAGGGGACAGTCCCCTTCGTGGTGGTTTTTAGCGCAACGAGGTGTTCCCAGCCGACCATACGGGCGGCCTTGCGCTCACGCTGCTCGATGACAGCGCATCTTTAGACGCGAAGTGCGGAACCGGGTGCATATACGAGCCGCGTAGCGTTACGAATTCATGGGAATGACCGTATCGCCAATTTGTACGCTTGCAATCTTGTCTGTGTCACAAACTTGCGAGAACGGCCAGGTCTTGTGGACATCAGTGGTGCCGTTATCCAGTTTATTTGCGAAATAGCCGCTGTGGCTGGTTGCGTCCTCAACATGACCGTCTTTGAACGTCACGATGAGGGGTATGTTGCCAACGGCATCCATAGACTCCTCCATGTTTTGAGACATCTTGCCGCTGTTGTTGTCGTGTTCGATGGAACGATCTATGTTGTAGCGGACTGAAACGCCAACGCAGGATACGGTGGCCTCTTGAATCGTCGCCTTGGTGCCGTTAAAGTTGACCGATTTGGGCGCGGGAATCGTAACGGATGTATCTTCGTAATTCAGCTGGAACTTAAGATCCCATGGGCCCGTAAGTATTTTCTTATACTCGGGAAGCTCTTTGCCAGCACGTGGCACAACGAGAGAGTTGATATGCGTGCGGACGGTCCTGCCCATAAGGCCGGGTGATTCAACGCTGAACTGTGCAAAGTATTGAATGCTGGAGTCATTGGGGTTCTTGTCAATGAGCCATGATTGGCCTTGGCCGCCATGCTCGCCATCAACGTATACGTTTCCATCGACACTTCCGGCGATAGTTCCGTTCTCGCCCGGCTCGGAAAGCTTTTTCAGGGCAGCGGGATCGTCGAACGTAAGCGTATAGGCGATGGTAACCATATCCTTGTCGCCCATGATGGCGTCGGCGGTCACGGTGACTCCGTTGTTGGAGCAGCTAGCACCGACGGGCCGGCCAATACGGTCGATGATCTCGGTTTGAGAAGCAGGTCCGTCAAAGATGTCGGAAAGCATGTCAGAAGGAAGCGGCAGGACGCCTGTTGCCATAGCCGTGCCAGCGCCTCCAATGACGATAGCGAGGACTGCCGTTACAGCGGCAATGCGAGCGACTGTTCTTACGGGATGGCGGGCGATGCGCGGCTTGCGTCGCGTGCCATTAAAGTTGCTTTGAGCGGTCGCCGCATCGCTCGAGGCGACGGACTGAGCAATCGAGTTTGCCATGTGCTGCTTCGCATTATCGGTAAACGAAATGTGCTCCAGGGCGTGGCGATAGTCATTCGAATTCGTAGTCATTGTGGTCTCCTTTCAAGGAAAGCCGAAGTGACGCACGTCCGCGGCTAAGGTGCTGGGCGGTTGCAGCTGGCGTCGCGTGAACGGCGTCTGCGATTTCCCTGATGCTCATGCCTGCGTAGTAGTGCAAAAAGATGGCGATGCGTTGTGCTTGAGGCAGGGCCGTGACAGCGGAAAGAATGGCGCAGTCGCGTTGCGCGAATTCTTGCTCGGTATGTGTTACGGGTGCGCAGAAATCGGGGAGCGAATCGAGGTCGACAACCGGGTGATTCGCGTGCGTACGGCCGATATCGCGACATGCGTTCAGTGCGACTCGGATCACCCAAGCACGTTCGTGTTCGAGCGAGTCGAACGGTTGAGTGCGTTGGAGAATCTTGATCAGCGTGTCCTGGCAGATGTCTTGAGCGTCGTCAGCGGATCCAAGGGCCGAATAGCACAATCGAAGGATGAGGTCGGAATACGTGTCGACCAAGCGCTTTGCTTCCCGCTCGATCTGATCGGCATCGCATCGGAGCGTGCTATTGCGGTTACGGCGTGCAGGCATAGTGTCACCTCCAATTGGTCGTGGTGGATATAGGGAAGGCGTCTCGCGAGGTCCCTCTACATACAACACGGTCGAGACTGCATAAGTTGACAAAAAAAGACGGCACGTGAGCGCCGTCCTTACAAAACAATGAGTGTTCTCGTTAATTACACAAGCACCGTGATGGACAGGTCGGACGAGTCAGCAAAACCACCATAAAGGTGCCTATCCCCTTCGTGGTGGTTGTTGGCAGTTACCAGGGGGTTCTGGCGGTTGAAGACTCGATTGCTTCGTGGCGTTTGAGCTCGCGGCGCATGGTTTGCGAGTTGAGCCAAGCGGCCTTCCAACCGCGCGTGGGGTAGCGCGCCTCGTCAATTTCGATCTTGGTATAGCCGCAGGCGTTGACAATCTTCGTTCCGCATGGGTGTTGGCGCTCGCGTTGAAAGTTGGGGCCGTAGCTTTGGTGCACATGCCCGTGAATCATATAGTCGGGACCCCAAGACTCAAGAGCCGCATTAAAGCACTCGAATCCTCGATGCGGCAGGTCGTCCAGGTCGCCCATGCCTGCGACGGGTGCATGGGTAAGTAGAATATCGCATCCGTCTACCAGTGCGATTTTTCGCGATAGCTTGCGCATGCGTTTTGCCATCTCGCGCTCGGTATACATGTTCGCGCCGTCGCGGTAGCGCATGGAACCGCCCAGACCCGCAATGCGAATACCTCGGTACACATATACGCTGTCCTCAACACAAATGCACCCGCCCGGTGCATGGCGCGCGTAGCGGTCGTCGTGGTTGCCACGAACGTACACAAGCGGTTTGTTGATGACAGTGACCAAAAACTCAAGATAGTCCGGATCCAGGTCGCCTGCGGATAGAATCAGGTCAACGTCCTCAAAGCGCTCCTTGCGAAAACATTCCCACAGGCAGCGCTCCTCTACATCGGCAATGGCTAGGATATTCATAGGGCACGGACCTCCGGCTCGTTATCGAGCTGCGGAATCGAGCCTATAACGTTGTCAGCCAGCCAGTTCATCTCGACAATCTGCGTACTCGGCAGGGGAGGGAAGCCCTCAATCTGAACCACGCCGTCCTGGCTGTGGAGCTCGCCGCCAAATGGGTTGATGGAGCCCTCGACAATGCCGTTGCGAAGCAGCTGCACAAGTTTACGCGTCTGATAGGGTAGGCCCGGAGCGTAGCGAATATCGATGACGCCGGAGCTCATACCGTACCAGTAATTGACGGCGCGCACCTGCTGGTCATCGGCGGTCTCGTCCCATGTGCCGTGCAGTAGGCTGCGTACGATGAGTTCGTAGTAACGGCCCCAGTTCCATACCGGCATAGCAATACCGGTAACTTCCTTGCCGTTTACCAGACGGTGAAGCCCGTAGGCGGTGGGGTCCTCGAGAGACTTGGACATATCGGCGCCGGTCATGACGCTCACGCCTTCGCGGCACATGGCCTCGGCAAGGCCTCCGGCGGGCACATCGCCCCAGGTCAGGATAATTTGCGCACGGGGGTCGAGCAGCGAGGCGCCAATCGCAAAGGCGTTGATCTCGCTGAGTGCGCCCGAGGCGAAGACTGACGCGTGATAACCGATGCGGTGGTTGTCCGCCATGCTGGCGGCAAGGGCGCCCAGGAGAAACTTGGCCTCGTACATCTTGCCAAAGTACGATCGGACGCTTTGGTGGGGAAGGCCGATAGAGCAGTTAAGGAACCGAACCTGGGGATACTCAACCGCAGCCCTGAGCGTGTATTCCATCAGGCGGTGCGAGGTCGAGAAGATGACGTTTGCTCCATGTTTGACAGCCGTTTCCACGGCGGCGTAGAACACGTCCGGATCGTGACAGTCCTCGAACGCCTCGGTGCGCACGATACCGCCAAAGTGCTCATCGAGATACTGACGTCCTTGGTCGTGCAGGCTGTCCCAGCTCGACGTCGCACAGGGGAACTCATGGATAAAGGCGATGCGCAGGGGGTTGGCCGCCGAATAGACGGTCTTGCCCATAAAGAAGTTGAGCACGCCGGAGGTGGACTTGGCGGGTGTCTCTTGCTCATCGACGCTCGGCGCTTCGACAAGATCGACCTTGTCCTCGTCATTTTTGCCGGCAATGACCAGCTCGCGCCAAATCTTGCACAGGCGGTTTACGACGATGTCCGTCGGCGTATCCAGTAGACGGTCTTGGTTGTACACGTTGAGGTAGACGAGCATGGCGTCGGCGGGCGTAATGTCCAGGTGGTCGCCGCCTGCGCGAAGATAGGCGCGCTTAAAGAGCAGGAAGGTGTGACGTAGGTAGTCGACCTTCTTTTGAGGCCATTTTTCGACAAGATCTTGGCCGAGCATTTTGGCAAGCATCTCGTAGCTGCCCTCGCGCGAAAACTCAATCTCGTACAGGGGGCATACGTACCAAAAGGCGCAAAACTCACCGTACAGGCGGCTCTCGACGGAATCCCACTTACCGGGGTACAGACGCGTCACCTTGGCCGAGACCGTCGGAGCGTCAAGGAATTTGAGGACGCTGACACGCTTGTTGCCCTCTTGGACGTAAAAGCGGTGCATGAACTCGGTGACGATGATGGGGTCGCGGTAGCCCTCGGAGATTTGGATATCGTAGAGGTTGGACCATTTGCGGGCGAATTCGGTATTCCAGGGGAGCAGCGGCATAAAGTTACACGAAAAGGCGGACTGGCGACCTTTGGTAACCGTGCCGACGACCATTTCGAGCGGAATGTCCCGCAGGCCGATGTTCTCGCGCTGCCCGCAGGGAAGCTGGGCGACCAAGCTGTCGAGGTCCGTAAGATATGGATGCTCGCTTTGGCTGATGGCGCGACGGCGTTCCTGTTCGCCGCGCTTGCGCGCTTGACGATAGGCCTCTTCCATGGTGTCTACTCCCTTAGTCGTTTAAACAACGATATGAACCATGGTACCACGATGCGAAACCACCACAAAGGTGCCTGTCCCCTTTGCGGTGGTTTTAGGCGATGATGGGGGCGATGGCGCGGATGCAGGCGTCGGCTGCCGTAAAGGTGGTGCTGTCGTCACTGACGATAAAGATGATCTTACCCTTAATGCCAAAGTCGCCGATCTCGCTAAAGAGCACGTAGGGTTCCTTGTCAAAGCCCGAGATGGGTGAAACGGCGACCTTGGTGGCACAGGCGAGCTCGTCTGCCAGCGCATCGAGCGAGTCCCACTTTGACGTGTCCTTCACCGCGACGGGAACGACAACGCGTCCAAAGGGCATGAGGTGCACGAGTGTGTTCTTGGAGATGTTGGAGTTGGGGACGATGATGGTCTGTCCGCAGGCGTCCTCGATGGTCGTGTGGCGCCAAGTGATGTCCTGGACCACGCCCGACACGCCGCCGACCTCGATATTGTCGCCGGGCTTGATGATGCCCATAAAGGTCACTTGCATGCCGCCGATAAGGTTTGATAGCGTGTCCTGAAAGCCGAGCGAGATGGCGATGCCGCCGACGCCAAGAGCGGCGACGAGCGCGTTTGCGTTAATGCCAAAGCAGTTGTCGAGGATAAAGCTGCCGCCGATCATCCAAATGACGGCACGCGCGATGTTGATGAAGATGCTCGATGCGGGAAGCGGGTTGTCGTCTCGGTTGAGTAGGTGGCGCAGGGTCTTGGATGCCACCTTGGCGGCGATGGCAGTGACTATTACCAAGATGACGGCCCAGATGATGTTGTGGACCCAGCGCTGCTCAAAGAAATGAAGAATCGGTTCAAACAATTCCATGTAGGGAAAACCTCCTAATGATCATTCAACCATGATACCCACCAAAAAGCCCGTCCGATCACATCGGACGGGCCGATAACTTGAGATGGGGTGGCCGCGGTGGCGTAAGCTGGGCCGCCGGCGAGCACGCCGGCAAGGAGTGCGGCGGTCAAGCAAGACGGGGAAGGAGTCTTCTCATGGCAGTTTCCTTAGTTCTTAACCAGTGGTTCCTGCTGACGCTGGATTATCGACATGATATGCGAAAACCGTCGCAAAGGTATCTGTTCCTTTGCGGCGGTTTTGACGTTTGCGCAGATAAAACCTGCCAAAATAAACCTGTCCCTTATTGGCAGGTTTTAGCTCAGCAGCATGCGGTCGTTGGCGAGCTCGCCGCCCGAGACCTCCTCGAACTTCTGCAGCAGGTCGGCGACGGTGAGCGACTTCTTCTCGTCGCCCGCCACGTCGTAGATAACGTGGCCCTCGTGCATCATGATCAGGCGATTGCCCAGACGGATGGCGTCATTCATGTTGTGCGTGACCATGAGCGTGGTCAGGTGGTTCTCGTCGACAATCTCCTCGGTCAGATTGAGCACCTTAGAGGCGGTCTTGGGGTCGAGTGCCGCGGTGTGCTCGTCGAGCAGCAGCAAGCGCGGCTTGGTGAGCGTGGCCATGAGCAGCGTGAGTGCCTGGCGCTGGCCACCCGAAAGCAGGCCGACCTTGGCGTTGAGGCGCGTGTCCAGGCCAAGGTCCAGGCGCTTGAGCAACTCAACGTACTCGTCCTTCTCGGCCTTGGTGACGCCCCACGAAAGGCCGCGACGCTGGCCGCGACGCTTGGCGAGGGCCAAGTTCTCGGCAATCTGCATGTCGGCTGCGGTGCCGCGCATGGGATCCTGGAACACGCGGCCCAGGTACTTGGCGCGCTGCGACTCGCTCAGGCGCGAGATGTCGGTGCCGTCGAGCTCGATAACGCCCGAATCGAGCGGATATACGCCGGCAATCATGTTGAGCAGCGTGGATTTGCCGGCGCCGTTGCCGCCGATCACAGTTACAAAGTCGCCGTCGTTGAGGGTAAGGTCGACGCCGGTGAGCGCGCGCTTCTCGGTGACGGTGCCCTTGTTAAAGGTCTTCTTGACGTGCGAGAGCTTAAGCATCTGCCTCATCTCCCTTCGTGTAGGAGCTGCGGAGCTTATAGCGCTCCCAAACCACGGGCACGCACAGGGCCACGGCGACAATCACAGCAGAGAGCAGTTTCATGTCGTTGGCGTCCATGCCCAGCTGCAGCACGATGGCGCGGATGAGGAAGTACACCACGGAGCCAAAGACGGCGGAGGCCAGACGGACGGAGAACTGCGTGAGACCGCCGGGCAGCAGGCGACCGAGCACCTCGCCGATGACGATGGCGGCAAGACCGATAACGATGGCGCCGGTGCCCATGCCAATGTCGGCATACTTCTGGCTCTGGCAGATGAGCGCACCCGAAAGGCCAATGAGGGCGTTGGAGAGCACGAGGGCGATCATTTTGGTGGTGTTGGTGTTAACGCCCAGGGCGCGGATCATGTACTCGTTGTTGCCGGTGGCACGCAGCGCCGAGCCGATCTCGGTGCCAAAGAACCAGTACAGGATGGCGACGATGGCCACGGCCAGCACAATGCCTAGGATAATGGCAACAGTGGACTGCGGCAGGCCCGTCATGTTGCTGACGGATGAGAAGATAGTGCCCTTGGCAAGGATGGGCGTGTTGGACTTGCCCATGATGCGCAGGTTGATGGACCACAGACTGATCTGCGTCAGGATTCCGGCGAGGATTGCGGGAATCTCAAAGACGGTGGTCAAGATGCCCGTGACGGCGCCCGCGATGGCGCCGGCGCACATGCCGGCCAGCACGGCGAGCAAGGGGTCGACGTTATTGTTGACGATGAGTACGGCGCAGACACAGCCACCGAGGGCAAAGCTGCCGTCGCAGGTCATATCGGGGATGTCGAGCAGGCGGAACGTGATAAACACACCAAGCACCATAATGCCCCAGAGGACGCCCTGCGAAACGGCGCCCTGCAATGCAATGAGCATGCTTCATACCTCCTAGGATAGGGTGGACACGTGATGTTCCATAATAGCGGTAACAATGTATAAGAGAGCGACGGACAGACATTTGTTTTATCTGGAACAAGCAGGGCGAACGCCGGTCTTTGGCGTCCGCCCCAATGGCTCAGATATTGAATAACGCAGCTATGGCGCAAGCACGGGCCCTAACCGCGTTGCCGCACATGGGCGCTACTCGTCCAGAGCGGAAAGGTCGATGCCCAGTGCCTCGGCCATCTCGTCATTCTTGACGACGACCAGGTCCTTGCTCGAGAGGTGCTTGATCGGCATATCCTCGGCCTTGGCCTCGCCCTTCAGGATCTTGACGGCCATCTCGCCCGCGGCGTAGCCCAGATCCTCGTAGTTGATGGAGAGGGTGAACAGGCCACCGGCCATGCACATGCCCTCCTCGCCAGTCACGTAGGGAAGCTTGTTTTCCTTGCAGATCTGGCCCACCTGCGAAGCGCCCGCGGCGATGGTGTTGTCGGTGGGGGAGTAGAGCGCGTCGACCTTGCCCACGGCGGACTCGACGACGGACTGGATCTCGTTGGAGCTCGAGACGGTGAAGTCGGTGTACTCCAGGCCCAGCTTGCCGAGTTCCTTCTTGGCGGCCTTGATTTGGACGTCGGAGTTGGACTCGGCGGTGCAGTAGAGCAGACCGACCTTCTTTACGTCGGGCAGGACCTTCTGCATCATCTCGAGCTGCTCGGCGACCGGGGTGAGGTCGGAGGCACCGGTGACGTTGGTGCCGGGCTTGTCGTTGTCCTGGACCAGGCCGGAGGCGGCGTAGTCGGTGATGGCGCAGCCCACGATGGGGATATCGGCCGTGGCGCCGGCGGCGGCCTGCGCGGCAGGCGTGGCGATGGCGTAGATCAGGTCGACGTTGTCGCCCACAAACTTGTCGGCGATGGACTTACACGTGGACTGGTCGTTCTGGGCGTTCTTCTGATCGATCTTGACCTTAAGGCCGCTCTTCTTGATGGCCTTGACAAAGCCGTCATTGGCGGCGTCGAGTGCGGAGTGCTCGGTGAGCTGCAGAACGCCGATGGTGTAGTCGGAACCGGCGGCTGCGGAGCCGGAACCAGAGTTGCCGCCGCATCCGGCAAGCGGGGCCAGTGCGAGCAGACCGGCGGAGACCAGAAGGCTCCTGCGGCTGATGGTGATGTCCTTCATATCGTTACCCCCAGTATAGAAATGGCTGGAAACACTGCACTCAAACAAAGTACAAGTGGAACTATAGTAGCGCGGATGTCCATTTTTACAATAACCTGGCGGGTTTTTTAATACAGAATCGGATGGGCGGTACGGGTAGTCGAATGGGCGGCGAAGGGTCCTATGCGGCTGACGAGGTGTCGTCCTCGTCCAGGGCGGCGAAGAGCTTCTTGCCGTCGAGGAGACGCGTGGTGACGTTTCTCATGCGGCCAATCTCTACGGTACGCAGCGTGTCATCGGCGCCTCGGGTGTCATAGACCGTTCCCAGCAAATACGAGATGCCGTCTCGTTGCTTGATGGCAAAGGGCCGGAGTGTCATCCGTGCCACTTCGACCTCTCCGCGTGCCGTGACGCTCGAAATATCAAAACTCACCGTGGTTCCGTGGTCGATGGCCTGCTCGATGAGCTCGCAGGTGTCGATGCGCTTGACGGGCGTGCGCGGGGCCTTGGTGGATTTGCTGCCCGCGCTTGGAGCGGGCTCGGGTGCATCGAGGTAGCCGCGAACGTCGGCACTCGCCATGGCGACTAAGTGCTGCGCCATGCTTTTTCGGATGGCGATGGGCGTAGAACGGTTGCGCATGACCATGCCGTGGAGCCGGATGATCTCTTCGTCGGTGAGCGGACGGGTCAAGAGCCGATACCCCACGCCGCGTTTGTATTCAATTTCATATCCGGCATGGCGAAGTGCGGAGATGGCGGTGTAGATGCTGCGCCGCGCCGCCGAGATGGGCATGCAGGCGGGGTCGTCGGGATGGGCGAGGCGCCGGATCAACTCATCGGAAAGCATGGCCTTGTCCTCGCCAGTGTTTTCGCTTAATAGTTGCAAGATACGAACGGCGCGATAGGCTGCCATCGAGGCGGCGCCCCTCGTCGTGGTCTCGTAGGTTTCAACAGCGGCTTCGGTCATGGTGCCCACGTCCTTTCCGTTTTGGGTGGAGACGGTATGGAGCCTAGGACGCGGGGTTTTCCCAGGGGCGCAGGGCGCTCTGGGCGGTCGGTAGTCGTCGGCAAACGGCGGGTCGAGTTTTCAACAACCCTGCCTAACTGACCAAAACCTTGCCAAAAGCTTGACGGATACCGTTGAAAAAAGCGTCTCTCGACCGATGTCGAGAGACGCTTGTGCGATGAGCGTTGGCGTGTGGCGACGCGAGCTAGCGTCCGACGATTAGAAGTCGGCGTTGCCCACGGTGCGCGGGTGCGGCAGGACGTCGCGGATGTTGCCCACGCCGGTCAGGTACATGACCAGGCGCTCGAAGCCCAAGCCGTAGCCGGCGTGCTTGCAGGAACCATAGCGGCGCAGGTCCAGATAGTACTTGTACTGCTCGGGATTCATGCCCAGGTCCTTGATGCGGGCCTCGAGCAGGTCCAGGCGCTCCTCGCGCTGGGAGCCACCGATGATCTCGCCGATGCCCGGCACCAAGCAGTCGGCGGCGGCGACGGTCTTGCCGTCGTCGTTCATGCGCATATAGAAGGCCTTGATCTCGGCCGGGTAGTCGGTTACGAAGGTCGGGCGCTTAAAGTGCTCCTCGGTCAGGAAGCGCTCATGCTCGGTCTGCAGGTCGATGCCCCAGCTCACGGGATAGTCAAACTTGTGACCGGCGGCGACGGCCTGCTCCAGGATCTCGACGGCCTCGGTGTAGGTAACGCGGGCAAAGTCTGAGTTTGCCACGTGGTCCAGGCGCTCGAGCAGGCCCTTGTCCACAAACTTGTTGAGCATGTTGAGCTCGTCGGGGCAGGTGGCCATAACGTCCTTGAGGACGTACTTGAGCATGGCCTCGGCGTTATCCATGCAGTCGTTCAGATCGGCAAAGGCCATCTCGGGCTCGATCATCCAAAACTCGGCGGCGTGGCGCGTGGTGTTGGAGTTTTCGGCGCGGAAGGTGGGGCCAAAGGTATACACGTCGCCAAAGGCCATGGCAAAGTTCTCGGCATTGAGCTGGCCGGACACGGTGAGGCTCGCATGCTTGCCAAAGAAGTCCTGGCTCCAGTCGACCTCGCCGGACTCGGTGAGGGGCGGGTTTTTGGGGTCGAGCGTGGTCACGCGGAACATCTCGCCGGCGCCCTCGCAGTCACTCGTGGTGATGATGGGGGTGTTGACGTAGACAAAGCCCTGCTCCTGGAAGAAGCGGTGGATGGCTGCAGCCGCGACAGAGCGGATGCGGAACACGGCGCGGAACAGGTTGGTGCGCGGGCGCAGGTGCTGCTGGGTGCGCAGGAACTCGACGGTCGCGCGCTTCTTCTGCAGCGGGTAATCCGGGGCGCTGACGCCCTCGACCTCGATGGAAGTGGCAGAAAGCTCGAAAGGCTGGGGCGCATCGGGCGTCAGCTTGACGGTGCCGGTGCAAATGAGTGCGGCCGAGACGTTCTGATGGGCGATCTCGTCGTAGTTGTCGAGCGCCTCGCGGTTCATGACGACTTGCAGGTCGCGGAAACAGCTGCCGTCGTTGAGCGTGACAAAGCCAAAGTTCTTCATGTCGCGGACGGACTTGACCCAGCCGGCGACGGTGACGGTCTGGCCGCCGAGCGACTCGGCATCGGCATAGAGCTGCGCGATTTTGGTGCGGTTCACGTATCCTCCCATAACGGTTGAATGATAGTTATCCATACAGTTCGATATTCTAGCAGCTCGGCTCATTTGGGCTATACAGATAAGGCATTGGCGGGATGGTTTTTCAAACGAAAAGCGCCCGCGGCCAAATGGTCGCGGGCGCTTGACGAGGTGCCTTTTGGCTGTGTGGCGCGGGGCCTGGCTACTTGGTCTTGGCAACCAGCAGCGGATCGCCAAGCTTGACGAGCGGATTGCCGCCGATAAGCGTGCCAGACTCGCCGACGTGGTCGATGCTCTTGAGGCGGTCGAGCTCAGAGATGATGACGGTCACGATGTCCTCGTGACCGGCGGCCTTGATGGCCTCGCGATCGAAGCTGATGAGCGGCTGGCCTGCCTTGACCGTGTCGCCCATCTCGACAAAGCGGGCAAAACCCTTGCCGTTCATTTCCACGGTGCCCAGGCCAACATGGATGAACACGCGAAGACCGTCCTCGGTGATCATGCCGATGGAGTGGTTGGTGACGGTGGTGGCGCCGATACGGCCGTTAGCGGGGGCGTAAATGGTGCCGGTAATGGGCTCGATGCCGTAGCCCTGGCCGAGCATGCCCGAGGCGATGGTCTCGTCGGGAACCTCACTCAGATTGACGAGCACGCCGTTGACAGGAGCGTAGATGACGCCTTCGCGGGTGGCGAAGCTTGCTGCGGGCGGAACGGACGCCTCGCCCGACGAAGTGAACGTGGACTTGAGCGAATCGAGCAGACCCATAGATGCCTCCAACGTATCAGGCGCGCATGTTGCACGCGTGTGGTTTGCCGGAAACGTTTCGTACGTGTTTCCCAGCACGGTCAGCGCTCCTATTTTACGCTGTCCAACGATACCTCTGAACAGCGATTTTGTGATATATCAGTTGAAGGCCAACTTATTGCGGGGGTGTTTCTGCGCCGCGGGCTCAAGTGGGGTACGCTAAGGTGCGAAAAACGAGTGCGCACGAATCGCACGGAGGGAGCACCTATGATTATTGAGAACCATGCGCTGTGGGGCGAGGAGCCGACCGAGGATTATCCGGCGACGTTTACGTATCTGGGTGCCGAGCCGCTGCCCGACAAGCCCAATGGCCGCCGCCCCGCGGTGATCATCTGCGGCGGAGGCGGGTTTACGCATATCGCTCCGCACGAGCAGGATCCGGTGGCGTTTGCGTTTTTGGACCGCGGCTACCAGGCCTTTGTGCTCAACTATGTGACGAGTGGCACGGGTGACGTGAGTTTTCCGCACCCGCAGGCAGACCTTGCCAAGATGGTCGCTACCGTGCGCGCCAACGCCGACGAGTGGCATGTCGATCCCAAGCGCGTGTGCATCGTGGGCTTCTCGGCGGGCGGCATGATTTGCGCTTCGCTGGCAACGCAGTGGAAAACTGGTCCCTTCGCGGGCCTGGCAGGGGCT